>NZ_CP011787.1:316336-632672 GCF_001269425.1 Candidatus Palibaumannia cicadellinicola | reverse complement strand
ATTATAACCTGAAAAGTTTTTTATAAATTAGTTAATGACTAAATAACTAGTTGAGTTGTGTAAAAAAATAATTTTTTTAAAAATATTAATACACTAACAATAATTACTAGTTTTAGTATAAAAATATAACATAATTTATTAAACAGTGCTGGAGACAATAGACTCCATTCTGTATAATGTCATGGCAATATATGATCATTTCACCTATACTCTAGTGAGAGTTTGCTATGCTACGTATTGCTAAAAAAGCACTTACTTTCGACGATGTTATGCTACTTCCTGCATATTCTAAGGTACTACCTAAAAAAGTAAATTTAGTTACGCAAGTAACTAAAAAAATTTTTATAAATATTCCTATGCTTGCAGCTGCAATGGATACAGTTACAGAATCAAGATTAGCTATTGCTTTAGCACAAGAAGGTGGCATTGGTTTTATTCATAAAAATATGTCTATCGAATGTCAATCAGATGAAGTAAAACGTGTCAAACGTCATGAAAGTGGTGTTTTAATTCACCCAAAATGTGTAACTCCTTATACTACAATATTAGAATTAAAAGTACTGACTGCTCGTAATGGTTTTGCTGGTTATCCAGTTGTTACTGATGCTAAAGAATTAGTTGGTATTATTACAGATCGTGACGTTCGTTGTGTCTCTGATCTCACTTTACCAGTAGCTACTTTTATGACTCCTAAAGATAGATTAGTTACAGTAAAAGAAGGAGAATTACGCGAAGTAGTTTTAATGAAAATGCATGAAAAACGTGTTGAAAAAGCGCTAGTTGTTGATAACAAATTTAATCTTATAGGCATGATTACAGTAAAAGATTTTCATAAAGCAGAAAAAAAACCTAATGCTTGTAAAGATCAAGAGGGTCGTTTATATGTTGGTGCAGCAGTTGGTGCTGGTGATTACAAAAGAGTAGAATCTTTAATTGCTGTAGGACTTGATATTCTACTAATTGATTCTTCACATGGTCACTCAGAAGGAGTACTACAATGTATACGTCAAATACGTAAAAAATATCCAGAACTAGAAATTATTGGTGGAAATATTGCAACTGGTGCTGGTGCACTTGCACTAATAGAAGCAGGAGTTAACGCAGTAAAAGTTGGTATTGGTCCTGGCTCTATATGCACGACACGTATCATTACTGGGGTAGGAGTACCACAAATTACTGCTATTGCTGAAGTGGTAGAAGCACTAGAAGGTAGTAATATTCCAGTAATTTCTGATGGGGGGATTCGTTTCTCAGGTGATATTGCTAAAGCGATTGCTGCTGGTGCTAATTGCGTTATGGTTGGCTCATTATTTGCTGGGACAGAAGAGTCACCGGGGGATATTGAACTATACCAAGGACGATCATACAAAACTTACAGGGGTATGGGTTCAGTAGGAGCTATGTCTCAAGGTTCATCTTATCGCTACTTCCAAACTAATCATGCTACCGATAAGTTAGTACCTGAAGGTATCGAAGGACGTGTAGCATACAAAGGAAGCTTAACGGAAGTAGTGCATCAACACATGGGAGGATTACGTTCCTGTATGGGACTAACTGGTTGTGCTTCTATCGAAGAATTACGCACAAAAGCAGAATTTGTCCGTATAAGTGGTGCTGGAATTAAAGAAAGCCATGTTCACGATGTAGATATAACTAAAGAACCACCTAACTATCGTATGTTATAAAATTGATTTCTAACAAAAAAATTAACCATGAATAATCATGCATCTCGCATTTTAATTATAAATTTTGGGTCGCAATATTCTCAGTTATTAGTTCGCAGAATACGTGAATTAGGAGTATATTCTGAAATAAGATCTTGGGATATAACTGAAGCGCAAATACGTGAATTTTCTCCATCTGGTATTATTCTGTCTGGGGGGCCAGAAAGTACTACAAATAATAATAGCCCACGTATTTCCGAGTATGTATTTAAGGCTGGTATACCAATATTAGGAATTTGCTATGGGATGCAAACTATAACTGTGCAGCTCGGTGGACAGGTAAAAAAAACAATTACAAATAGAGAATTTGGCTCTACTAAGTTAGTAGTAATTAAAGATAGTCCACTAGTACGTAATATGAAATATTATACAAATGAATATGGTCAATTATTATTAGATGTATGGATGAGTCATACTGATCATATTACTTCTATTCCCAAAAATTTTTTTTCTATTGCTAGCACTAAAAATTGTCCATTTGCTATTATTGCTAACGAAGACAAACTTATTTACGGGGTTCAATTTCATCCTGAAGTTACTCATACCAGTCAGGGACAACAAATTATTAAAAATTTTGTACTGGATATCTGCAACTGTAAAGCATTGTGGACACCCAAGCAGATTACAATTGATGCTATAAATTATATAAGAGAAAAAGTAGGTAACGAAAAAGTTATTTTGGGACTATCTGGTGGGGTAGATTCTACCGTTACCGCTATATTGTTACATAAGGCAATAGGCGATAATCTTACATGTATTTTTATTGATAATGGTTTGCTACGCCTTAATGAGGCAAATCAAGTATTAGAAATTTTTAGTAAAAATTTTGGTCTAAAGATAATATCTATTAAGTCAGAAAATCGTTTTTTAAGAGAGTTACATGGAATTTTTGATCCAGAAATAAAAAGAAAAACTATAGGAAGAGTTTTTATTGAAATTTTCGAAGAACAAGCACTAAGTTTAAAAAAACCGGTAAAATGGTTAGCACAAGGTACTATATACCCTGATATTATCGAATCTTCAGTTTCAACAGTAAGTATAAGTAAAACTAATGTAATTAAATCACATCACAATGTTGGTGGATTACCAAACAAACTAAAACTGAAACTCATAGAACCTATAAAAGAACTATTTAAAGATGAGGTGCGTAAAATAGGTATAGAACTAGGGTTACCGTATAATATGCTGTATCGTCATCCTTTTCCAGGACCAGGACTAGGAATTAGAGTATTAGGAGAAGTAAAAAAAGAATATTGTGATTTATTACGTAAAGCAGATTATATTTTTATCGAAGAACTTCATGAAGCTAATTTATACAATAAGTTAAGCCAAGCTTTTGCTGTTCTTTTACCGATATACTCAGTGGGAATTATGGGTGATAACCGTAAATATGAAAGAGTAATTGCATTACGTGCAGTAGAAACTATTGATTTTATGACTGCAAAATGGGCAAATATCCCTTATGAATTACTAGAAAAAATTTCTAATAGAATTATCAATGAAATATATGGTATTTCTCGTGTAGTATATGATATTTCTGGAAAACCACCTGCAACTATTGAATGGGAATAATTAACTAACTTGATTAAGTAACTTTAATATGTGTACTTAATAAGTATTATAAAAATTTTAGATTTTCAGCTTTAGGTAATTATATAAAATCATTAAGTACATGCTGAGTAGCAAAAAATAATTGCTGGGTACTGCACAAAATTAGTGCTAATTGTGTAGATACACAACTACAATCAGTACTGAGTGATGTACATATTGATAGATTAATAATTGGTTTACTATGCGCAAAAATATATAATTAGTGTAGTTGCTACTAGAAATAAAATTCTATTTATAGTTTTATATTATTTGATTGTATCTAAAAACTTTACAAAATTATTATATGATAATTAAATCTTTAGCATAACAAACTAACTATTACAATTAGTTTCTATTATTACATTTAATATACCTGAAGCAGCGGTATTATTAGGTTTTTCAATAGCTAAAAATGAACATAATAAAATATTTTATAAGGGTCGAAAATTACTACAGTTAGGTTGCAGTTCGTTCTGTACTCAGAAAATGTAGACACTTAATGGACTAATAATGTTATTATTTATTTGTTCAACATTTTTTACTTTTTACTAGTACACGTGTATGTACTAAGCATATTATAGAAATTTTGGTACATTTATTTACCTTAGTTTTAGCTATCAATAGTTAACTAACATCATTAAATAATAGCCAAGAAGGCATATCATTTAAACCCATAGCCTTATTAATAAATAACTGCTTAATACTAGGACTAGTATCCACTAGTTGTAAACCAATACCACGTAATAATTTTTTAAATGGATTATTTCCATCAAATAACCCCCTCACAACTTGTATGCCAGTTAGCATCTGCGCAACTTTATACTTACGATTACGTTCGTAACGTCGCAAAGACAAGTAGCTACCAATATCTTTACCAACTTTATTCAACTGATTAATTTGGCTTAATAATTCAGCTGTATCCATTAATCCTAGATTAACTCCCTGCCCTGCTAGTGGATGCATCGTATGAGCTGCATCACCAATTAGTACTAATCTATTAGCAACAAAATTACGTGCATAACTTGCCCTAATAGGTACAATATTACGTTCATCCTTAAGGGTACATAAACCTAAAGCTAAGTCATAAGATTTAGCTAATATTGCATTAAAATTTACTTCAGAGGTTACTAACAGCTGTTGTGCTAAATCTGAATTCATAGACCAAACAATAGCATTTAGATGTTTATCTACTAAAGGTAGTAATGCTAGAACACCATTACCATGAAATATTTGTCGCGCAATACCTTCATGCGGTAGTTCTGTACTAATAGTAGCTAATAATGCAGAATGTTTTTGATCCCAAAATGTAAGTGGAATATCTGCGTAATTTCGTAGCCAAGAATTAGCACCATCAGCTGCTACTACTAATTTAGAAGTAATTTTTTGATCATTATCTAGAGTCATTAATACTTCTTTGTTACCCCAGACTATATCACGTAATGAAGCTGAAGTTAATAATTTGCAATGATTCATTTTGCTAATGTTATCTAACATTGCTTGCTTAATTACATTATTTTCGATAATATAACCTAACTGTTGATAACCTACATTACCGCAATCAAAGGTAATTTTTCCAAAACTATCTTTATCCCAAACTTCTATTTGGTGATAAGGATTAGCACCTTTAGATAAAAGGTCATTCCATACTTGCAAATACTTTAGTAATAGGCTACTAGCTGTATTAATAGCTGATACTCTAATCTTACTACTATGTAATGATGTAAAAAATTCTTTCTGCTCAATAACTAATGTTCTTAAATTATTTTTTATTGCTCCGCAAGCTAATGCAAGACCAACTATACCACCACCATTTATTACTAGATCAAATTTGTGTATTTGCATAAATTATTTTATATTAACTATTATTATAATATTTGTCTTACTAATATATTACGTAAACATGGGATATTAGCAAAAGCAAATAGCCCTAAGTTAAGTCCTAATCTGATAATATTATTTTTATTAGTCAATAATTTAACTAATCCATCTGTTATACAAATAATTTTTTTTTGATCTAGCAGACGGCGTTGCTGATAACGTACTAATACAGCATAACTTCCTATATCATCGCCTTGTACTAATGCATTATTTAAAATTTCTGCTAGTGTTATTACATCTCTAAGACCAAGGTTAAAACCTTGACCTAGAATAGGATGTAAGGTTTGTGCTGCATTTCCTATTAGTGCTACACGATGAGTAATATGACGTTCAGCATAACATAACTTTAGATTATAATATTGTCTCGCTCTAACATCATTAATCTTTCCTAAACGCCACCCAAATTTTTTTTGTAATACCTGACAAAATTTTATATTATTCCAACTATATATTTCTGTTTTAAATTTATCAGGAAGACACCATATTAAAGAGCTATTACCTCCTTGTATTGGTAATAGTGCTAACGAACCATTGTTTATAGAAAACATTTCGAATGCATAGCCTCTATGGTGTAAAGATGTACTTACATCTGCTATAACAGCAATCTGCTTATAATTGATAGTATTCCAACGAATACCACTCATCACAGCTAATTTAGATAAAGTACCATCAGCTGCAACCATAAGTTGGGAAATTAATTGCTGACCATTATCAAGTGTCAGAATAGTATTCTGATTATTACGATTAATATTCTTTAATACAGCTGGACAATATATTTTGACCCCAGTGGATAATTGTAGTAAATTAAATAATTTTTTTTTAGCATGATTAATATTAATAACATAACCTAGTACTGGTAAATAGTAGTCGGCTGCATTAATACCTACTTTACTACAAGTACCACTATTACTGACTTCTACGTAGGTAATAGCAGTAGCATATGATGCTAATACTGACCAAATTCCAATAGATTTTAATTCACAACACGTACTATATGTAATAGCGATATAGCGATCACTCAAACTACTACTAAAACTACTATCTAGAGCAGGCATGACTGCTTCTATTACATTAATAGTAATATTTCCTTTAGTTAATTTCGAAAGAGCTAGTGCTAGCGTAGCACCAGTCAACCCACAACCTATAATAGTGACTGTCATAATTATAAACATTATCAACAAGTAGTAGTAAAATAAATTTTTTTAAATTAAAGCTTGATAATATTTTTCTTAAATTAGCTCCATTATATGGGTTATTTTAATATGCATATGTTACCATGATTATAGTTAACGTGGGAAAAATACAAAAAACTAACATGTCCGCACAACCAGTATAAATTAAAATTAATAATTTTAATTTAATTTTATTGTCTAACAACAGGAATCGTTAATGCAAGCAGTAAAATATATAAATAAGCAATTATAAAATATCACAATTAAAATTAAAGTCACAAATATATAAAAACTAATTTTTAGTGTGGCACTTCATATTATGAATAAACTAATACAAGAAAAAAAAACTAATCATTTAATTATACAAATATAAAAAAGTATTAACGTGGTAAAACAAACAATTGAGCCAGCATTAACATAAATATAAATGACTGATAAGAATCACAACTTCTTACTAAAGCAAAAAATTAGAAAACATGCGCGTTTACAACGTCTGTCATTGACAATGACACAACAAGATGAAGCTGCAAAAAGAGTTGCCAATATTATTGGGCAAGACAAAAGAATTAAAGAAGCAAATAACTTCGCAATATTTATATCTTTTGATGGTGAAATTAATACTAATTATTTAATAAATATGCTATGGAATAAAAACAAAAAAGTTTATCTCCCAGCATTACATCCATTGAAAAATAGACCTCTACTATTTATTAATTACACTCCTACTACTTCATTAGTAGTAAATAGACTAAATTTATACGAACCACCATTAGATTTTAAAAAAGTATTATCATTAGAACAAATAGATATTTTATTTATTCCTTTAGTGGCTTTTGACTATTATGGTAACAGACTTGGTATGGGAGGTGGTTTTTATGACAGAACTTTACAACAATATAATAATAAATTATCTTGTTTTATTATAGGTTTAGCGCATGACTGTCAATATTATACTACAATATCTTTACCAATAGACAGATGGGATGTACCATTACCAGAGATAATTACACCTTCATTCCATTTTAACTGGAATCAATCTTTTTATAATAAAAAACAAAACTAAAAAAATTTAACTTAATATGGTAATACCTTCCTCACTACTAATAAGTGCTATATCAGCGGGGCGTCTTGCAAAAAGACCAACAGTAACTACGCCTGGTATATTATTAATAATTTTTTCTAAGGCAATAGCATCTATAATTTTTAAATTATGGATATCTAAAATAATATTTCCGTTATCAGTAACAACACCTTTACGATATTTTGGTAACCCGTGAGTAAGCTGTACTAATTTTCTTGCTACAAAATTATAAGCCATTGGTATTACCTCTACCGGTAAAGGATAGTTACCTAATATTTCAACTTTTTTACTTTGATCTGCAATACAAATAAATTTACTAGCTGCTGATGCAAGAACTTTTTCACGTGTTAGTGCAGCACCACCTCCTTTAATCATCTGTAGATTTATATTTATTTCGTCGGTACCATCCACATATATATCTAGTGAATTAACATCGTTTAAATCAAAAATAAAAATACCTAAATTTTTTAATTTAGCAGTAGATACTTCAGAACTTGAAACTACTCCGTAAATTTTATTTTTTATTGTTGCTAGAGCTTCAATAAAATGATCAGTAGTAGATCCAGTACCTACTCCTATAATAGTATCTGATTTTATATATTTTAATGCTGCCCATCCAGCTGCTTTTTTCAGTTCATCTTTTGTCATAAGTATGATACTTAATATTTAAATTAATTTATTTTAAATTAATTTTAATTAAATTTATTAAAATAAATACTATTAAATAAATACAAAAAATATTATTACATATAATAATATTTATAATAAATTAAAAGAATTAAGTTCTTTAAAAGCTAATTCAAGCCGTTTAATCATAGATATTTGTCCAGCACGAAGCCAAATTCTTGGATCATAAAAATTTTTATTTGGTTGATTAGCATTGTTATAATGACCTATTTGACTCTGCAAATAATCTTTATTCTTGTTATAGTATTGAAGAATACCTTTCCAAGTAGCCCACTGTGTATCGGTATCAATATTCATTTTTACTACACCATAACTAATTGCTTCTTTAATATCTTCTTGCCTTGAACCAGAACCTCCATGGAATACTAAGTTAAGATAATTAGCTGGCAATCCGAATTTTGTAGAAACGTATTGCTGTGAATCATCTAATATTTTTGGAATAAGCTGCACATTACCAGGTTGGTATACTCCATGGACATTACCAAAAGCTGCTGCAATAGTAAAACGTTGGCTTATTAAATTTAGTTTTTCGTAGGCATAGGCAACATATTCCGGTTTAGTATATAGTTCATAGTGATTTAACTGACTACTATATTCGATACCATCTTCTTCGCCACCAGTACATCCTAGTTCAATTTCTAGTGTAATTTTTAGTTTCTCCATTTTTTCTAAGTATTCTGAACAAATTTTAATATTATCATCTAATGATTCTTCAGATAAATCTATCATATGAGATGAAAACAGTGGTTTACCATGAATATTAAAATATTTCTCATCGGCAACTAAAAGCTCATCTAGCCAAGGTAAATTTTTTTTTGAACAATGGTCAGTATGTAGCATAACTGGTACACCATAATATTCAGCCATTTGGTGTACGTGTAAAGCACCAGATATTGCGCCTAATACTGAAGCCGTGTGTCCTTTAGTATTGATACCTAAACCTGACATAAAAGCTGCTCCTCCATAAGAAAATTGCACAATAATCGGTGCACGTACTTTGACAGCAGCTTCCAATGAAGCATTTATAGAATCTGTACCTATACAATTAACAGCAGGTAAAGCACAATTGTTTTCTTTTATGATAGAAAATATTTTCTGAATATCATCACCAGTAATAACTCCTGGTTTTACTATATCTAAAATTTTAGACATCTTATTTTATCCTTATTTTCTATAAATTTGATTCATATTTTTTTGCATGTTCTTCAAGCATTATGACAGCAGGAAGTATGTTTCCTTCAACAAAGGAAAGAAAAGCACCACCACCTGTAGAAATATAAGAGATCTGATGATTTATCCTAAATAAATCAATAGCAGCTAAGGTATCTCCACCACCAGCAATAGAAAACGCTTCGCTTTCCGCAATAGCTCTAGCTAGTACTTCAGTACTTTTACGAAAATTAGGAAACTCAAATACTCCAACTGGACCGTTCCACAAAATAGTTTTAGCATTTTTTAATATGATCGCTAATCTAGCAGCAGATTCATCACCTAAATCAAGAATATGTTCGTTTTTATTAACATTAAGTATCGACTTTAAGGTTGCGATAGCAGTTTCAGAAAATTCAGTAGCTACACGAACATCAGTAGGAATCAAAATATTATTTTTATTAAGTAACTGTTTTGCTTGTAAAATAAAATTTTTTTCTAATAAGGATTGTCCAATATTATAACCCTGCGCAGCTAGGAATGTATTTGCGATACCACCTCCTATTATTACTTGATCAGATATTGTCGATAATTTATTCAAAATATTTAATTTAGTAGATACTTTTGAACCGCCAACTATAGCTATCATTGGACGCACTGGATTCTTTAGCACTTTACTGATTACTTCTAATTCATGTAAAAATAAATTACCAGCACAGGCAATTGGCACAAATTTACCTACACCATAAGTAGAAGCATGCATTCTGTGTGCCGTGCCAAAGGCATCCATAACAAAAATATCACATAGTGCTGCATATTGTTGTGCTAGTATATGGTTATTTTTCTGTTCCCCTTTATTAAAACGAACATTTTCTAGTACGACTAGTTCTCCTTGATTAAGATATAAACCATTAAGATAATTATGTACCAACCTAACTGGGGCAGAAATTTTCTGTTTTAGATAATTCACTACTGGTTTTAGAGAAAATTCAGCGTCATATTTACCTTCAATAGGTCTACCAAGATGAGATGTTACCATTACTCTTGCGCCTTGTTTTAGTGCGTTTTCTATAGTTGGTAAAGAAGCATTTATACGTGCATAAGAAGTAATTGTTCCTTTATTAATTGGCACATTAAGATCAGAACGAATCAACACACGTTTACCAGTTAAATGTATATCTGTCATATTAATGATAGTCATAATTAACTCGCTTAAATTTAATACAAAAATTATATTTTTATATAAAAATATAATAACATTAAATCATAATATATTTTTTTTTAAAATGATTTTCAATTAGTATTATTTTTACATTTAATTATACATTACGTGTTACTACTAATTTAGCTAAACTCTCTAATGCATCGCGATAAGGAGAAGGAGATAAACAGGTAAGACAAGTAATCGCTTTATCAACTTCTTCTTCAGCGCATTGTCTAGTATATTCTAATGAACCACACTGTTGCATAGTTTCTAGTACTTTATCCATTACATTTACATTTAATTTACTACTATTAACTTGTTGCATAATAACTTGACGAATAAATGATGACTGTATGGGTGTCCCATTACGCATAGCATGTAGTAGAGGTAAGGTAGGTTTACCTTCATTTAGATCATTACCATAATTTTTTCCTAAAATATTACAGTTATTACTATAATCTAATACATCATCAATTAGCTGAAATGCTGTCCCTAAATAACGACCGTAATTACGTAACTCAATTTCCTGATCTGGAAGTGCACCTGCTAGAACAGCGGAAGATTGTGAAGCTACTTCAAATAAACGTGCTGTTTTACTATAAATTACTCTCATATAACTTTCAGTAGTAATATTAGGATCTCTACAATTTATTAATTGAATTATTTCACCTTCTACAATAACGTTTACTGCTTCAGACATTAATTTAAGCACTCTTAGTGAATTTAGTGCTATTATCATCTGAAAAGCACGAGTATAAATAAAATCACCTACTAATATACTTGCGGCATTACCAAATATTATATTGGCGCTAGTTTTACCACGACGCATATTAGACTTATCGACTACATCATCGTGAAGTAATGTAGCAGTATGAATAAATTCTATTAGCGCAGCAACAGTGACATGCTGGTTGCCTTTATAATTCAATGCTAAAGCTGTTAGCAAAACAATCATTGGACGGATGCGCTTACCTCCACAACTAATAATATAATTAACTAACTGTTTTATAAGAATAATTTCTGAATACAGTTGATCATTAATAGCAGCATTAACATTTGCCATTTCCAGTGCAATGAGTTCATTAATTTTTTCAAAATTCATTTTGTTTGAAACATTATATTAATTTTTACTTATAGATTGTTTAGCTAATTGTACTGAAAAACTACTAATAAAAACTTGTTTTTAAAAAATAACTACGTATCATATTTTGTTGTTATTACAACAAATAGGGCACTATAAAGGAGTATTTTATGTACGCCATTTTTCAAAGTGGTGGTAAACAATACCGAGTAAGTGAAGGTCAAACTATCCGCCTTGAAAAGCTAAACATTGCAACTGGTAATACTGTGGAATTTGATAAAATTATGATGATAAATAGTGGTAATCATATTTATATCGGTAGTCCGATTGTTAATAATGGTAAAATTATTGCAAAAATAGTTAATCACGGTCGTAGTGATAAATTAAAAATTGTCAAGTTTCGTCGTCGCAAACACTTCCGCAAGCATCATGGTCATCGTCAGTGGTTTACTGACGTTGAAGTTACCAGTGTAAGCTTTTAACTTAACTCAACAAAAGAAAATAAACTCATGGCACATAAAAAAGCTGGTGGCTCTACACGTAATGGTCGGGATTCTGAGAGTAAACGACTAGGAGTCAAGTGTTTTGGTAATGAATTAGTGAAAGCTGGTAGTATTATTGTTCGTCAACGTGGAACAACATACCACCCAGGAACTAACGTTGGTTGTGGTAAAGATTATACCCTTTTTGCTCTAACTAAGGGTAAAGTACAGTTTAAGGTTAAGGGTAAAAGAATAAATCATCGTACATTTGTTAATATTATTACTAATTTATAAATATTATAGTATATATACGATAATTATATCTGGATTACTAAATAATATGAAATTTATTGATGAAGCAGCTATTGTAGTAACTGCCGGTAACGGGGGCAGTGGTTGCGTAAGTTTTCGTCGTGCAAAAGGTATTACTTTAGGAAGTCCTGAAGGAGGTAACGGTGGTGATGGTGGTAATGTTTGGCTACAAGCTGATGAAAATATTAATACCCTAATTGATTATCATTTTGAAAAAAATTTTTTTGCAGAAAATGGTAAAAAAGGTCAAGGGAGTAATTGTACAGGTAAAAGTGGTAAAGATTTAATAGTTAAAGTACCAGTAGGTACTAGAGTATTGGATCAAAATAATAATGAAATTATATGTGATATGATTTTTCATAATCAACGTTTCTTGGTTGCTAAAGGGGGTTTTCATGGTTTAGGTAATACTCATTTTAAATCTTCTATTAATAGAATTCCACGTCAGAAAACAGATGGTACTAAGGGTGAAATTCGCCAGCTTAAACTAGAGCTAATATTACTAGCTGATGTTGGTTTACTAGGTTTACCTAATGCAGGTAAGTCTACATTTCTTCGTGCCGTATCAGCAGCTAAACCTAAAGTAGCTAATTATCCATTTACTACGCTAGTGCCAAATTTAGGTGTAGTAAAAATAAAGAAAAATAATAGTTTTATTATGGCAGATATTCCAGGCCTTATTAAAGGTGCAGCTGATGGTGCTGGTCTAGGTACTAGATTTTTAAAACATCTAGAACGTTGTCGACTACTTTTACACTTGGTTGATTTAGAACCTATAGATCAATCAGATCCATTAGAAAATGCTAATATTATTAGAAATGAGTTAAAATATTACAACGAAAAATTAGCTAATAAACCATGTTGGTTAGTTTTTACTAAAGTAGATTTATTTAGGAATAAAACCAAATTACAAGACAAAGCTCAAGCTATAGCAGAAATATTTAATAATAAAACAAAATATAATTATTATTTAATTTCTTCTGCTAATAATTATGGAATTAAATTATTATGTTTAGATATAATGATGTTTATTAAAAATCAAAAAAACCAGCCAGTAGAACAAGAAACGCAAGAACAAATAAATTTTATTTGGAGATAAAGATTTTTTAAATTAATACTTAAAGTGTGTAATTAAACTAATTTAGTTATTTTTATATAAATCTTTATATAGCCTATATTAAAAATTAATTAATTAAATATACTTATTAGTATGCTTATTTGGTAGCAGCGAAGCTGTATAGCTAGATATATACTGGACAAAGACTAGACGATTACCACTATAAGTAGTAAGAAAACCAGCTAGATTATAAACTCATTGTAAAGATCCAGTTTTAGCTGATAATTTACCATCTACTCCTGCTTAATGTAGACCATAACGATACATTAGTGTACCATCATAACCTGATAAATGTAACATAGATATGAAATCTAGTTTTTGATCATTATTACCAATATATTGCAGAACTTTCATCATAGTAGATGGAGAAATTAAATTTAAGCGTGATAAACCATATCCATCAACCTGAATTGTATTATCGAGATCAATGCTAGCTTTTTGATGTAATATTTTACGTACTGCGTCAGATCCAGTACGCCAGCTTCCAGGTACTTTAACGTATTAATGAAAAATAATACGAAATATAGTATCGGCAATCAAATTATCTGATGTTTTGAACATAAGATGTAATAAATCATGTAATGGGGCTGAAAAAGATTGCGCTAGAACCTTACAAGGTTTATGAGTATTAGGAGGTTTATTTTTTAGTTTAATAGTACCATTGAGTTGTATATTAGCCTGCTTTAGTTCTTCCTTTAAAATCGAACCAACATAGCTCGCGCTATCTTGTACTGCAAAACGCAAAACTAAGTAAGATAGGATCTTAACGCTGATTAATACAACCGTTAAAAGTAAAAATATTTAGCTCACCTGGTATAATATCAAGCTCACAGTAATTTTTTGCTTCATTATTAATAGTACGTACTTTTTTATTTTTACATGATAGTAAGAAGAAAGACTAATAAAAGTTCTTTCACCTACAGTACCGCTGTATAGAGAAATAGAAACACAGTGTCTATCGATGATAGCTGCTCCTGGAGCAGTGCTGAAACATTGGATTCAATCATTCCATAGCCAACCAGGGGCTTTATCATTAATTGCAAATACCGATGTATCAATTATTAGGTTACCAGTAATAATTTTTATACCATGTTTTCGTAGTGCTGCTACCATAGTACGTAGTCGTTTACGAGTAAAAGTAGGATCACCGCTAAAGCGTGCAATAATATTACTGTTTAATACTCCTTATGATACTGGAAAATTTGCTTCAAAAATAGTATTAAATCGATAGTTTGGTCCTAGTTGTAGTAGTGCTGCTAGCGCTGTTAATAGTTTAATAGTACTAGCTGGTAGCGCTAGCTGCTTACTATTTTAATCAATAGTTGGCTGCTGTGCCCCTAATTTTTGCACAATTAAAGCAAGTTTAGTACCTTTTGGTAAATATTATGTGTAGTTTACCACAGATACAGCAGCTTGAGCATATATAATAAAAAAGCTGGTACAGCAGCATTTGATAATTTTTAAAACACGCATAATTATTATAGTGAATGAATAAACACTGTGTACAGTGTTTATAGTAATACTACTAGTTACTAGTACATTATAATTTAATTATAGGAATAAAATCAATCGTAACAACAAACTCCAACAGTATTTCAGTCTTTCAATAAAATAGTATTACGTTAGTATAGCAGCTACTACAGCAGTAGAGTTACAATTAAAGTAAAGGTATAATTAATTATGATGAATCAAACTCCTATGACTAGGCGCGGCGCTGAAAAGCTGCGTAAAGAACTAAATTACTTAAAAAATATACGCAGAGCTGAAATTATTCGTGATCTTACAGAAGCACGTGAATATGGCGATTTAAAAGAAAATGCAGAATATCACTCTGCGCGTGAACAGCAAAGTTTTTGCGAAGGACGTATTCAGGAAATAGAAGCTAAACTTGCTAATGCTCAAATTATTGATATCAATCAGATATCTCCTAGTAACCGTGTAATTTTCGGTGCGACGGTAAGCGTGAATAACCTGAATATTAAAGAGCCACAAACCTATCGGATAGTTGGTGATGATGAGGCAGATTTTAAACATAATATGATATCAATTAATTCACCAATTGCTCGCGGTCTAATAGGTAATAAAGAGGGTGATATCGTTATTATTAATACACCTGGTGGTGAAGTTAAATATCATATTTTAAAAGTAGAATATATTTCAGAATAAAGAATATTGTTAATGTTAATATATTGGTATTGAAAATTTAGTCTGTTATCGCCATCTTATGTACATCTAGAACAATATGATAACAATATAAGTAAGTAATACTGATAATTGGTAAAATCTTTTTACAGTATATTAATGGTAATCTATTGAAAAAAATGGTTGTAAAAAAAAAGTCAGCTAATTCAAAAATCTGGCTGCAAGCACATTTTAAAGATCAATACGTTGTACAAGCAAAAAAAATAAACTACGTTCTCGTGCTTGGTTTAAACTTAATGAAATACAAAAAAATTAACAAAATATTATATTCTTGCATAACTGTAGTAGATCTTGGTGCAGCACCTGGTAGTTGGTCACAATATGTATCTACTAAAATTGGTAGTAAAGGGCGTATTATTGCCTGTGATATTCTTCCGATGCATCCGTTATTAGGGGTCAATTTTGTACAGGGGGACTTCTGCAATAATGAAGTATTCAACACTATTAAAAGTGTTGTTGGAAATAAAAAAGTTCAAGTAATTTTGTCAGATATTGCACCTAATATTAGTGGTTTGCCAGCAGTAGATATTCCAAAATCTATTTATTTAGTAGAACGAGCATTACAAATGTGTCAAGATATTTTGATTCCAGGTGGAAGTTTTATAGTAAAAGTATTTCATGGAGAGGGGTTTGATGATTTGATGCTAAAAATACTATCTTTATTTAATCAAGTAAAAATTTTTAAACCATATGCTTCCAGTTCTAGTTCTAGAGAAATATACCTTGTAGCGAAGGAGCGCAAAATATAATACTCTATTATGCAAAAATTGTTAAAGTTGTTTTAATATGAGGTTAATCTCTTGAGTGACATTGCTAAGAACTTAATTCTTTGGTTAGTCATTGCAATAGTGCTGATGTCTTTATTCCAGAACTTCGGGCCTAGCGAATCAAATGTACGTAAAGTAGATTACACTACTTTTATGTCCGAATTAAATCAAGACCAAGTTAGGGAAGTACATATTCATGGTCGTGAAATTACTGTGACCAAAAAAGATAGTCATAGTTATATGACATTGATTCCTATCAATGATCCAAAACTATTAGATATTCTTTTAACAAAAAACGTTAAAGTAATTGGTAAACAACCGGAAGAACCTAGTTTGATAGCATCAATATTAATATCTTGGTTTCCGATGTTATTACTAATTGGGGTATGGATCTTTTTTATGCGGCAAATTCAGGGTGGCGGTAAAGGGGTCATTTTCTTCGGAAAGAGTAAAGCTAGGATGCTAACAGAAGATAAAATAACAACTACCTTTGCCGATGTTGCTGGTTGCGATGAAGCGAAGGAAGAAGTAAGCGAGTTAGTAGATTACCTAAGAGAACCTAGTCGTTTTCAAAAACTTGGTGGAAAAATCCCTAAGGGAGTGTTAATGGTGGGACCACCCGGTACTGGTAAAACTTTACTAGCTAAAGCTATCGCTGGAGAGGCAAAAGTACCATTTTTTACTATATCTGGTTCTGATTTTGTAGAAATGTTTGTAGGGGTAGGTGCATCTCGCGTGCGAGATATGTTTGATCAAGCAAAAAAAGCAGCCCCATGTATTATTTTTATTGATGAAATAGATGCCGTAGGTCGTCAGCGGGGGACAGGACTAGGAGGTGGTCACGACGAACGTGAACAAACATTAAACCAAATGTTAGTAGAAATGGATGGCTTTGAAGGTAATGAAGGTATTAGCATTATCGCTGCTACCAACAGACCTGATGTTTTAGACCCTGCTTTATTACGTCCTGGACGTTTTGACCGTCAGGTAATAGTTGGTCTACCTGATGTACGTGGGCGTGAAAATATTCTTAAAGTACATATGCGCCGTGTTCCGCTAGCCTCAGATATAAACGTGTCAGTAATTGCTCGTGGAACACCTGGTTTTTCAGGTGCAGATTTAGCTAATTTAGTAAATGAAGCAGCACTGTTTGCAGCTCGTTACCATAAAAATGTAGTCTCCATGGGAGAATTTGAAAAAGCTAAAGACAAAATTATGATGGGTGCAGAACGACGTTCTATGGTAATGACTGAAGTACAGAAAGAGTCTACCGCATATCATGAAGCAGGCCATGCTCTTATTGGAAGATTAGTACCAGATCATGATCCAGTACATAAAGTTACTATTATTCCACGTGGTCGTGCTCTAGGAATAACTTTTTTCTTACCTGAAGGAGATACTATTAGCGCTAGTCGTCAAAAACTAGAAAGCCAAATTTCTACTTTATACGGTGGACGTATAGCAGAAGAAATAATATATGGTCCAGCTAAAGTATCTACAGGAGCATCTAACGATATTAAAGTAGCTACTTCTATTGCTCGTAATATGGTTACTCAATGGGGATTTTCCGATAAATTAGGCCCACTGTTGTATACAGAAGAAGATAGTGAAGTATTTTTAGGACGTTCAGTTGCTAAAACTAAACATATGTCAGATGAAACAGCACGTATTATTGATCAAGAAATAAAGTTAATCATTGATCGTAACTACCTACGCGCAAAAATACTTTTGACTGAAAATATTGATATTCTACATGCTATGAAAGATGCTTTGATGAAATATGAAACTATTGATGCCCCACAAATTGATGATTTAATGGAACGTAAATGTTCCGTACGTCAACCAGCAGGTTGGGATGATCATAATTGTGAAATTAACAGCAGCTCCTTAGCTACTACTAAGATAAAATCATGGATTTATATGCCATGCAATATTGACCTAATCGAGAACCATATTCTATCTAATAATAGTAATGTTATTTAACATTATCATTGATATTTATAAATAATGAAACTGATGACTAATAAAGTAACGTTAGATTTATCTTTTACTCAAGTTATGGGTATTTTGAATGTAACTAATGATTCATTTTATGATGGTGGTAAATATAATACTATTGCTAATGCAATAGATCATTCAGCATGTATGATACAAGCAGGAGCAAAAATAATAGATGTTGGTGGAGAATCTACTCGTCCTGGAGCTGATGTTATTGATGATAATGAGGAAGCAGAACGGGTCATTCCAGTAGTTACTGCGTTAGTACAACGTTTCGATATTTTAATTTCTGTAAATACTTCTAGTGCTCTAGTGATACGAGAAAGCGCTGCTGCTGGAGTAAATTTAATTAACGATATCCGCTCACTTAGTAAACCTGGCGCACTAGAAGCAGCAGTAAAAAGTAAATTACCAGTGTGCCTAATGCATAGACAGGGTGAACCATTAACTATGCAGAAAAAACCATATTACAATAATATCATCAAAGAAATAAAAGAATATTTTTTACAGAAAATTACCAGTTGTGAAATATCTGGTATTAAAAAAAATAAATTAATTATAGATCCAGGGTTTGGTTTTGGTAAAAATTTAGCGCACAATTATTGCTTATTAGCAAGACTAGCTGATTTTCATTGTTTTGGTCTCCCTATCCTAGTAGGAATGTCACGTAAATCTATGATAGGAAACTTACAGCCAGAGGATAGATTATCAGGTAGTATTGCCTGCGCTGTTATTGCAGCAATGCAAGGTGCACAGATTATTCGTGTTCATGATGTTAAGCAAACTATAGAAGCACTGCTTGTAGTAAAAAATACACTATTAGCCAAGGAAAAAATTTTTTTATGAAAAATCAATATTTCGGTACGGATGGAATCCGTGGCAAAGTAGGTTATACTCCAATTACTCCTGAATTTATATTAAAATTAGGTTGGGCAGCTGGAAAAGTATTAGCTAGTTACGGTTCTAATAATATTATTATTGGTCATGATACCAGAATATCTGGTTATATGCTAGAGTCAGTTTTGGAAGCTGGTTTAGCTGCAGCTGGTATATCTGCTTCATTGACTGGTCCAATGCCTACGCCTGCTATTGCATATCTTACTAGAAAATTTAGTACAGCAGGTATTGTTATTTCTGCTTCACATAATCAGTTTTACGATAATGGTATTAAATTGTTTTCTAGCGAAGGTACTAAGCTTCCAAATACAGTTGAAAAATCAATAGAAGCTCAATTAAAAAGCAATTTAATTTGCGTAGCATCAGAAAACCTTGGACAAGCTAGCAGAATAATTGATGCAAAAGGACAATATATAGAATTTTGCAAAAGTACTTTTCCAGTAAATCTTAACCTAAATGGTCTTAAAGTAGTAGTTGATTGTGCTAATGGAGCTACTTACCATATTGCACCAAGCGTATTACGTGAATTAGGTGCTAAAGTAGTAACTATAGGTTGTAACCCAAACGGAATTAATATAAATAAAGAATGTGGTACCACTGATATACGCAAACTACAAAGCATAGTGCTAGCTGAGCATGCTAATATTGGCATTGCTTATGATGGCGATGGTGATAGGATTATTATGGTAGATCATTTAGGGTATCAGGTAGATGGTGATAAAATTATATATATTGTTGCACGTGATAAAATGCGACAAGGGAAATTAACTGGTGGTGTTGTTGGAACACAAATGAGTAATATAGGTCTTGAATACTCTCTGAAACAGTTAGGTATTCCTTTTGTACGTACTAATGTAGGAGAGCGTTATGTTTTAGAAACCATGCAAGCTAACAATTGGTGTATTGGGGCAGAAAATTCTGGGCACGTTATTCTACTTGATCATACAACTACCAGCGATGGAATTATTGCTGGTTTACAAGTGTTGTCAGCTATTGTAAGTCAAAATATTCCACTGCATGATTTATGTAATGATATAAAACTATTTCCCCAAAAATTAGTAAATGTACGTTTTATTGGTAATACTAATCAACTAGATTCAGTACAAGTGATCCAGGCGTATAAAAAAGTTGAACGCACTTTAGCTAATCGTGGTAGGGTATTATTACGTAAATCAGGAACAGAAAATATTATTAGAGTTCTGGTAGAAGGTTATGATGAAGCTCAAGTGAAATATTTAGCATATTATTTAGCTGATACTATAGAGAAATGCTATTGATAATAAAAATTAATTAAGTAATTTAACTAAATTTTAGTTTCTGTTACCATAACAATGGTAACATTGAAGATTGTATAAATTAAAATGCAATAAAAATAAATCAGGATATTACCATATTATGTTGTACCAAACTTTATTAATTTTGTTTTTAATAGTAGCTGTAAGCTTAGTAGCTCTTATTATACTACAGCAAGGTAGTAATATTGATAATTCCTTCGGTAGCAACGCTTCTGGAACTTTATTTGGTTCTAGTGGTTACGGGAATTTTATGACAAGAATGACTGCACTGGTAGCAATGATTTTTTTTTGCTTAGTATAATGTTAGGTCACATAGGTAGTGATACTATTAAAAATAAAAATATAAAAAATAATTCAAATAATTTATCTAAAATTACTATTAATAAAAATACAGATAGTAATGTTTCTGAAAATAAAGAAAAAATTATGAATAATATTCCAAATTAAAGTCTTACATTATTATAAGAATATAAATATATATAATGTTTCGTGCCGAGGTGGTGAAATTGGTAGACACGCTACTTTGAGGTGGTAGTGCTAAATTAAGCAGCTTACGGGTTCAAATCCCGTCCTCGGTACCACAAAGAAAGCTAATTTAATCTAAAATTTGATTTTTACTAGTAAATAAAGTATATTAAATTAATTTATGACGCGGGGTGGAGCAGTCTGGTAGCTCGTCGGGCTCATAACCCGAAGGTCGTTGGTTCAAATCCGACCCCCGCAACCCCTTACGTTTTAAATTTATGTTAAACAATTAACGTTAGGTGTCATATGAAAGGTTTTAAAAATTTTTTATAGAAAAATTTTTTCCTTGAAATGTAAATCCTTGAAATGTAAAAGGTACAGTCACTTAACGCCCCGATTATTCGGGGCTTTTTCTTGATAAATAATCAGATAAAATGATATCAGTACCGGGATAATTGAATTATTCATTTTTCACCAAAGTTTTTGTACCCCACTTTTTACATTTTACTGAGGCAACTAGAATGAATAAAGAAATTCTTGCCGTTGTTGAAGCAGTTTCAAACGAAAAATCTGTTTCAAGAGAAAAGCTTTTCGAAACTCTTGAAACTGCTTTAGCTACAGCAACAAAAAAAAAATACGAACAAGAAATTGAAGTGCGTATTAATATTGATCGTAAATCTGGTAATTTTGAGACATTTCGTCGGTGGCTTATTGTAGCAGAAGTAACTCAACCAACTCGTGAAATAACACTAGAAGCAGCAAAAGTGTATGACCCTAAAGCACTAATAGGTAGCTATATTGAAGATAAAATTGAATCTATAATATTTGACAGAATCACAACACAAACAGCTAAACAAGTTATTGTGCAAAAAGTACGTGAAGCAGAGCGCGCAATGGTAGTAGAACAGTTCTGTAGTAAAAAAGGAGAGATCATAACAGGCTTAGTAAAAAAATTAAATAGAGATAGTCTTATTATTGATTTAGGTAATACTGCTGAAGCAGTAATTAGTCGTGAAGATATGTTACCACGTGAAAATTTTCGCATAGGTGACCGTATCCGCGGAGTACTTTATGCCGTACGTCCAGAAGCACGGGGAGTTCAACTTTTTATCAGTCGTACTCGTCCCGAAATGTTAATAGAATTATTTCGTATTGAAGTACCAGAAATAGGCGAAGAATTAATTGAAATTAAGTCTGTAGCTAGAGATCCTGGCTTACGTGCGAAAATTGCAGTAAAAACTAATGATAAAAGGATAGATCCAGTTGGCGCATGTGTCGGTATGCGTGGTGCTCGCGTACAAGCAGTGTCAAGCGAATTAGGCGGAGAACGTATAGATATTGTTTTATGGGATGATAATCAGGTTCAGTTTGTTATTAATGCTATGGCTCCTGCTGACGTTACTTCTATAGTAGTAGATGAAGACAAAAAAACTATGGATATTGCTGTAGAAACTAGTAATCTAGCTCAAGCTATAGGTCGTAATGGACAGAATGTCAGGTTAGCTTCACAACTTAGTGGATGGGAGCTAAATGTCATGACTGCCTCTGATCTAACAGAAAAATATCGAGCTGAAGATTATGCTGCTATCAATGTTTTCATGAATAATCTTAAGATAAATGAAAATTTAGCAAAAATTCTTGTTAAAGAAGGTTTTTCTTCTATTGAAGAACTTGCTTATGTTCCTATTAAAGAATTACTTACTATTGATAGTATAGATAAAAAAACAGTAGAAGAGTTAAGGAAAAAAGCACAGTGTGCACTGACTAGTAAGTTGACTATGCAAAATAATAAAAAAATAGGACATCCCTCTGAAGACTTATTAGGTTTATCAAAACTTAAGCGAAACATGGCTTTTAAATTAGCTGAGCTTGGAATATGCACTTTAGAAAATCTTGCAGAACAAAGTATCGAAGATTTATTAAATATTGAAGGATTAAGCAGTCAGGAAGCAGGAGAACTAATTATGGCAGCACGTAATATTTGCTGGTTTAGTCAAAAAAAGTAGTATGGAAGAAATAGTATGACAAATGTCACGATAAAATCACTTGCCGTAGAAATGCAAATTACTGTGGATAAACTAGTGCAGCAGTTTGCTGAAATTGGTATTAATAAAACAGTAGTAGATGATGTTACTCAACAGGAACAAGAAACATTACTTGCGTACCGCAGCAAATATGATATTTGCAATGTGCCAAATCAATTAACTGTACAACGTAAAACCCGTAGCACATTAAATATTCCTAGTACTAGTGGTAAAAGTAAGTACGTACAAATAGAAGTACGTAAGAAACGTATATATATACAACCAGAATATAATTTTTTGAAACCAACTAAAAATAATACTAACGAAAGAGTAACAAGTGAAGGTAAATATCAAATACCCAATGTTATTAAAGAAAATAATAAACAGAAAAGCAAAACAATTACTCAATTAGTTAATAATAATACTATTAATAATATTATTATTAATAAGGTAAAAAAGAAAAATTATATAAAAAATACTAGCCTAGAAGCAGAAGTAGCTACTATTAAGCGTAAAGCTGAAGAAGAAACATATCGTCAGTTAGAAGAAAAAGCTCGCCAAATTGCAGAAGCAGCTCGTAAACTTGCTGAGAGTAATAATAGTACTAATACTTGGATTACTACGCAAGAATTTGAAGATATGACTAATGATAATATTAATTATCAAAAAGATATTTTAGCAGAAGAAGATAATGATATAAAGAATGAACGTCGTTTCAGAGTCAGTAAAAATTATAAGCAAAAAAGAACTAATATTTTATCTGAGTTTAAAGCAAATCGTGAAGAAGCTCGTGCTATTGGACGTAATATTAAATGTCAAAATAAACGTAAATCTAGCAGCACTATAATGCAAGTATTTAACAAACCTTCGCAAGTTATTAACAGAGATGTAGTTATTGGCGAAATGATAACTATTGCTGAACTTGCTAATAAAATGGCAGTAAAAGGTTCAGAAATTATTAAAAAAATGATTAATTTAGGTGCCATGGTTACTATTAATCAAGTTGTAGATCAAGAAACAGCACAACTTGTCGCAGAAGAGATGGGGCATAAGGTTATTCTACTTAATGACAATAAAATAGAAGAATCATTGATGAATGACCGTGATATTATTTGTAGTTCTGCGACTTCAGAACTACGTGCACCAGTAGTTACTATAATGGGTCACGTAGACCATGGAAAAACTTCGCTATTAGATTATATTCGTTCAACTAAAGTAGCAGCTTGTGAAGCTGGTGGTATTACTCAACATATAGGTGCTTATCATGTAAAAACAGATAGAGGAATGATTACTTTTATTGATACCCCTGGACATAACGCTTTTACAGCTATGCGTGCTCGTGGTGCTAAAACAACTGATATTATAGTACTAGTAGTAGCTGCAGATCATGGAATTATGCCACAGACAATAGAAGCTATACAGCACGCTAATGCAGCAAAAGTACCTATTGTTATTGCTATCAACAAAATTGATAAGCTAGAAGCTGATCCAGATAGTATTAAAAATGCACTTACTAAGTATGGGATAATACCAGAAGAATGGGGTGGTGACAATCAGTTCGTAAATGTTTCTGCTAAATATGGTACTGGTATTGATAATTTACTAGATGCAATTATACTTCAGGCTGAAATTTTAGATTTAAAAGCAATTAGTAATTGTATGGCCAGTGGTGTAGTTATAGAATCTTTCTTAGATAAAGGTCGTGGACCAGTAGCAACAGTTCTTGTACGTGAAGGAACACTTAATTGTGGTGATATATTGCTATGTGGACTAGAGTATGGTCGTGTGCGTGCTATGCGTGATGAAAAAGGTAGTAATATATCTTCAGCTGGTCCAGCTATACCAGTAGAAATTCTTGGTTTATCCGGTGTTCCGATCGCTGGTGATGAAGTTACTGTAGTACGTGATGAGAAGAAAGCACGTGAAGTTGCACTATATCGTCAGGGCAAGTTTAGAGAAATTAAATTAGCACGTAAGCAAAATGCTAAGTTAGACACTGTTTTTGATAATCTTACTCAAGATAAAATATCCGAGTTAAATATTGTACTTAAAACAGACGTACAAGGTTCAGCAGAAGCCATCAATGATGCACTAGCAAAACTTGCAACAGAACAAGTAAAGGTTAATATCATAGGTTATGGTGTTGGTGGAATTACTGAAACAGATGCTAACCTTGCAGCTGCTTCGAATGCTATATTACTAGGTTTTAACGTTCGTGCTAATGCATCTGCTCGTCGTGTAATTGACACAGAAAATATTAATATTCGTTATTACTCAGTAATTTATGACTTACTTAATGAAGTAAAACAGGCTATGAATGGTATATTGGTACCTAAGTACAAACAGAAAATCATTGGTTTAGCCGAAGTGCGTAACGTTTTCCGGTCACCTAAATTTGGGGATATTGCTGGTTGTATGGTAACAGAAGGCATAGTAAAGCGAAATAAAAAAATTAGAGTACTACGTGATAATATCGTTATCTATGAAGGGGAGCTAGATTCACTACGTCGTTTTAAAGATGATGTTAATGAAGTACGTAATGGTATGGAATGTGGTATTTGCGTAAAAAACTATACTGATGTTCGTACTGGCGACGTAATTGAAGTATTTGAATTAATTCAAATCACATAAACTAATAACAGAAACTAGTGTTTGATAATTTACTTTTACTATCAGACATACTATTAGTTATTAATGTGATATAGTTTTGATAAACTACTATTATTAATATTTATATGATGAAAGAGTATAGTCGTCGTGCACAGCGTATCGCTCAGGAAATGCAAAAACAAATAGCTATTAGTTTACAACGTCATATAAAAGATCCTCGTATTAGTATGGCTACTATTTCAGGAGTAAATTTATCCAGTGACCTAACATCAGCAATAGTGTTAGTTACTTTTAATTTTATCCATCAGAATAATTCTGATTATATAAATTCTGGTATACGTATACTAAACACAGCTTCTGGCTTTATACGTAGTAAACTAAGTAAATCAATGCATTTACGTATCATACCTACACTTACTTTTACTTATGATGAATATTTAGTTAAAAGTATACACATGCATCAGTTAATTACTAATTTAGTACAAAAAGACCAAAAAAAAATTATATACATAATGTAATAATAAGGTACATTAATATGGGCCGTCGTCCAATTTATCGCGGTCGTAATGTTGACGGCATTATACTACTAGATAAACCCGAAGGTTTATCATCAAATGATGTATTACAAAAAGTTAAATATTTGTTCAGAGCAAATAGAGCTGGGCATACTGGGGTACTAGATACACTAGCTACTGGTATGTTACCTATTTGCCTAGGAGAAGCAACTAAGTTTTCCCAACATATTATAAATTCTAATAAACGTTACCGTGTTACTGCTAAACTAGGGGAACGAACTAATACCTATGATGCTACAGGACATATTATGATGTCCCGTACAGTTGTGATAAATAAAGACATACTTCAGACAACTTTAAATAAAGTTAAAGGATTAACTCATCAGATTCCACCAATGTTTTCTAATATTAAGTACCAAGGTCGTCCGCTGTATGAATATGCACGTAAAGGGATAGAAGTAATACGTAAATGTAGGCCTATTAATATATATGATATAAATTTAATTTTTTGGGATAAGACAAGTATTGTATTAGAAGTACACTGTTCCAAAGGAACCTATATTCGTACTATTATCGATGATATTGGAGAGTTTCTAGGTTGCGGTGCACATGTTACTCAATTACGTCGTTTGGCAGTAGCCAACTATCAAGAAGAAAATATGGTAACACTGACTTCGCTGCAAGACACTTTGCTACAGGAAAAATATCCTGATAATTTATCAAAATTAGATTCTTTACTATTATCAATAGATAAAGCTTTATCTATTTTTCCAGCTATACACTTACCTATTTCAAGTGCTAATATTTTGCAATTAGGTAATACTATAGCAGTTGATAAGTGTTTGCAATTAGGCTTAGTACGAATGTTTATAGCTAATGGGAATATAAAAAGTTTCTTTGGTATTGGTGAAATTACTACACTAGGTTTATTAAAGCCTAGGCGTCTTATTTCTAATGTTTATCATTGCTGAATCATTTATCTGTCAAATATTGCGATCTAAACTTACTACTAGTAAAATAACTAAAATATAATGAATATTAACGATAAATTAGAGATAAATATCAAGCTATTTTAGCTAACATTTGGAGTTTTATCATGTCTCTAAGTATTAATAAAAAAGAAAAAATAATTTCTGATTTTGGCCGTTGTGCGCTAGATAGCGGTTCTACAGAAGTTCAAATCGCTATTTTAACAGATAAAATTAATAATTTACAGGTACATTTTGCGAACAATAAAAAAGATTGCCATAGTAGACGGGGACTACTGCGTATGGTGTCAAAACGTCGTAAGCTGCTAGACTATATTAAGGATAAAAATATAGTTAGTTATAATCAACTCATTGAAAGACTTAGTATACGTCGTTAATTCATATACTATATATTACTTAATATAAATAGCTAAAAATATTTATTAGGGCCAAATTAGGCCCTTTTCTTCTTGTTATAAACAACTAATGTAATGTTGTTAGTAAGTAATTTGTGGTCAGCGGTCAAAAAAAAGTACGCTGTACACCCTGAAATTAAGGATATAATTTTGATTAAGCCTATTGTTCAAAATTTTCAATACGGTAAGCATACCGTAATAATAGAAACTGGTATGGTAGCACGTCAGGCCAATGCAGCAGTTATGGTAAATATTGATGATACAGTAGTACTAGTTACCGTAGTATGCGTTAAGCACGCACAACAAGGACAGCAAAAATTCTTCCCACTTTCAGTAAATTATCAAGAAAGAACTTATGCTGCTGGTCGTTTCCCTGGTGGATTTTTCAGACGTGAAGGTCGTCCTAGCGAAGGAGAAATATTTATTTCTCGTCTTATTGATCGTGCTACACGTCCTTTATTTCCCAAAGAATTTTTTAATGAAGTGCAAATTATAGCTACAGTAGTATCTCTTAACCCACAGGTTAGCCCAGATATTGTTGCAATGATTGGTACATCAGCAGCTTTAAGTTTATCTGGTATACCGTTTAACGGTCCGTACGGTGCAGCACGCATAGGTTACGTTAACAATAAATATATACTAAATCCAACTATAGTTGAACTATTAGAAAGTAGCCTTGATTTAGTAGTTGCAAGCACCGCTAAAGCAGTACTAATGGTCGAATCAGAAGCTAAGTTATTGAGCGAAGAACAAATGCTAGGCGCTATAATTTTCGGCCATCAACAACAGCAAACGCTTATCAGCAACATTAATAATATTGTTGCTAAAGCTGGGAAGCAACCATGGCCTTTGCAAGCACAAGAAATTAAAGATAGCTTATTATTATTTCCATCACAAGTTATGGAACTAGCAGAATTACGCCTAAATGAAATTATTCATGTAACAGACAAGCAAGAACGTTATAACTATGTTGAATCTATTAAAACAGACATAGTCAGTATATTGACTAACAAAAATAAAACGTTATCATCTACTATAGATGAAATCATAATAGATGAAGACAAAATAATAACTATACTAAGTAATATAGAGAAAAAAATAATACGTAGTCGTATACTAAGTGGCGAGTGTCGTATTGACGGTCGTGAAAAAGATATGATTCGTAGTTTATATATGCGTACTAGTATATTACCACGAACTCATGGTTCTGCTTTATTTATGCGTGGCGAAACTCAGGCTATAGTTACTGTTACCCTTGGCACTGAGCGTGATGCACAAAATATTGATGATCTAACTGGAGAACGTTCTGACAGATTCTTACTACACTATAACTTTCCTCCATATTGCGTAGGTGAAATTGGGATTTGTGGTTCACCAAAACGTCGTGAAATAGGGCATGGGCGTTTAGCAAAACGTGGTTTGCTAGCAGTAATGCCGAACATAGATGAATTTCCGTATACTATACGTGTTGTTGCAGAGATTACAGAATCTAATGGATCATCTTCTATGGCTTCAATTTGTGGAGCTTCACTAGCTTTAATGGATGCAGGAGTACCGATAAAAGCTGCAGTTGCTGGTGTTGCTATGGGTTTAGTGAAAGAAGACAATAAATTTGTCGTATTATCCGATATTCTTAGTCAAGAAGATCATATAGGTGATATGGATTTTAAAGTTGCTGGGAGTAAAGATGGTATTACTGCATTACAGATGGATATAAAAATAGAAGGTATAACTAGTAATATTATGCAATTAGCGTTAAACCAGGCAAAGAATGCTAGAATATATATTTTGAGCATGATGGAACAAGTAATTAGCTTGCCACGTAGTAATATTTCTCAATACGCACCACGTATTCATACTATCAAGATTAATCCTGATAAAATAAAAGACGTAATAGGTAAATGCGGATCTGTAATAAGAGCTTTAACGGAAGAAACGAACACTATTATTGATATTGAAGATGATGGAACTGTGAAAGTAGCAGCAACTGATAGTGCTAATGCAAGTAATGCTATCAATCGTATTAAAGAAATTACAGCAGAAATAGAAGTTGGTCGTATATATAATGGTAAAGTCACTCGTATTGTTAACTTCGGGGCATTTATAGCTATTGGGGGCGGTAAAGAGGGTTTAGTACATATTTCTCAAATTGCTGATAAGCATGTAGAGAACATATCTGATTATCTAGTATTAGATCAGACCATACCAGTTAAGGTACTAGAAATAGATCGTCAGGGACGTGTTCGTCTAAGCATAAAAAATGCTAAAATATAATAATCATTACTATTATAATTAGTACAATACTTGTACTTATATATAGTACAAGTATTGTTAGTCTATTATCTCTAGTATATAACTAAATATATATTTAAGAATAAAAATATTAATGCCTATTTATAAAAATTTTATTTTCATCATATAAATGTATAGTATATAATACTATTTTTATGTTAAATGTAATTTTTACTACGTTTTAATTTAAAATTAATAGCGTACAATTAATTGATAATAAATTTTTTATTAGTAATAAAAATAATCATTCCTTACATTACATTAGCTAATGAATATCTATTCGTTATACAGATATTAAAAATGCCTATAATGTTGTCTGCATAAATATTAATTCAATTAATATTATCACTATTTATCCTAAGATAATAGGAAGTAGTATTATTACTTATTTAGTAATAATCTTTAAATTTAAGCCAGTTAACGCTTTTTATGAAAATTTATGATAATTTTCACTACAATGTATGTATACTGGCCACCATAACTCAATGAGGCAAGTGTACATGTCTGTAGTTAATATCTCTTTTGCTAAAATGGGACTTAATACTTTTATCCTTGATGCTCTTACGGAGCTAGGTTATGAAACCCCCTCTCCTATTCAGGCTGAGTGCATACCATATTTATTAGCTGGTCGTGATTTGTTAGGAATTGCTCAAACAGGAAGTGGTAAAACTGCAGCCTTTGCCTTACCATTTATACATAATATTAACCTTCAGTTAAATGCACCACAGATCCTAGTTATAGTACCTACTCGTGAACTTGCAGTTCAAGTTGGAGAAGCATGCTCATATTTTGCGAAATATATAAAAAGTGTCAAAGTAGTTACTTTATATGGTGGCCAGCGCTATGACGTACAGTTACGTTTTTTAAAACAAGGTTCACAGGTAGTAGTAGGTACTCCAGGTCGTTTATTAGATCATCTAAAACGTGGCACATTAGATCTATCTAATCTTAAAAGTCTAGTATTAGATGAGGCAGATGAGATGTTAAGAATGGGCTTTATCGAAGATGTTGAAAATATACTAGCGCAAATTCCGGCTAAACATCAAACTGCACTATTCTCAGCTACTATGCCAGAAGTAATTCGTCGTATTACCAGACGTTTTATGAATAATCCAAAAGAAGTAAATATAAAATCGAGTATTAGTAATCGTCCAGATATTCATCAAAGCTACTGGACAGTACATGGCAGATGTAAAAATGAAGCATTAGTACGTTTTTTAGAAGCAGAAGATTTTGATGCTGCAATAATTTTTGTTAGGACTAAAAACGCCACATTAGAAGTATCGCAATCTCTGGAAAAACATGGTTATAACAGCGCAGCGCTCAATGGTGATATGAATCAGATGCTCAGAGAACAAACGTTAAATCGTCTTAAAAAAGGTAGTATAGATATACTGATAGCTACAGATGTAGCCGCACGTGGTTTAGATGTTGATCGCATTAGTCTAGTGATTAATTATGATATTCCTATGGACTCTGAGTCTTATATACATCGTATAGGCCGTACTGGCCGTGCAGGTAGGGCTGGTAGGGCACTTCTATTTGTGGAAAACAGAGAACGTAGATTACTACGTAATATTGAACGTTTAATGAAACTAACTATTCCAGAAGTTAAATTACCTACCGCTGAATTACTTAGCACTCGTCGTCTAGCCAAATTTGCTGAAAAATTAAAACATCAACTAACAAACATAGATATGATTAATCTTTATCGTAAAATGTTAGTTAGATTGCAGCAGGATGAAAATTTAGATCTAGAAACTATAGCTGCAGTGCTTTTGAAAATGGCTCAAGGTAAACGTCCACTCATTATATCCCAAGATAATAATATTATAGAAAATAAGCAGCGTAGTTATTTACATGGGCGTAGGTACGCTAATAATATAGATTATAGTGAAATGGATTTATACCGTATTGAAGTTGGTCGTAATGATGGTGTAGAAGTACGTCATATTGTTGGGGCGATTGCTAATCAAGTTGATATAAATAGTAATTATATTGGTAATATTAGGTTATTTGCATCACATTCTACTATTGAGTTACCTAAAGGGATAACTTGTGATATGTTATCTACGTTTACTCGTACTCGTATTATGAATAAACCTATTAATATTCAACTGTTCGGTGAAGCACCGGTTCGATGTATTGAACGTAATAATAGTAGTAGTATGCGTCGTAACTTGCACTCTAGGCGTGCAGTAAGTGGAAATGTTGGACGAGAACGTCGTTTAGTGCGTCATAGTTCAAGTATTAAAAGAAATAACGACAATTATGATTCAAATCACTAATATTAGCTAATAAAAAAACTAATTTTGAATGATACTATGTCAATTAAACGTGAATTATTATTAAAACAACTAGGTATCATGCAATGGATGCTACGAAATTATCAATTATTAATACATAGTAATAGTAGTAACTTAGAAGTTAGCTTACGGGGTAATAAAATAAAGTTACTTATAATAGTAGATAAGCAAATACCATATGCGTATCATCCGCTACTAACTGATGTTGCACGTAGTATGGAACTTAGGCCTGAGCACTTATTATTAATTACTATAGAACAAGTAATGATGTTACCTAATAACTCACATTACCATTGTTGGTGGTTAGGTTTTACAGAAATTTGCAAAAAACTCAATGGTATTTCTTTATTAACTCCACCATTATCAATTCTTAATAATGATGCTACAGCTAAACGTAATCTATGGCGTCAGATTATTAATGCTAAAAAATATTTTAAGTATACGCAGTGATAAGTACTTATATATATATACCTATAATACTAACATTAACATCATTAATGACACGAACCTAAACCTATTGTAAAGTTAGTATATGCTATACTTAGCATATTATAATTAATATTACTATATAACTACTAGTTATAAACATCACTATATTATTAATGTTACATTAGCTATATTATGAATGTTACATTAGCTATTACCGAGGTAATATGTGGTTAAAATAGCCAAAAGTATTTTTATCTGTAATAAATGTAGTTTGGAATATTCTAATTGGCAAGGACAATGTACTAATTGCCAGGCTTGGAATACAATTCTAGAGTGCAACAATAGTAAGTCTACTATAATTAATTCAAAATACAGTTTTTTTAGTGGATATAATCCAACAAAAGTTATTAGCAAAACTAAAGTACAAAATTTAACGAATATTAGTATAAAACCATTACCTAGATTTTCTACAGGGTTTAAAGAATTTGATCGTGTGTTAGGTGGTGGCGTGGTTCCAGGTAGCGTCATTTTACTAGGTGGTAGCCCTGGTTCAGGAAAAAGTACTTTATTACTGCAAACATTATGTCAAATTGCTACTAAAATAAAAATGAATACTTTATATGTTAGTGGCGAAGAATCTATACAACAAGTAGCTATACGTGCTAATAGATTACAAATCATACCTAACAAAGAGCTTAATATATTACCAGAAACTAATATTGAGCAAATTTGTATCACGGCTTTAGAAGAACAACCTAAATTAATGGTCATAGATTCTATTCAGGTAATGCATATGACTGATGTATCATCACAACCAGGTAGTATTTCTCAGGTTCGTGAATCAGCAAATTTTATTACTCGTTTTGCAAAAAACGAAGGTATAGCAGTTATCATGATTGGGCATATCACTAAAGATGGTTTATTAGCTGGACCTAAGATGCTTGAACACTGTGTTGACTGTTCTATTATGCTTGATTGCTACTCAGATTCACGTTTAGTAATATTACGTAGTTATAAAAATCGTTTTGGTGCTGTCAATGAACTAGGAATTTTTTATATGACTGCTCATGGTTTACGCGAGGTAAATAACCCATCAGCTATTTTTATTAGTCGTAGCGAAGAAGAAATTACATCTGGAAGTAGTGTGATGGTAGTATGGAAAGGTACGCGCCCAATTTTAGTAGAAATTCAGGCATTAGTAGCTAATTCAATGATAGACCATCCACGCCGTAGGATTACGGTAGGTTTAGAACACAATAGACTAGAAATATTACTAGCCGTATTAGACAGACACTGTGGGCTAAAGATGTCAGATCAGGATATTTTTGTTAACGTAGTCGGTGGAGTAAAAGTAAGAGAAACCAGCGCAGACTTAGCACTAATGTTAGCAATGGTATCTAGCTTACATGATCGTCCGTTACCAAGAGATTTAGTAGTATTTGGTGAGGTAGGACTTGCTGGTGAGATTCGCCCGGTACCAAGTAGTAAAGAAAGAATTAATGAAGCAGCTAAACATGGTTTTCGCTATGCTATTTTACCGAAAGCTAATTTTCCTGAAGAAGTACAAGATAAAATGCAAATTTTTGGAGTAAAAAAAATTACTGATGCATTAGCGATATTAGAAAAGCTATAACCTAAGTAGGTACTGTTAAGTAAGTCAGGTTAAGCTATATTATCTAATAATGAATTAATAGATGATGAGGTTAATATGCTACTAGCTTTAACTCGTACTATTTTAGTAATAATATTATTTGCTAGCATCTGTGTATTAGGTTTAATTTATTGTTTATTTAGTCCACGTGATCCAAAGCATGTGGCTACATTCGGTCGTTTGTTTAGCAGTTTAGCACCTATATTTGGAATTAAAATTAAGGTCATACTTCCTAAAAATATTATATTACCCCACAAGTGTATTTATATCGCTAATCATCAAAATTTTTTTGATATAATTACTCTAGCTTATGTCATACAACCATTTACAGTAACAGTAGGTAAAAAAAGCCTATTGTGGATCCCAATATTTGGCCAGCTTTATTGGCTTACAGGTAACTTACTTATTAATCGTAATAATAGTATTAGTGCCCATAATTTTCTAAATAAGCTTGTACATAAGATAAAAAATACAAACATATCTATTTTATTCTTTCCTGAAGGAACACGTAACCAAGGACTAGGATTACTACCATTTAAAACTGGGGCTTTTTATACTGCTATTGCAGCTAGAGTACCTATTGTACCAATTTGCGTTTCTAATATTACCGATAAAATTAAGCTTAATCGGTGGTATAACGGTATTGTTTTGATTGAAATTTTACCACCAATAGATACTAACAGCTATAGTGATAGCAAAAAACATATAAGTCAATTAACTATATATTGTCGTCAAATGATGAAATCTAAAATAGATGAACTTAACGCAGAAGTGACTAAATACTAGTATAGTATTTAATAAATATATGAAAAATACATATTATATATTGTTATTGAGCTAAACGATAAGCTACTAAATCATCTATTGTTAGTACTGGCATATTATGCTGATTGCTAAAAGCAAAAATTTCAGGAGTACGTGCCATACTACCATCTTCATTAGTAACTTCACATATTACGCCAGCAGGCTTAAGACCAGCAAGTAATGTCAAATCTACTGCAGCTTCTGTATGACCTCCTCTACTCAGTACACCACCTGAATCAGCAAGTAATGGGAAAATATGCCCAGGTCGATTTAAATCTGAAGGACTGACATCATCTTTAATTGCAGTACGAATAGTAGTTAATCTGTCTGCAGCTGATACACCAGTAGTTACTCCTTCAGCAGCTTCTATAGTTACGGTAAAAGCTGTTTTATAGTTACTAGTATTGTGTTCTACCATCATTGGTAAATCTAGTTTTTTACGATATTCTTCAGTAATACAAAGGCATACAATACCACTACCATAACGAATTGTGAGTGCCATTTGCTCAATGGTCATTTTTTCTGCAGCAAAAATCATATCTCCTTCATTTTCACGACCTTCATTATCAAGTACTAGTACTCCTCTACCATGACGTAAAGCACTAATAGCTATTTTGACACGTTCTATAGGTGCAACTAGTTGGGAAAAAAAAATTTTATTCATGGTAATATAAAATACACCTCATAATAATTCTAGCTATATAACTAGAAACATAGGTTATCTGATATTTATAAATATAAAAGTATAAGCATAATAAAGATACTTTTACAAAAAGTATTATACTTTATTACAAAAAAAATTATAACACTAATACTATAATTAGACAAATGTTTACTAAATTATTAAACATATATTATTTTTTAATATTTACTATTATTAATAGTGATGAACTATGTGAAATAATAAAATATTATTAAGAGTGTACTATGATAAATAAAAAAAAAATTGAAGAAATGATTATAAAAGTTAATACAGTTTTACCAAAAAGTATTCGTAAACTAGGAGATAATATCGAACAAAAAATACGTAATCAGTTACAAAATCAGTTTAGTCGCATGAATTTAGTTAGTTATGATAAATTTGACGTACAAACTGAAGTATTACTAAGAACTCGTGAAGAATTAAGCAAATTAGAATTGCGCTTAAAAGAATTAGAATTGTTACTTAAAAAGTAAAAATATATTAATAAAATCACTTATATATATATTATGTTTACTATAATTATAGTAATTAGAAGAATTCTTATGACCATAAGCATAGATTAAAATAGATTAAATTAGATAATCCATAATCTATCTATTAACCCATAAATATTGTCGCTAATGCGATTGATGATACTTAGGGAGAACTAAGTGAAAAAATATCTTGTTGGTGGTGCAGTACGTGATAGTTTACTACATCTTCCTGTGAAAGAGCGTGATTGGGTTGTAGTTGGTGCTACTTCACAAGATATGTTGATAGCAGGATACCAACAAGTTGGAAAATTGTTTCCTGTTTTTTTACATCCCAAAAGTAGTGAAGAATATGCACTGGCACGTACTGAAAAAAAGTCAGGTCTAGGTGGGTATACAGGCTTTACTTATTCTGTATCACCTGAAATAACTTTAGAACAAGATCTTAAGCGCCGTGATTTAACGATAAATGCTATTGCACGCGATAAAAAAGGATTATTAATAGATCCTTATCATGGACAGAAAGATATCAAAGAACGCTTACTGCGCCATGTATCAGAAGCATTCTATGAGGATCCACTAAGGGTACTAAGAGTAGCTAGATTCGCAGCAAAGCTTGCTCATCTTAATTTTAGTATCGTACCTGATACGTTAGTTATGATGCAACATATGACGAATGAGTTATTACTACTTTCGCCTGAAAGAGTATGGAAAGAGACAGAAAAAGCACTATTAACACATGATCCACAAATTTATTTTAAGGTTCTACGTGATTGTGGGGCTCTAGAGAAACTTTTTCCAGAAATAGATCAACTGTTTTCTGATCAAGAAAAATTTAATAGTAATTATATTATGAATTTAGCAATAGTTGCGCGTTTATCAGATAAACTTACAGTACGCTTTGCCTATCTTTGCAATTCTTTTGGTAAACAATTGAATGAATTTACTGGTAATTATAATAATGAGTATCCATTATATGGATGTCAATTAGTAGAATCTTTCTGTAAGCGTCTTAGAGTACCTAATTCACTAAAAAATTTAGCAAAATTAGTTATTAACTATAATCATTTACTCTCTCAAGCAACAACACTAACACCTAAGCAATTAATTAATTTATTTTATGCTATTGATGTTTGGCGTCGTCCAGAACGTTTAGAGCACCTAATAATTATTAGTGAAGCAGACGCACGCTGTAATGCGACTAATAATGATCAACTATATTATCAGATTGAATTTTTACGTGAAGCATATAAAGTAGTAGCTAATATTAAATATAGTAATATAAGCGATTACAGAGACTTAAATGGACATGATATTGGAGACAAACTACGTCAATTACGTTATTTTGCAATAGAAAAATGGAAAAAATTAATTATTCAGTAAAATACTTATATATTAATAAGGGTAATAACAACTCATATAAATATTAATAAAAATATTATTAATAAATAAAATAATACAAAATTATAACAAGTACAAAACGATATATAATAAAAGGCACTAAAGATATACATTGAATTATTTTAAATAAATATTTAATTATTACAAAAGAAATAAAAAAAGAAGTACTAATACCAATAGTAAAAATTGGTAAATCATGCAAAAATATAAAAGGTAAGTTTTTATATAAATCTAAAATTGTAGCTCCTAATTTTATCGGTACAGATAAAATAAAAGAAAACTCAAACGCAACAGTACGGCTAACTCCAACTAATATACCGCCGCTAATTGTAGCACCAGAACGAGAAAATCCTGGCCATAAAGCAAAACATTGAAAACATCCTATCAAAAATGCTTGTAGATAGCTAATGTCATCGATAAAGACAGTAACGCTACTACTATTTTTTCGATAATTTAGCAGCAATTGACCAGCTAGTAGCCATATTGAACCTAAAAGTAAAGCTGAAATTACATATTTAGGTTCAAAAAAATTTTTTATTTGTTTATGACAAATAAGTCCTAATACCATAGATGGTATTATACCTAGAGTAATATGATTGATATTTAATTTCTTATTACTATTGATATTGATATTATGATTTGAAATCTTATCCAGATTAAGCCCAATTATACCTAATACTCTACGCCATAAAATACAAATTACCGCTACAACAGGACCTAATTGGATAATAATTTCAAATGTCTTAATATTATAGTAATGAAATCCTAGTAATTGACTTACTAAAATCATATGTCCAGTAGAAGATATCGGTACAAATTCTGTTAATCCTTCTACTACGCCAAGAATTAATGCAATAAATAACAAGTTAATATCATTAATATCGCACATACAACATATCATTTATTTTTTTCGACTACGCTGTATGATAATACCTACGCTTACTGCTTGTGGTAACGCGCTAGGTTTTGTAACTTTAATGCGCACCCAGGGAAGAGAAAATTTATTAAGAAGCATATTTGCGATTTCTTCAGCTACTCGTTCTATTAAAGCAAAATAATTCCCGCTAACTAACGATAATACTGCTTCGCTAATATCAACATAGTTAATACTATCTGATATATCATCGCTACATGCAGCTAGCTTATTATCACAGCCTAATTCCAAGTCTAAAACTAACTTTTGCAAACGTTGTTGTTCCCATTCATAAATACCAATGAATGCCATCACTGTTAATTTTTTAATTAATAAAATATCCACTGTTAATTAATACTATTTAATTGTTTGCGACAAATGTTAGCATAAACATATTGTTTTATTTTATTATGCGGTCAATTACTACTGAGCTTTTATTAAAAACAGTCAAATACTTAACAAGTAAAATTAATTATTTTATACTGCTGTTAAATCTTCTAGTGACCAGCGGGGTCGTACGGTAATTGTTAATGTTCTATATTGATAGGATAATAAACGTACCATACCAACGTATGCTATCATAGCACCATTATCAGTACATAAATCTTTGCGTGCGTAAAAAATCTCATCTCCTCTTTGCTCAATCATTGCTTTAAGACGTACACGCAGTGTGGTGTTAGCACTTACTCCCCCTGCAATGACTAGTCTTGTTAAACCAGTGTTATCTAGCGCACGACGACATTTGATAGTTAGTGTATCTACTACAGCATCTTCAAAAGCTCGTGCAATATCTGCATATGTTTGTGCATCTCTGGTTGCTAAATTATTTATAGTATTAGCAGCAAATGTCTTTAATCCAGAAAAACTAAAATTAAGACCAGGACAGTTTGTCATCGGTCGCGGAAACTTATAACGTCCGACAATACCTTTTTGTGCTATTTTTGATAAAATTAATCCCCCAGGATAATCTATACCTAGTAACTTAGCTGTTTTGTCAAATACCTCACCGGCGGCATCATCGATAGATTCACCAAGCAATTGATATTGACCAATACCAGATACTGCTATTAGTTGAGTATGCGCGCCTGATACTAATAAAGCAACAAAAGGAAACTTTGGATAATGTTCTGGTTCTGCATCTATCATAGGTGTAAGTAAATGTCCCTCCAAATGGTTTACAGCAATATTTGGTATATTACATGCATAAGCTAAAGCACAGCCTAAAGTCGCACCTACCATTAGCGCACTAATTAGTCCAGGTCCAGCAGTATACGCCACTCCATTGATATCTTTCATTTTCAGCCCAGCTTCAGATAGTGCCGACTGGATAAGCGGTACTATTTTACTCTGATGATCACGTGATGCAAGTTCAGGAACAACACCCCCATAATATGCATGTTGCTTGACCTGACTATAAATTTTATTAGCTAGTAATCCTTGCTCATTATCATAAATTGCTACGCCTGTTTCATCACAGGATGTCTCAATACCTAATACTCGCATAATATATTTTTAAAATCATTAAAATACCATTTTACTATATTTATATAATAGCTTATAAGTACAAAAAAATAAAATACTAATAATCCTAATGTGATTGTGAGGGAATACATGCCGGTAATTAAAATACGTGAAAATGAACCATTCGACGTAGCATTACGTAGATTTAAACGTTCCTGCGAAAAAGCAGGAGTGTTATCTGAAGTTCGTCGTCGTGAGTTTTATGAAAAACCTACTACAGAACGTAAGCGTGCTAAAGCTTCAGCAGTAAAACGCTATGCAAAAAAACTAGTTAGAGAAAACTTACGACGTACTCGTTTGTATTGATTTTTTTAATATAAAAACTCATTAATAGCTACTAATAATATATATTATTTTTTCAGAGTAAATACCATAGGTATGGTAAGAAGAATTCCACGTTCATTTATCAATATAGTATTATCAAATACTGATATTGTTAAATTAATTGATGCAAGAGTTAAGTTGAAGAAGCAAGGCAAGTATTTTATGGCTTGCTGTCCGTTTCATAACGATAAAATACCTTCATTTAATGTTAGTAGTGAAAAACAATTTTATCACTGTTTTAGTTGCGGTTCCAATGGAAATGCTATTGATTTTATGATGAATTATGATCGTTTAGAATTTATAGAAACGATTGAAGAATTAGCTACTATGTGTGGCTTAGATATACCCTACGAAACATATTTATACTCAAATAACAATACAAATTATTCTCGCCAAAATATTTTTTATATGATGAATAAACTTAGTAAGTTTTATCAACACATACTAATAAAAAAAGATTTTTTAGTTAAAAATTTTTTAAAACAACGTGGTTTGAGTAAGATAGTAATAAATAATTTTGCTATTGGCTTTGCACCGCCAGGCTGGGATAACGTTATAAAATACTTTGGTTGTTCAGACAAAGAAATAGCTTTACTGAAAGCTGCTGGTATGGTTATTAAAAATAATAATGGTGATATCTATGATCGTTTCCGTAATAGAGTTATGTTCCCTATTCGTGATCAGCGTGGTCGTATATTAGCCTTTGGTGGTCGTCTTATCGTAGAAGGACAACCTAAGTATCTTAACTCGCCAGAAACTGATATTTTTCATAAAAGTCGCCAGTTATACGGTTTATATGAAGCTAAACAGAAAAATACTGTATTATCTAGGTTACTAGTTGTAGAAGGCTATATGGATGTAGTTACATTAACACAATTTGGTATTAATTATGCGGTAGCTTCCCTTGGAACAAACACAACTACAGAACATATTCAGTTATTATATCGTAATACAGATCAAATAATTTGTTGTTATGATGGAGATAATGCAGGACGAGAAGCAGCTTGGAGAACATTAAAACATGCTATTCCCTATCTGATGGATGGTCGTCAATTAAGTTTTATATTTTTGTCTGATGGAGAAGATCCTGATACGCTAGTACGTAAAATTGGTAAAAATGCTTTCGAACAATATATTGAACAGGCGCAACCAATGTCTAAATTTTTGTTTGATACTTTAATTAAAAAAGTTGATCTCAGTAATATAGACGGTCGTGCTAAACTAAGCGCATTAGCACTACCACTAATAAGTAAAATACCAGGTCGAATACTTCGCTTGTTTCTTAGACAACAATTATGTCATAAAATTGGGCTAATTGACGATAGTAAACTAGAAAAAATGTTGCAATATAATTATAATAGAAAGCAAAAAAAATATATATTACTACAGCAACCAAAACTGACTAATATGCGTATATTGATAGGATTATTAGTACAAAAGCCATGGCTTTCGACCTTAGTTACGATAACTAATAGTCTTTATCAGACTAAACAAACTGGAGTACAACTTTTTATTAAATTAGTAAAAATTTGCAAATTACAGCCAGAGTTAACTACCGGCCAATTATTAGAACTTAATCGTCATAATAAATATTACTCACAACTGAAAAATTTAGCTCAATGGAACCACATGATCATAGAAAATATGATCAAAAGAACTTTTCTTGATGCTTTAAAGCGTCTCTATGACTCAATACTTGAAGAACGTCAGGAAAAACTTATCGCACTTGAACGAACACATGGTATTTCTACTGAAGAGAGAAAAGAACTGTGGTCACTTAATCAGATATTATCTAAAAAAAGATAAATTAATTGATATTACGTTATACCACTTATTTTAACTAAAATTGCATATTTCTATGGTTTGGATACCTTTTATGGAACAAAACAAGCATTCACAGCTTAAGTTACTTGTAACTCGTGGCAAGGAGCAAGGTTATTTAACTTTTGCTGAGGTTAACGATCACCTACCTGAAGATATTGTTGACTCCGATCAGATAGAAGATATCATCCAGATGATGAATGACATGGGCATCCAAGTTATGGAAGAAGCACCATATGCTGATGATCTACTTTTAGCTGAAACTACCTCAGATACTACAGATGATGACGATGCTGTAGAAGCAGCTGCCCAGGTATTGTCTAGCGTAGAGTCAGAAATTGGTCGTACTACAGATCCAGTACGCATGTATATGCGTGAAATGGGTACTGTGGAGCTACTTACTCGCGAAGGCGAAATTGATATTGCTAAACGTATAGAAGATGGAATTAATCAAGTGCAATGCTCTGTTGCAGAGTATCCTGAGGCTATTGCTTATCTGCTTAAACAGTACGACAGAATTGCATACGGTGAAATACGTATATCAGATATTATTATCGATTTTTTCGATAATAATAATATTGAAGAAATTGATATGATGGCGAATACTAGTCATATTCCAGAACTGCCATCAGAACTAACTGATAACGAAGAAGAAGAAGAAGAAGAAGAAGAAGAAGACATAGAAGACATAGATCATCACGATCATGCTAATGAAGATAGTGATAGTAGCATAGATCCAGAATTAGCTAACCAAAAATTTATTGAATTACGTGAACAATATGAAATAACAAAACATATCATTAATACTAAGGGACGTAGTAATACTAAAGCAATAGAAGAAATTAGTAAACTATCTTATATATTTAAGCAGTTCCATTTAGTACCAAAACAGTTCGACTATTTAGTAAAAAATATGCGTATGATGATGGATCGAGTGCGTACTCAAGAACGTTTAATTATGAAGTTATGTGTAGAAATTAGTCACATGCCAAAAAAATACTTCGTTAAGTTATTTTTAGGTAATGAAGCTAGTGAAATTTGGTTACAAACTGCACTAACAATGAATACACCATGGTCTGAAAAATTACATAAAGTAAATGAAATGGTGCGTAGTAGTATAAAACAATTACGTAAAATAGAAGAAGAAACTGGGCTAAGTATTGAACACGTAAAGGAAATTAATAGACGTATGTCAATCGGTGAAGCTAAAGCTCGTCGTGCTAAAAAAGAGATGGTAGAAGCAAACTTACGTTTAGTTATTTCTATAGCAAAAAAATATACTAACCGAGGTTTACAGTTTCTTGATTTGATTCAGGAAGGTAATATTGGTCTGATGAAGGCAGTAGATAAATTTGAATATCGCCGTGGCTACAAATTCTCTACTTATGCCACTTGGTGGATTCGTCAAGCTATTACTAGATCTATTGCAGATCAAGCCCGTACTATTCGTATTCCTGTACATATGATTGAAACTATTAATAAGCTGAACCGTGTTTCTCGGCTAATGTTACAAGAAATTGGACGAGAACCAACACCAGAAGAACTAGCAGAACGTATGCTTATGCCAGAAGAAAAAATTCGTAAGGTACTAAAAATAGCTAAAGAACCTCTTTCTATGGAAACACCTATCGGTGATGATGAAGATTCACATCTAGGTGATTTTATTGAAGATACAAATATAGAGCTTCCTCTAGAATCAGCTACATCTGAAAGCTTACGTTCGGCTACCCATAACGTACTAGCTGGTCTGACAGCTCGTGAAGCTAAGGTATTACGCATGCGTTTTGGTATTGATATGAATTCTGATCATACATTAGAAGAAGTTGGTAAACAATTTGACGTTACCCGTGAAAGAATACGACAAATTGAAGCAAAGGCATTACGTAAATTACGTCATCCAAGTCGTTCAGAAGTGTTGCGTAGCTTTTTAGACGATTAAAATTTATCATTTTAAAAAAAACTATAGACCAGTTGATCGTCACTATTTATAATTCACTATTAGTGTGGCCCCTTAGCTCAGTGGTTAGAGCAGTCGACTCATAATCGTTTGGTCGCTGGTTCAAATCCAGCAGGGGCCACACTAATACTATCATCTAATCTAGATTTAATCCGATTCACAATAATGAAATCATTAGAATATGTTACTGATGTACTAATTATAGGTAGTGGTGCTGCTGGTTTATCACTAGCGCTTCGTCTAGCTGAACACTGTAATGTAATAGTAATTAGTAAAAATCAATTACATAATTGCTCAACTTGGTACGCACAGGGGGGCATAGCCGCCGTTTTTGCTGATACTGATAGCATTAATGATCATATAGATGATACTGTAAGAACAGGCGCAGGTCTATGCGACGATAAGGCCGTAGAATTTATCATTGGTAATGCTAGAAAATGCGTAGATTGGTTAGTTCAGCAAGGTGTACTATTTGATTTAGTTAATGACAATAAATCATCTAATAACAGTTATCATCTCAATCTAGAAGGAGGCCATAGTCACCGTAGAGTATTACATTCTGCTGATACTACTGGTAAAGCTATAGCAACTATTCTTATTAATAAAGTAAGAAAACATTCTAATATTAGAATATTAGAACAATGTAATGCAGTAGATTTAGTTACATCTAATACTATCGGGTTATGCGGGATTAAACGGGTTATTGGTACTTATATTTGGAACTCATCAAAAAAACAAGTAGAACGATGCTATGCACATGCCGCAGTTGTGCTAGCCACAGGGGGAGCATCTAATGTATATCAATATACGACTAACCCAGATATATCATCTGGTGATGGTATAGCCATTGCCTGGAGAGCTGGATGCAGGGTAGCAAATCTTGAGTTTAATCAGTTTCACCCAACTTCTTTATTTAATCCCAATGCACCAAATTTTCTCCTCACTGAAGCGCTACGTGGAGAAGGCGCCTATCTGTATCGACCTGATGGTAGTCGTTTTATGCCTGATTTTGACTTACGCGCAGAACTAGCGCCTAGGGATATTATAGCGCGCGCAATTAATTATGAAATGAAACGTTTAGAAGCTAAGTGCATGTATTTAGATATTAGTTATAAACCTAAGCAGGTGATTATTAATAAATTTCCTAATATATATAGTAAGTTACTAAAAATTAATCTTGATTTAACTAGCCAAAAAATTCCTATAGTTCCTGCTGCACACTATACCTGCGGGGGGGTTATAGTAGATCAATATGGGCGTACAGATATTGATGGGTTATATGCTATTGGTGAAGTTAGCTATACTGGATTACATGGTGCTAATAGACTAGCATCTAATTCTCTATTAGAGTGTATAGTATATGGCTGGTCTGCTTCTTTAGACATTATATCTAATAAGCTGCCAACTATAGTAAGAAAAGTTCATAAGTTACCGCCTTGGCATAATTATAATAATGTTAGTGAAATTGACACTAAATTATTAAAGCATAATTTGCAAAAACTACGGCTAATTATGTGGAATAATGTTGGTATTGTACGTAACAGTACACTACTAGATAGTGCACTAAATAGCATTAATTTACTTACTAGCGAAATTGAATATTATTATGATAATGTTATTATCTCTAATAATTTGCTAGAAATACGTAATTTACTTCATATTGCTAGGCTTATAGTTAAAAGTGCACTACTACGCAAAGAGAGCAGAGGTCTACACTATACGTTAGACTATCCTACTATGCAGCAACATTATTCACGACCAACTATTTTAAAACCATAATTTGAAATAAGTAAATTTAAATACTAAATACTATTTATTATAAAAAGTCAGTTGTTAAAAACTATTAAGATAATTTATTTTTTTGATAAATAATGTGTAGCAGGTATTACTATTTACCCCCAAAAACAAATATGTATTTAAAGAATTTAATATACTAACTTAACTTAGCGCAGTTAACTTTTTAATTTTAGTTTAGGGCAATATTATTCTTATGGCTGAGTACTACTAAGCCGGCTCATTAGTTATAATGTTCTGTTAAAACTTTTGAACAGAACATACCAATATTCAGCCCTAACTAATTAATATGTACAAAAATATTATTTTTTATGATCTACCTGGATTTATGTTACCAAAACATGTACTAACACCTGTACTAAATATAGTGTTAATGATTTCATCATATCCAGAAAATTATAATTTCAACTTAGGTTGCAATGTATTTACTACTAATTACTAATAAATTCATTATTTTTATGGGATAAAAATGCAAAACACAAATAATAATTTTATAATAGGCTAAAATAAGAGCAATAACATTACTAATATTTCATTGATCAGAGTTTCGCTGTTTTTGCTATTTCAATCGTCAATAGATTGTGATAAAAAACTAATAACCAGCTATTATGTTATGCTATCATTAATTACTATATTATGATAATATATCATTAATTTTATGGATTATTAGCAGCAGCTTTAGATACTGTCACCATAGCTGGTCTAATGAGACGTCCATGAAGTATATAACCTTTCTGCATTACTATCATAACATAATTAGGTGGATAATTTTCAGATTCTTGTATTGTCATTGCTTGATGGATATCTGGGTTAAATGGAACATTTGTTTTACTAACTACTTCGATACCGAATTTACTTACTGTGTCTAGTAGAGATTTCAAAGTAAGCTCAATTCCTTCAACTGTGGAAGCAATATAGCTATTAGATTTATCTGACATATATAATGCACGTTCTAAATTATCAATAACTGGTAGTAATTCAGTTGCAAAACGTTCTATAGAAAACTTATAAGCTTTTTCTAATTCTATTTCGCTGCGGCGGCGCATGTTTTCAATTTCTGCCTTAGCGCGGAGAAGGTTATCTCTTTCACGTTGCTGCATCTGTAATAGTTCATGCTGTATAGCTTCAATACGCTCATTAATCTCATTTTTAGTATCTATAACTGTAGTAGTGGTAGTAGTTTCTGCTTCAGCCGCAGTTAGCTGATCTTGCATTTTTTCGCTGTTTTGTAGCATTTGTTCGTCAGGTGTATTGTTTTCTTGACTTATCATGCGTTGTCTCCGCGCTTTAGCCTTTTGCTAGTTCGGTTATTATGGGGATGAATAGTTAGTATTCAAGAGACTAAATATAATCAAACTGGCAAAATGTAAAAAATGCTAATTTAAGCAATAACATGACTGTAAAATTTAATACAATCGGGATTATTGGGCATCCCCGTCATAAAAATGCACTCACTACCCATAAACAACTGTACTATTGGTTAATAAGAAAGGGTATTAAAGTTATTGTAGAAGTTAAACTTGCTAATAATTTAGCATTATACGATGCTATTACTGGTAATATAGCAGATATTGGCAAACAGGCTGATCTTGCTATTATTATAGGTGGTGATGGAAATATGCTGGGTGCTGCACGTATATTATCCCGCTACGAGATAAAAGTTATTGGCATTAATCGTGGTAATGTAGGTTTTCTAACTGATATAGATGACGACTCAGCATTAAAACAATTATCTGATATTCTATTAGGTAATTATAGTAGTGAAAAACGATTTTTGCTAGATGTGCGTATTTGCCATAAAAATATATGTGGAAAACCTATTACAGCTATTAATGAAGTTGTTTTACATTCTGGTAATATATCAAATATAATTGAATTTGATGTTTATATTGATGATTATTTTGCATTTTCTCAACGTGCTGATGGGATAATTATATCTACTCCTACTGGCTCCACTGCTTACTCTCTTTCTGCCGGTGGTCCTATTATTATACCTACTGTCGATAGTATATTATTAGTACCTATGTTTCCGCATACTCTTTCTTCTCGCCCGTTAGTTATTAATGGTAATAGCAAAATACGACTCAAATGTAAATGTACTAACTTGAAACCTGATGTAAAAATTAGTTGTGATAGTCAGATAGCTGTTCCAATTAAGTATGGAGAAGAAATTATTATTCAGCGTAGTAATGATTACTTATATTTAATTCATCCTAATAATTACAATTATTTTAATACTTTAAGTCTTAAATTAGGTTGGTTAAAAACTTTATGATAATATAGATTAATATAATAATTAAATAAATTAATTTTAATTTAATTGTTAAAAAAATACTAAATGTTCATTAGAACAATAATTTATAATTAGCTTATAGTCTACATGTTAGTAGACATAAACAAAAACAAATAGCCGAAGTGGCGAAATTGGTAGACGCAGTTGATTCAAAATCAACCACCTTTTGGTATACCGGTTCGATTCCGGTCTTCGGCATAAAAAAAATTTTTTATATTTATGTATGTATGCATAATCTAATTTAATTTTTTATATTGAATAGCTAATATCTATATATTTTATATTTATAGGTACTACAGGCAGGGATATAATAAATTATTTAGGCTAATATTGCGTACATTTGGAGAAATATGCGTACTAGCAAATATTTACTTGCTACTATGAAAAATATACCAGGAGATGCAGAAGTTATCAGCCACAAACTGATGCTACGTGCAGGAATGATTCGTCAATTAGCATCTGGAATTTATACTTGGTTGCCTATAGGTTTAAGAATTCTACGTAAGGTAGAAAGCATAGTACGAGAAGAAATGAATAATACTGGGGCTATAGAAGTATCTATGCCGATAGTACAACCAGCAGATTTTTGGCAAGAAAGCGGACGATGGAACCAATATGGTCAGGAATTACTACGTTTTACTGATAGAAGCAAACGTAAATTTCTGCTAGGTCCTACCCATGAAGAAGTTATTACAGATCTTATTCGTAATGAAGTAAGTTCTTATAAACAACTACCACTTAATTTTTTCCAGATTCAAACAAAATTCCGTGACGAAGTTAGACCAAGATTTGGAGTAATGCGTTCGCGTGAATTTGTTATGAAAGATGCTTACTCTTTTCATACTAGTCAAGAGTCGCTACAGGCGACTTATAATCAAATGTATAGTACTTACAATAATATTTTTACTCGTATGGGTCTAAATTTTTGTGCAGTACAAGCTAATACAGGTTCTATAGGTGGTCATATATCACATGAATTTCATGTACTAGTTGGTACCGGTGAGGAACAAATAGTATTTTCTACGACTTCTAATTATGCAGCTAATATTGAAATGGTAGAAGCAGTAATACCATCGACTAAACGTGATAAACCTAGTGAAAAGATGCATCTAGTAGATACGTATGATGTCTTTACTATTGCTGATTTAGTTAAAAAATACAAATTACCGGTAGAAAAAACAGTTAAAATGATTTTTGTACATGCAAAAGAAGATGTTAAACAACCACTGGTTGCGCTAATGTTGCGAGGTGATCATGTTATCAATGAAACTAAGGTCGAGAAATTACCCCAAGTAGCAAAACCTATTATTTTTGCTACCGAAGATTATATCAGAAATATTCTCAATCTTAATGTTAGTATATTTTCACTAGGACCTATAAATTTTCCTTTACCAATAGTAATTGATCGTAGTGTTGCGTTAATGAGTAACTTTGTTACTGGATCAAATATTCAAGGGAAACATTTTTTTGGAGTCAACTGGGAAAGAGATGTAGCTTTGCCAGAAGTTGCAGATCTAAGACAAGTTGTTAATGGCGATCTAAGTCCAGATGGACATGGAACTATAAATATTAAACGCGGAATTGAAGTTGGACATATCTTCCAGCTAGGAAAGAAATATTCTAGAGCTATGAGAGCTATGGTTCAAGATAAAAATAGCTGTAACACCATCGTTACGATGGGCTGCTATGGTATCGGTATTACACGATTGATTGCTGCGACTATAGAACAGTACCATGATAATAAAGGTATTGTATGGCCAGAAGTAATAGCACCTTTTAATGTTGTTCTTTTACCTATTAATTTACATAACTCTTTACGTATTAAAAATACCGCTGAAACAATTTATCACAAGCTCAGTACTAGCAATATCGATGTATTATTAGACGATAGAAAAGAGCGCCTAGGAGTAATGTTCGCTGATATGGAACTAATTGGTGTACCACATATTATAATCATTAGTGATCGTCTTCTTGATAATGAAGAGATTGAATATAAAAATAGGAGGAGCGGGGAAATACAGATAATTAAATTAAGTACTATTGTTGATTTTATCACTGATAAAATCACTATAGGAATGCGTTAACTGAATATTTATAATTTTAATAATTACATATTAATACTTAGCCAGTATATTACTTTTTCAGTAAAATATTTATATAATTTAATATGTTAGTAAATAGGAAATTAATATGAGCTTAAATTTAGTTCCAGCAGGAAAAAATATACCAGATGATATTTATGTAATTATAGAAATTACAGCAAATACTGCAATTCCGGTAAAATATGAAGTAGACAAAGAAACAGGAGTTGTCTTTATTGATCGTTTTATGTCAACTACAATGTTTTATCCTTGTAACTACGGTTACATTAACTATACTCTATCATTAGATGGTGATCCTATAGATGTTCTTGTGCCAACACCATATCCGCTACAGATAGGTTCAGTAATACGTTGTCGTCCAATTGGAATGCTAAAAATGACAGACGAATCTGGTGAAGATGTTAAGTTGATTGCAGTTCCACATTCAAAGTTATCTAAAGAATATGAAAATATAATAAATATTGATGATTTACCGCAGCTACTACGTATGCAGATTATTCATTTTTTCGAGCACTATAAAGATCTAGAATCTGGTAAATGGGTTAAAGTAGACTGTTGGAAAAATGCTCAATATGCTAAAGATCAGATTATTTTATCTTTTAAACGAGCTCAGAACAAAAAAATTAATTTTACTAATACTATATAAATTTAATATTTACTTATTGTTTATTATATTAAAAATAAAATTCTAATAGATCCAAAAATCTATTAATAGCAGCTTATAAATAAAAAATTTTAGTAATTTATACTACTATTACTTTAGTCTCCTAGTCCTAGTATCTAGGGAACTAGAATGAACTACTTACTACTATAAGTAAGTATATGTATGTATATCTATAAGTTTAATAACAAGTTGCTTCCTTAGTGCTATTGACATCCTAATTAGGTCATCGTCGTTAACAATTATTAATTAGTATCACTAATAAATTAAACCCAAATTACTAAAAATGATATTTTTACCCAAGGTAGTAGTCGATATAGCGAAAAATAGGATAAATAATCAGCATAGTAGTATTATTTAATTTAGCTTTAGTAAAATTATTTAGGATACAGCAAATATTTATGGCCACTTTACAGGGATGGAATAAATAAGAATAAATAATTATTTTTATAATAGTTAAACTACTCTACTGCACTGCAAGCTGATACTAGTTTTCATATTATGACAATACTTATTAATTAAAGGTTGTTTTTATAAAAAACAAAGTATTTTTATAAGTATTACAGCAGTATTTCTATCTATGGTGATTACCATAAGGTAGCTATTTTTTGAAATTATTAATTTACTTTTATAAAACTTAGCGTCTATATTAGCGAAGCTATTTTTGCAAATTGTATACTTTAGAATATATATAATCTATGTATATAAGTTGAATATTAGTGCTTAATGCAATGCTTGCATATATTGAGTAATTTAATATTTTAAATTAAGTTATTAAAATAATATTTTTTTTCCATTACTTACCTAAAGTTGATAATTAGTTAGTACTTTTATATGATATGTAAGTATTCACTAATTATTGACACATCAGTTAGTACAAATATACTAAAATAGTATTGTAATATTACTTTCATGCTGATTGCCTATAATTAGGCATTTTTTTTATATCATCATTTGAACTATTTTAAATATAAATCTATTATAGTTGTTATCTAAAAAAACTCCCTAAAGAATATATCATTCTTATGATAATTGCAGCTATTATCCCAGCGATAACATCGTCGATAATTATACCTATTCCTCCTTTAATTTTACGATGACACCATATAATTGGCCCAGGTTTACAAATATCTAAATAACGAAATAATATAAATCCAATAATTATCCAAATAATGTTATTGTTAGGTAACATAATTAACGTTATCCACATGCCTACCAATTCATCCAAGACAATACAACTATGATCATGCACCCCAATATGGCATGCTGTCTTATGACAAACATAAATACCTAATATAATACTGAATATTAATATTAGTACATTGCATGACCAATGAAATAAAGATATTAATATCCACCATAATGGAATTGCTACTAGTGATCCAGCTGTACCAGGCATCCAATAAAACATTCCGCTACCAAATCCAGTAGCAAGTAAGTGCAATGGATTAAATAGTTTCAAACGATTTTTTGCGTAATTAGTCATAGTAAGTGTTTATTGAAAATGATAATAACCAGAATAAATTATACTGTATTGGATGATTATTACGCATATGGTGAAAATAAAGATTAATTAGTTAAAATTCACAAAATGCAATTTGATATCAAATTATTTAACTACAAATAGCTATTATCAGTAAGTTATTTTTTGTCTGGACGAATCTTAGGAGCAGTATTTTCTAGAACACCATTAATAAACTTATAACTATCTTCTGCACCAAAAGTTTTTGCTAGCTCTATGGCTTCATTAATTGCAACTCTATATGGTACGTCTTTACTGTTACTAAGTTCATATAATGCAATTCGCAAAACAGCACGTTCTATATGTCCTAATTGATCTAATGGACGTAATAAATATGGCGCCATAAGCTGATCTAGTACTTTAGCTTTTATCGCAGTACCATAATATAGCTCGTGAAAATAAGCTAAATCAATACCTTGAGTATTTTGTTCTGCTAGGAATTGTACTTCTATATCTAAAATATCGTTATGAGATAACTGCCATGAGTACAGTGCCTGAACAGCACATTCTCTAGTACGGCGACGATTAGTTCGTTTCAAATAATTATCCTTCATTACTCAGTATTTATTATTTAATAGCTTGTAATACATTAATCATTTCTAAAGTAGCTAATGCTGCTTCTGCGCCCTTATTACCAGCTTTTCCACCGGCACGTTGTATGGCTTGCTCAAGACTTTCAGTTGTAAGAACGCCAAATGTTACAGGTATAGAACTATTAATAGCTACTTTGGATAGACCAGAACTACACTCTCTAGCAATAAAATCAAAATGTGCGGTACCTCCACGTATAATAGTACCTAAAGCAACTACGGCATTGTATTTATTACTTTTTGCCAAATTACTTACAACTAGCGGTAACTCATAGGCTCCTGGTACCCATACTACAGTAATATTTTCGTCTTTAACCTGACCAATGCGAATCAAAATATCTATTGCACCATTAAGTAGGCTATCATTGACAAATTGGTTAAAGCTAGCAATTGCTATTGCAATGTGCGCATTAGGAGCAGTAATCATACCTTTAATTACTTTCATAATTATTATCCTTATCCTTACAGTTTAGTTTATTCATTTCAATATTGGTTTTAAACTTAGGCGTATATCAGGGCCAATTTTATGTATATCAATTATATCAAAACATCGCGCATCACTTAGATGTTCAAGTTCTGGTAATAAGCATAATGGTCTAGCAGCTGAACCTAGTAGTTTTGGTGAAATATAAATAATTAATTCATCAACTAGACTTGAAGATAATAACGCTCCAACCATACTAGCTCCAGCCTCTACCCATACAATATTAATTTGTCTGCTTGCTAATTGCATCATAAGCGCAATGAGATCAATATATACGATACCATTCTTATTACATGATGGTAACTGTAATTGCTCAACTAATGCCGGCCATTGGATGTTTTTGTCATGTTTTATCCGTGCTAACAAGGTTTTTCCCTCACATTGTACTACACGGTGTGAGGGATTGACCCTATTTGCGCTATCGATAATTACCCTTATTGGTTGTCGTAGTGACTTTTCTTCGTTTTCGTATAAGCACTTAACTTCATCTGGAAGAGATAACCATCGCACATTCAGTAATGGATTATCAGCTAATATAGTAGCTGAAGTAGAAAGAATAACGTCGCTTTCAGCACGAAAGCGCTGTACATCTTGACGTGCTTGATCAGAAGTAATCCAACGACTATCTCCTGATGCCATTGCTGTACGTCCATCCAAAGAAGCCGCTAGTTTTACTATAATCCAAGGAAAACCAGTACGCATTCTTTTTAAAAAACCTTTATTAATAATCTCGGCTTCTCGTAGCATAAGATTATAGCGTACTTCTATGTTAGCTTGTTGTAGACGATAAATGCCACGACCATTAACTTTTGGATTAGGATCTAACATAGCAGTAACTACTCGTACTATCCCTGCTTCTATTAAGGCTTCTGTACATGGTGGGGTACGTCCATAGTAACTGCAAGGTTCTAGTGTGATATAAGCAGTAGCGCCCCTAGCAGCTTGACCAGCCATGCGTAGTGCATGCACTTCTGCATGAGGTTCACCAGCTCGTACATGGTAACCTTGACCAACTATTACTTGATCGCGTATAATAACACAGCCTACATTAGGATTAGGTGCTGTAGTAAAACGTCCACGACTAGCTAACTTAAATGCTAATGCTAAGTAAAATTCATCATCTATCATGATTGAATAAGCCTATAAGAACTATGTAATGAATATACTCATATTATATTTTTTTAATGTTAAATAACTTAAATTCAAATTATCTGTGATAATGAACACTAAGTATTTAGTTTCGTTAAAAAGATATCAATATAAATATATATATTTTATATGCTTTCTTTATTTATTTGTTGTTGCATAATATGTTCGCGTTTCATACCAAGCTTCAGAGCAAGCGCAGAAGCAACATATATTGATGAAATTGTCCCGATAAAAACACCAGTTAACAAAGTAATAGAAAAAACACGTAGCATTGATCCACCAAAAATAAGTAATATTAGTACTACCATCATAGTAATAGCTGAAGTAATCATTGTTCTACTGAGTGTTTGAGTAAGCGAAATATTAAAAATTTCATAAGCATTAGTATTAATACTACTAATTTTACGAAAATTTTCACGGATTCTATCAGAAACTACGATGCTATCATTGAGTGAATAACCAATAACAGAAATTAGAGCAGCTATAATGGTTAGTTCTATTTCCAGATGGAATAATGATAGCAAACCTAGGGTAATAACAACATCATGGATTAAAGCTATTACAGTACCAGTTGCCAATCTCCACTCAAAACGAACAACTACGTAGATAAAAATACAAATTATAGCTAACAGTAGTGAGATAATACCTGCTGACAATATATCATAGCTAACGTTAGGTCCAATATACTCTAATCTTGTTAAAGTAGCTTTCTGGTTAGTAACTTTATCTATTACCCTAAGTACTTTATTACCAAGTTTTTTTTCAGTATTTTCTTCTACTGGAGGAATGCGTACAATTATATTTTTATTATTACCAATGTATTGGACTATAGGATCTCTAAATACTGCATGTTGTATTGCTTCTCGTATTTTATTGATATCTGTAGTTTTTTCTAACTTTAATTCAATCACTGTACCACCAGTAAAATCTAATCCTAAATTAAAACCACATAAAAATATAACAGTAATAGAAGCTATAAATGTTATTATAGATAACATGAAAGCAATATATGACCAACGCATAAAATTGTATATTTTATGGCCATAAGTTAATTCTTCTATACTGTTTTGCATAATCATAATATTATCTAAATAGATAGTTTAGATATAGACTTACTACCATATAGTAAATTAACTATAGCACGAGTGCCTATAATAGCTGTAAACATTGAAGTGGCTATACCAATAGCAGTAGTTATTGCAAAACCTTTAATAGGACCAGTCCCAAATTCATAGAGAATTATAGTAGTAATAAGAGTTGTCATATTAGCGTCTAATATACTAGAAAAAGCACAATGATAACCTTGATGAATAGCATGTTGTACCTTTCTCCCGTTAAGGAGCTCCTCTTTTATGCGTTCATAAATTAGTACGTTAGCATCTACTGCAACTGCTAGAGTTAGTACTATACCAGCGATACCCGGCATTGTTAGAGTAGCACCTGGTAATAATGACATAACTCCCATAATAAGAATACAATTAGCAATAAGTGCTGTAGCAGCAATAAGACCAAACTTACGGTACCATATGACCATAAATAGTATAGAAGCTATTAGTCCCCAGATACATGCTACTAAACCCTGAGTGATATTTAGTCTACCAAGAGTAGGTCCAATAGTACACTCCTCAACAATTTTTATTGGTGCACTCAATGCACCAGTACGTAGTAATAATGCAAGATGACGTGCTTCTTTCATATTACTAATACCAGTAATGCAAAACATATTACTAATACGTGACTGGATAGTCGCAATGTTAATTACTTCTTCTTGCTTAACTAAGTTAGTGTTGTTTTTACCATGATCTTTATATTCAATTAATAGTGTAGCTATTAGCTTCCCGATATTATTCTTAGTAAATTTAGACATAATATTTCCACCAGCATGGTCTAAAAAAATATTAACCTGCGGGTTATTATAATCATCCTTACTGCAAGTAGCATTTATAATATGATTACCTGTCATAATTATAGGTTTATATAATACTACCGGATGACCATGACGAGTAAATTTAACTTCTAAATTTTCTGGAAATCGCTTACTAGCTTCGTTAGGATTATATACGGTATTATTATTTACTAGCCTAAACTCTAGCATAGCAGTAGCGCCTATAATTTCCTTAGCACGTGCTGGATCCTGAATACCAGGTAATTCTACTATAATTCTATTAGATCCATTACGCTGTACTAGTGACTCAGCTATACCTAATTGATTGACACGATTCCGTATAATAGTCATGTTCTGTTGTACTGCAGAGTTACGTACTTCACGTATATTAGTATCAGATAAATTAGCGCTGATATTATATTTACCACTACGTTTTATTAATAGATTAGTATGGTTAATTGACCTAATCAAATAAAGTGCTTGTTCACGTATAGATGCATTCAAAAAACAAATCTCGCTCCCGTAATTATCTATTTTATGCACTGAAATATAAGGAATATTTTTCGCACGCAACTCTTCCAGCATCATGCTAATATTTTTTTGTTGTACATTACTAAGAATTGTATTAATATCTACGTCAATTAAAAAATGGACGCCACCACGTAAATCTAAACCTAATTTCATAGGCTTAGAACCTATTTTCGCTAAAAATAATGGCGTAGCTGGTGCTAAATGAAGTGCAACGACATAATTATTACCTAGTGTATTTAATAATGTTTCATAGGCTGATAACTGTATATTTTGATTATTAAATTTTACTAAAATAGTATCATTAATTAATGTAATAGACTTATTAGTAATATGTTGTTTTTGAAGTAAATTGTTAATATATCTTAGTGTTAATTTACTAATAGTAGTACCACTAGTACCTGTGATTTGTATAGCAAAATCTTCACCAAAAAAATTTGGCAGTGCATATAGTAAGCCAAATATTAAAATAAATACTAGTATTATATACTTCCATAAAGGATAGCTATTTAACACAATATTTTTCATACTATTCTTACCTTATAATGCTTTAATTGTACCTTTTGGTAATACCGAAGCTATAAAGTCACGTTTAATCAATACTTCATTTGTTTCATTTAGTGCTACTGATAGATAACCAGTTGCAGTGATTTTAACTACTTTACCTATTAACCCCCCGTTAGTAAGTACTTCATCTCCTTTAGAGATAGAATTTATTAATTCATTATGGACTTTGGCGCGTTTTTGTTGCGGACGTAATACCATTAAATAAAAAATTAAAAAGAAAAATACCAGCATAATTATCATAGAGTAAGAACTTCCTCTTGAATAATCGCTAGTACTTGCTATAGCATCAGTAATAAAAAAAAATATATCCATGATTACCTCATTTTTAGTTTAAAAAAAATTTTTTTAGAAAATTATTAAATAACATTTCTTCATGTACCTGTATCTATAGCAGCATGACTACGTCACCAAGCCATAAAACGCTGATAATAACGTCGTAGTACATTGTGAATATAATACTATCACAAAATATTTAGTGATTTTTATCAAAATGATGCCAATAAGCTTTACTATAATGAAAATATGTATAATAGTAACACTAAACATATAGCGATGTAACATTACGTATTTTCATTACCAAATTGATAAAAAATATAAAAAAATGACGCGCATCCCTATTAGGGATAATAAATAATATCGATTATCCAACGAAACAACCCTTAAACTACATCTTCTGGCTTACTTACTTTAATAAACTAAAGTAGTTTATCGTATGGTATTTAATGTTGCTCCCAAATATCCTAGCGGGAATAATACTTTATCCTCCAGCTACCTACCGCTAGGACCATAAAGCGATAATAAAAAAATGCAGGCAGGCACTACTTTGTTTGTTCTGGCTGCAGATAAATAGCAATACAATCATAATCTGCAAGTACAGTAAGTAGATAATAAATATGTTAAAAGTTAATCTAGTTAATAACAATATATTTACCTAATAAATTATAGCGTTTAGCTTTATTATTGTAGTGTATTACTTTACAATAAATTTATATTTAGGCTTTATCTAGATAAAATAGGAAAAAATATTATGGTATTAGTTACTCGTCCAGCACCTGACTTTACGGCAGCCGCCGTACTAGGAAATGGTGAAATAGTAAATAACTTTAACCTAAAAAACTACATTAAAAGTCATATGGCTGTTGTTTTCTTTTGGCCTATGGATTTTACCTTTGTTTGTCCGTCTGAGTTAATAGCATTCGACAAGCGTTATTTTTCTTTTCATAAAAGAGGTGTTAAAATAATTGGTATTTCATGCGATTCTGAATATGTGCATAATGCTTGGCGATCTATGACAATTAACCAAGGTGGTATTAGTAAAGTACAGTACCCTATGGTTGCTGACATAAAACGTGAAATTATAAAATCATATGGAATTGAACATCCTGATTTAGGTGTTGCCTTAAGAGGTTCATTTTTGATAGATAACCATGGTATTGTACGTCACCAAGTAGTTAATGATTTACCACTTGGCAGAAATATCGATGAAATGATACGTATGGTGGATGCTTTACAATTTCACGAAGAATATGGAGAAGTTTGCCCAGCTCAGTGGGAAAAAGATCAGGATGGTATGATCCCTTCACCTGAAGGGGTGACTAAATATCTTGCTAAAAATTTTACTAAACTATAGTAAAAACAAGTATAAACTAACAATATAGTTTTTTTATGTATATAAAGGCTAAAGAAAGGCGGAAGTCCAATTAACAACATCCTGGCACACAAATAACCTGCTACGACTGCTTCCTTCCGGACCTGATCGATTTTACAAGTAAGTATTATGCAGGAGCACTAATATGGACTTCCTTATTAACTAGGAATGTGCCCGGAGGCGGAATTGAACCACCGACACGGGGATTTTCAGTCCCCTGCTCTACCTACTGAGCTATCCGGGCAAAAAGGTTGTATAAAAAAAACTATAATTAGATTATATCATACACTTGATTAAGTTAAGTAAATATTTTATTAACTTTCAAATTTAATAAAGTTGTCCCTTATATATAGGATATATTAAATTATTTAACGAAAAAAGATCATCTAATTGTACTTCATTTAAAAGACCTAGTTCCAACACTACGTTTCGTACGCTCTTACCTGTTTCTGAACAAATTTTACCTACTTTATCGCAGTTTTTATGTCCAATAAAAGGATTAAGATAGGTTATTAGACCAATAGAGTTAAAAACATATTGTTTACATATTGAATGATTAGCACTAATGCCTACAATACACTTATTCTGTAAATTATAGCAAGCATTAGTTAGAAGATAAATAGATTCGAACATAGCTTGGCTAATAACTGGTTCCATAACATTTAGTTGCAATTGACCTGCCTCTGCTGCCATGGTAATACAAGTATCATTACCAATAACCTTAAAGCAAACTTGATTAACTACCTCAGGAATAACTGGATTAACTTTAGCAGGCATAATCGATGAACCAGCCTGCATTTGTGGGAGATTAATTTCATTTAGTCCAGTTCTAGGACCGGAAGAAAGCAAACGTAAATCGTTACAAATTTTAGATAATTTTACTGCAAGACGTTTTAGCGCACTATGTACCATAACATAGGCGCCACAGTCTGAAGTTGCTTCTATTAAATCTTCCGCTGGTAAAAATGGTAAACCACTTATATTGGCTAATTTTTCTACAACAATAGCTTGATAACCATATGGGGTATTAATACTAGTACCAATAGCAGTAGCACCTAAATTTACTTCTAACAGTAGTTCAGAACTACGAAGAAGATTTTTCTTCTCTTCCTTTAGAAGAACATTAAACGCATGAAACTCTTGACCTAAAGTCATTGGCACAGCATCTTGTAATTGGGTACGTCCCATCTTTAGTGTATCAGCAAATGCCTTGGCTTTTTGTTCAAAACCAGTACTAAGATAATTTATGCCTACTATTAGTTGCTGAATAGCATTATATACTGCTAATCTTAAACCAGTTGGATATGAGTCGTTGGTAGACTGAGACAAATTAATGTGATCATTAGGACTAAGAAATTGATACTCTCCTTTGTTATGTCCCATTAATTCTAATCCTATATTTGCTAATACTTCATTAATGTTCATATTAATTGAAGTCCCGGCACCACCCTGGAAGACATCAACTGGAAACTGATCCATACAGCGGCCTTTAACTAGCATCTCATCACAAGCACTAGTAATGATATCTGCAATAGCATTAGGTAGAGTTTTTAATTCCTTATTAGCAATAGCAGCTGCTTTTTTTACAATAACCATACTACGTACTAATTCAGGGATATCGCTAATACGTACAGTACTAATAGAAAAATTTTCGCTTGCTCGTAAGGTATGAATACCATAATAAGCAGCGGCAGGCACTTCACGGGTACCAAGTAAGTCTTCTTCTATACGGATTGAATTATTAGCCATATAGTTTCCTTAATTTATGAAAATTAACTGCAATTTAAGCTTTAAAATAAAATAATTATATTATGAAGTTCTCTTTATTTAAAAAATATTATTTTTTTACTAACAATTAATGAATTACAGAAAAAATTATTTTATTACCCTTGAAGCTTACTTGAACGCCCCAATCATTAATGTATGAAGGGGGCATAAATAAAAAATATGCCTAATAGTTATCCAACACAACAAACAACCGACCGAAATTTTCTTTAAGGGGAGCTATCAATGAAAATTCGTCCATTACATGATCGCGTTATCGTAAAACGTAAAGAAATTGAATCAAAATCAGCTGGCGGCATCATGCTAACAGGATCTGCAGCTGGCAAATCTACCCGCGGAGAAGTACTAGCAGTAGGTCGTGGCCGTATCCTGGACAATGGTCAAGTTAGGGGACTAGACGTTAAAGTTGGTGATACAATTATTTTTAATGACGGATATGGTGTTAAGGTAGAAAAAATAGATAATGATGAGGTATTAATCATGTCTGAAAGTGACATTTTAGCAATTGTTGAAAAGTAATTTAGCTTAATTATGTCAAATAAACAAATGTAAGGAAAATAATATGGCAGCTAAAGAAGTAAAATTCGGTAATGAAGCTCGCGTAAAAATGCTTAGGGGTGTAAACGTTCTAGCAGATGCAGTAAAAGTGACTCTGGGTCCTAGAGGTCGCAATGTTGTATTAGACAAGTCTTTTGGTGCTCCTGTCATAACTAAAGATGGTGTTTCTGTAGCACGAGAAATAGAACTAGAAGATAAATTCGAAAACATGGGTGCGCAGATGGTCAAAGAGGTTGCTTCGAAAGCAAATGATGCTGCAGGTGATGGCACCACTACTGCAACAGTGCTAGCGCAATCTATCGTTAACGAAGGGCTGAAAGCAGTTGCCGCAGGTATGAACCCTATGGATCTAAAACGTGGTATTGATAAAGCTGTTATTGGTGCAGTCGAAGAATTAAAAAAATTATCTGTCCCATGTGCAGATTCAAAAGCGATAGCTCAAGTAGGAACCATATCAGCTAACTCTGATGAAAAAGTAGGTACTCTAATCGCTGAAGCAATGGAAAAAGTAGGTAAAAAAGGTGTTATTACAGTTGAAGAAGGGTCAGGCTTACAGGATGAATTAGACGTAGTTGAAGGTATGCAGTTCGATCGTGGCTACTTGTCTCCTTATTTTATAAATAAGCAAGAAAATGGAACAGTAGAATTAGATAATCCTTTCATATTACTAGCTGATAAGAAAATCTCAAATATCAGAGAAATGCTTCCAATACTAGAGGCTGTTGCTAAAGCAAGTAAACCACTGCTAGTAATAGCTGAAGATGTTGAAGGCGAAGCTCTGGCTACTTTAGTTGTTAACACAATGCGCGGCATTGTAAAAGTAGCAGCAGTAAAAGCACCAGGATTTGGTGATCGTCGTAAAGCAATGCTACATGATATTGCAGTTTTGACAGCAGGTACCGTAATTTCCGAAGAAATAGGTCTTGAACTAGAAAAAACTACTATATCAGATCTTGGACAGGCTAAAAGAATAGTGATTACAAAAGATACTACTACCATTATTGATGGCGTTGGCGATAAATCTGTAATTGATAGTCGTGTTGCACAGATCAATCAACAACGTGAAGAAGCTACTTCCGATTATGATAGGGAAAAACTACAGGAACGTGTAGCTAAATTAGCAGGTGGTGTAGCTGTAATTAAAGTGGGTGCAGCTACTGAAGTAGAAATGAAAGAGAAGAAAGCTCGCGTAGAAGATGCCTTACACTCTACTCGTGCTGCTGTGGAAGAAGGTGTCGTTGCTGGTGGTGGTGTTGCTCTAATTCGCGCTGCTAATGGTATTATTGAACTTCAGGGTGACAACGAAGATCAAAACGTAGGAATAAAAGTAGCAAGACGTGCTATGGAAGCTCCTTTGCGTCAAATAGTAGCTAACGCAGGTGAAGAACCATCAGTTATTGCTAATAATGTAAAAGCTAGTGAAGGTAACATGGGCTATAATGCCGCTACTGAAAAATATGGTAATATGATAGATATGGGCATTCTTGATCCAACTAAAGTTACTCGTTCTGCACTGCAGTATGCAGCTTCTATTGCCGGGTTAATGATAACCACTGAATGTATGGTTACTGATCTACCAAAAGAAGACAAATCATCTGATTTAGGTGCTTCATCAAGTGGCATGGGCGGTGGTATGGGCGGTGGTATGATGTAAGGTAGTTAGTTAGGTTAGTTTAGTTATCTATATTAAATATTTAAATATCATCATCATAAGCTCAAATTAATAAATACATTAATGAATAGTATTCAACCCCTAGTCAAAGTAAATATTGGCTGGGGGTTTTAATTAATTAATAATTATTTTGATGATTTAATCTCAAATCTAGTAAAATCTTACTAGGTAATCCTTGAATTTCTTTAACTAATCTAGGAACAAGATAACCTGATACTTTGCCCAATAGTTTCTGCATAATATTTATAGCACTTTGTTCATTAACTCTAAAATGAGCGGCACCTTGCACATAGTCCAACATATGTAAATAGTAGGGTAGTATCCCTGCGGAGAATAAAGCTTCGCTTAATATAGCTAAAATATCAGCATTATCATTTATTCCGCGTAACAGTACACTCTGATTAAGTAAAATAATCTGCTTGGCACGTAGTTTTGCCATACTTTCACATAATTCTGAATTTATTTCTCTTGCATGATTTATATGAGTGACAAGTACAATTTTTAGGCGATAACTTGCAAGCTGCTGACAAAGTCTGTCTGTTATTCGTGCTGGAATTACTACTGGTAAACGACTATGAATACGAAGGGTAGTCAAATGACTAATATCATCTAGTAAATTGATCAATTCATAAAGTTCGTGATCTTTAGCCATTAGTGGATCACCACCAGATAAAATAATTTCATTTAATTCAGTATGTTGCCTTATATATTTGATAGCTAGATACAAATTAGCTTTATTTACATGGTTATTTTTATAGGGAAAATGACGACGAAAGCAATAACGACAATTTACCGCACAACAACTTTTTACTAGCAGTAAAGCACGATTTTTGTATTTATGTATTAAATTAGGAATAGTATTATTTTGTTCATTTAGTGGATCTGTGCTAAACTCTGGTAGTTGCTTAAACTCTTCTATATTAGTAAATACTTGGCGGAGCAAAGGATCATCAGGATCTTCTGGTACCATTCTATTAGCAAAAGATCTAGGAACGCGAAACTTAAACAATTGCCTAGTTTTGGCACCTGCACATAACTGAGCATGCTTATCAAGACGTAACTGCTGTAATAATTCTATAGGATTGGTAATAACATCAGAAAGTTGATTTAACCATTCTTCTTTAGCAAGAAATAATTTATTCATAAAAGACAATTTACGATTTTTTAGTTAGAACTAATTTAATGGAATAATTAATAATAATATAATGACGTATTATAGTACGAATGAATTTCGTTCTGGTATTAAAATTATACTAGATGGCGAACCATGTGCCATTATTAATAATGAGTTTATTAAACCGGGTAAAGGGCAGGCATTTAACAGAGTACGTTTGCGTAAACTAATTTCTGGTCAATTGCTAGATAAAATATTTAAGTCAGGTGATTTAGTTGAAGTTGCTGATGTCATAGATGTTAACCTAAATTATTTATATAATGAAGGAGAATTATGGTATTTTATCAATAATACAAACTTTGAGCAAATTGCTGTAAATAAAAAAACTGTAGGTAAAAATGCTAAATGGTTGGTTACACAAGCAGCTTGTTTGCTTACTATATGGAATGACCAACCAATTTCCGTAACTCTACCTAATTTCATTGAACTAAAAATTATTAATACCGATATTAGTATCAAAGGTGAAACAGCTAATACTAGCTATAAACCAGCTATTCTCGCTACAGGCGCAGTAATAAAAGTACCTTTATTTATTCAGAACGGCGATCTAATTAAAGTAGATACTCGTTCTGGGGAGTATGTATCCAGAGTTAAATAGTAAGTCAAATATTACTAATTATTTGCCTTATATAGATAAAATTGAGATAACGTAATGAATTCATTAGTTAGCTGGCAACCCAGTGCTTCAATTCTTAATTTATTCAAAAGAGCACAAATTTTAAGTAAAATTAGAATGTTTTTCAATGATCTAGGTTTACTAGAAGTAGATACCCCCTCAATGAGTAAGGCTACTATACCTGAAATTCATCTTTGTCCTTTTAAGACTGATTTTATCAGTCCAAACACTATAACAGAACAAGGCGATAGCCTACCCCTACCATCAATAATACCAATGTATCTGATAACCAGTCCAGAATACCATATGAAACGTCTACTTGCTGCTGGTAGTGGTCCAATCTTTCAGATATGTCGAAGCTTTCGTAATAAAGAATTTGGTAGTTATCACAATCCTGAATTTACTATATTAGAATGGTATAGACTAGATTATGATATGTATCAAATTATGAATGAAGTAAATGATTTATTAAAAATGTTTATTGATTACTCTTGTGTAGAGATTATCTCTTATAAAGAGATATTTAGCCAATATATTGGGATAGATCCATTATCTATAGATCAGGAAAAATTGTATAAATATGTAGTTAAGTTTAATTTATGTGATGTAGTATCGCCTAATGATGATCTGGATATACAGCTACAACTGTTATTTAATATGGTAATAGTACCTAAGATGAGTAGTGATAAGCTAATTTTTGTCTATCATTTTCCGGCTTCTCAGGCATTAATGGCAGAAATTAACTATAAAGATAACAGAGTATCTGATAGGTTTGAAGTATATTTTCAAGGCATAGAACTAGCAAACGGGTTCCTTGAACTTACTGATGCTGATAAGCAACGTGATAGATTGAAGCAAGAAAATAATAAACGAACAGCTATTAATCTAAAGAAAAGACCTATAGATTATCAACTCTTAGCTGCATTAGAATATGGTTTACCTACATGCTCTGGTGTTGCATTAGGAGTTGACCGTTTACTAATGTTTGCATTAAAAGTAAAAAATATAAGAGAGGTAATAGCTTTTTCTGTTACATGTGCCTAATAAGCTTGCTTACACTAACTATATAATTAATTCAATACGCTGCTTCATTAATATTAAATTTTGATTGAAACCACTGAATCATAGGTGTCAATGGTAGTTCTATATCATTCTCTCGGTATCCATTTATAATATGCATATGTACCTGATGGCGTAACGGCATACGATGTCCCATTTCAGCTACATACATTCTTAACTCAAAAATAGGTACCCCATGCTGTACATTAACTAGAAAAGCTTCAGGAACTGGCATTTCTAATACTAATTGACAGTTTTGTGCTGCTTGTACTAAAATATGAGTAATTTGTTCAATATGTGCTCTAGGCGGAGCGGGAATATGTAACACAACACGAGTTACAGTATCTGATAATGACCAGTTTACAAATTGTTCAGTAATAAATGATTTATTAGGCATTATTATTTCTTTTCTATCCCAGTCAGTTATAGTTGTAGCACGTGTATTAATACGGGTAATATTACCCGTAAGATTACTGATGGTAACTGTATCACCGATTCTAATTGGTTTTTCGAATAAAATAATAAGGCCAGATATAAAGTTAGCAAAAATTTCTTGTAAGCCAAATCCTAAACCTACACCTAAAGCAGCAACTAACCATTGCAATTTAGACCAATCTATGCCAATAAAAGAAAATGCAATTAATCCTCCCAAAAACATTAGACTATATTTAGTTAATGTAGTAATAGCATAACCAGTGCCAGGGGTAAGATTTAAATGTTGTAATAATGCTAACTCAAGTAGTGCTGGTAGGTTACGCACTAGCTGAGTAGTAATCATAGAAACTATAATAGCAACTAATACTGCGCCTAAAGTAATAGGATGAATAGTTTCTACGCCATTAATAGGATAAGTTACATCCCAAAGTTGTATTTTTTCTAAAAAACTAAATGCTGAGTAAATATCCGACCAAAGTAAGATAATAGATATCAGAGCTATTAGGGTTATAATAGATCTTACTAATTGCAGCGACTGAGTACTCATGGTATCTAGATCTAATACCTTGTCATCTACTTCTGCTGCCACTTCATTTAATTGAGATTGAGATAAATTATCGTCATTACGTGCCCGCTGAGCTAAAATTTCGGCACGTCGCTGTTTAGCACGTTCAAATGCAATACGACGGCGCTGAATAAACATCCAGCGTCTAATTATATAGTAAATAATAAGTAATAATAACCATATAGCAACTGATTTTTCTAGCTTAGCTAATAGTGATTGGGCCGTTGCTAAATGACCTAGGCAGGAGGCTATAGCAGCAAATATTGGTGCAGATATGATAATATTCCATAGTAATCTATTAACCATATTTTCGCTAGAACTATGTTTATGTTTATCAAGATGCAACGGTAATCCAGCCTTTTTTAAATTTACCTTAACTAGCGCTAAACAGATACATAATAAGATAAAACATAGTCGACCTAGATTGCTTGCAAACTCCCGATGATGATAAGTATCCAATGCAATCAATATAATAATTAAAGGGATAATCATACTAATAAAAAATGTATAATAGCGCTGTGCACGTTTTACTTGTAGGGCAGGCCAACCAAAGTGAACAATAAAAAGTCCTTGATTGTTAGCAAAATATGTGCTAACGATCAATATCCAGAGTATTAACACAGTAGCACTAATACCTTCACCGAACGCTACCGCAGCTGGATAAGGCCAAGCATGACGTAATCCGTAACCAATCGTTGCCCAAAACAGTGGTAGCGGTAAGGCTATGAGTAATGACCATAACACAGTACGTAGCGTTAATATAAAATGATCTTGATTAACTTTACCTACTTTATTACTAGATGTTACTAAAAACTTATAATAAGTTTTACGGGAACTAATGCTTAATACTATTAATATAATAGATCCTACAAGCGGAATAAAAGTTGTATTTTTGCTACACATCATTTTTATTGAACATATAAATTGGTGATATGTATCTAAATTAATAAGTTGCTTTATATCTTTAAAAATCAGTAAAGGATAAGCAAAGTTAACCGGTGTTACGTCTGCTACCCAAAATAGATAGCTATGAGCAGATTCATTAAGTTCTCTTATTGCGTCTTCTAACTGATTAAAAGATACCTTAAGTTTAGTTAGTTCTAGTATTTCTGTATCGCTTCCTGTTAATAATGCATTAAGTAAGTTACGCTGAGTTATCAATTGCGCTGATAAAATTAGCTTTTGTGCTGGTTTAAGCGGCGACCCGTCATCTTGTGTACTTGTTATTAAATGTGGTAGCTTATTAATTAAATCTTCATACTGTAAGCGCTTAACTCGCCGCTGCGCAATTTCACGATCTAGCGGCAGCGGCTTTGGTTTTTTATTAGTAAAATCTGTAAGATTAGAAATCTGATTACGTAGTGTTTCTCCGAGTATTGGTGATTCATTTAGCCACTGTTCATGTTCAATTAAATTTGTAAGAACTTTTCGTATTTTTTGAGTTTTTAATACTGCATTACGTTGCTGCGAAGCGATAATATCCATGCGTTTAGCTTGTTTATTAAGAGCAATATAAAATTTTCGATTAGTTTTTAATAGATTACTTATCGATTTAGGTAGTGTTATACCTTGTTCTGCTATCATTTCGTTATGTTTAAACGCTTGTTCAGCTTCATTCTGATATAAAATATTTAAATAATTACGTAATAATTGTAATTGAGTATCCATACTATATTGACGTTGTTTTAATATTTCTGCGCGTAAGCGTGAAAGTTCTTGCCTCTTATTAGCACTAAGTTGCGTCAAATCTAATTCATATACTTTAAGCCGTAGTGCTATTTGTTCTGCCTGTAATGCAGTTGCTTGTGATTGCTCTAGTGGTGTACATTGTATAAGTAAATGTTGTTGAAGTTGTTGCTCTATATCATTCAGTGCTTTACGTGCTTTAGTCTGTTGCTGCGGTAAGAAACTTAGAGAATCGCTGATTGTGCGTGTGATTTCTTGCTCATGTTGTAGTTGTCTAGTTATATCCATGAATTGTCTGTTTAACTGCAACAATTGCTTGTTTAGTTCTATAGTAGAACTATTCTTATAGAGTTTTATTTTAGTTTGATTTGCAACAATTTTTTGTTGTTTAGCACTTATCTTAAGTTTAAGAAATTGAAAATCTTCAATTACCTTCTGGTATTCTTTAATTTTTAAAATAGATGCTTTGCTCTCAGCAACAGCGTTTAACGCTAACTGTATAGAATATATTATCGCATGATGATTAGCAGTACTTTTATCATCTAGCTCTTTTTGTATTAAATTTTTTTTTATACCATGATCATTATGTATGTTAGCGTTTAATCCTTGGGTTGTAACTAGTAAGCCTAGTAAAAAAATAATTATAAAGTGCAAAGCACAAATTCTCTTTTTATGCTGAATTACATCTTAAGCCATATGCAAGTGGTTTTCCAACACGGGTAAAATAACCTGTATGTAAGTGATCACTTAATTTTACTCTACCGTAAGAGAACAAATTTATTACAGTAGAACCAAGCTGAAAGCTACCTATTTCTTGCCCTTTAAATAAAATTATTGCATCTTTTACTATTTTTTTTGGATAGTAAAAGCATTTTATTACACCTTCTCTTGGTGGTGTAACTGTACCTGACCATACTGTAGTAATACTACCAACAATAGTAGCGCCTATACTAATTTGCGCTATTGAACCAAAATCAGTATCAAATAAACAAATTACCCGTTCGTTACGGGCAAATAAATTATTAATTTTTTTAGTGTTAACAGGATTAACTGATAATAAATCACCTGGAACATATATCATTTGACGTAATACACCATTACAAGGCATATGGATCTTATGATAATCACCAGGAGATAGATAAGTTGTGACAAACTGTCCGTTGCGGAACTTCTCTATGAGATTATCATAGCCAGCTAGTAGCGCTGTTAAGCTATAGTAGTGTCCTTTAGCTTGAAAGATAAACTCTCCGTTTATTGTACCTAATTGTGAGATTATACCATCAACTGGTAGTACGATTACCGAGGAATTAGTATCTATTGGTCTGGCTGATTTCTTTAGTGATCTTCTAAAAAAAGAGTTAAATGTAGGATAATTAGCTATATTAGGTTCTAGTGCTTCTTGCATATTTACTTTATAGTACAGTACGAATATTTTAATGACTATTATAGTTAACCAGCCTCCATTGCGCTCAGCACCCCATCCTATTAGTTGGGTTAACCATAATTTAAGTATATATTGCATATAATCTAACAAGATTTTTATCCTGTTTAGCACAGGTAACCTCTTAACTCATGAAAACAATACAATTTATCTTATCTTAATTAAATAAAGTAATGTTACTTTAATTCAATAAATTTAGTTTTATTATAAAACTTTATTCAATACATGTGATTAGTATTTAGTTAATACATAGCAGCATATAGATATTAAAATAATTGACATATATATAATCTATAATATAGATATATATTATTAAATATATTCTTTATTGTTGCACAACATAATTAATTATTATGCCGGTAAATAACCATAACCTAATATGGATTGATCTAGAAATGACTGGTCTAGATCCTGAATATCATCGTATTATTGAGATAGCTACACTAATTACTGATTCTTATCTTAACGTAATAGCTGAAGGACCTGTGTTAGCCGTACATCAGTCAGAAGCACAACTAATGTTAATGGATAAATGGAACATGCGTACTCATACTACTAGCGGGTTAGTAGATAGAGTTCGTCACAGTAAGTATAATGAAAACCAAGCAGTAGAACAAACACTAATGTTTTTACAACAATGGGTACCAGCTGATACATCGCCAATTTGTGGTAATAGTATTGGTCAAGATCGGCGCTTCCTATACCGTTATATGCCAGCGCTAGAAGCTTATTTTCATTACAGGTATATAGATGTAAGTACCTTAAAAGAGCTTGCACGACGATGGAGACCAGACATTTTAGTAGGAATAAAGAAAAAAAATAGTCATAAAGCTCTAGATGATATTTTAGAATCAGTAGCAGAATTAGCCTATTATCGTAAACATTTTATAATGATAGAGCAGCAGCCATAAGGGATTATGTATTATATATAATATGGAAAAAGTATTAATACCTTTAATAGATGAAACTGCAACAGTCACTTTCGGTGCTAAATTAGCAGCATCATGTCAAGAATCTTGTGTAATTAATATTTATGGCGATATTGGTACAGGTAAAACAACATTTTGTCGTGGTGTTATACAAGCTTTAGGTTTTCCTGGAAAAGTAAAAAGCCCTACTTATACTTTAGTCGAATCATATTTATTAGCGCGTTGGAATGTTTATCATTTTGATTTATACCGTTTATCTAATACTGAGGAATTAGAGTATATGGGGATACAGGACTATTTTTATAATAGATATTTATTTTTGATAGAGTGGCCACAGTCTTGTGAAGGTCTGTTACCAACTATGGACCTATCTATTACATTAAAATATAAGTATCCTGGAATCATGCGTCTGGCAGAAGCACAAGCTTTCAGCGCTATTGGTAAAAAGTTACTATTCGCTTTATCTATATAGTAATTAGTTAGTCTTATAACTAAATTCTATGAATTTTTATTATTTTTTTAAAAAACACTTTATTAATAATATTGATTATTAGCAATTCTGCTACTGCAAATTTAAAGACTCTTATAGTAAAGAATAAAGTAATTAAATCAATAATCACCATTAGATTTAATCAATCACCAGTATATAATTGTTTTTTTATAGATAATCCAGAACGGATCGTATTAGATATTAGCCAAAGTATACCTATATCTTTAAAAAAAAAAATTATTCTAAAATTTAATAGATATAATCTAATTAAAAGCATTCGTACTAGTACACAAAAAAATAATACAAGTATTCGTATTGTTTTTGATATTCAATGCTCATTATATACTAACGTTACAATACAGCAAGTTAGTTTACGTAAATTTGGTAAAAATTATAATTTAGTCATTATAATTAGAGGGCAAACACATACTAATACGACTAATATTAATATTAATAAAAAAAATAATGTTTTTATATCTTCTGCTACTACTACTGCTGCTACACTAAATAAGTTGTTACATTCAACATCGCTACATAAATTATGTCAAGCAGCAGCAGTAAGTACTCTACCAATAACTATACCAATAGTTGTTGCAATTGATGCTGGACATGGTGGTCAAGATCCAGGTGCTACAGGCAATAAAGGGCTAAAAGAAAAAAATGTTACAATAGCTATAGCTCGTAAGCTTAAAATTATGTTAAACGCTGATCCTATGTTTAAGCCTGTACTTACTCGTAACAGAGATTATTTTATGTCAGTCATTGATAGATCAGAAGTAGCACGCAAACATGGAGCAAGTGTATTGGTATCTATACATACTGATGCTGCTGCGTCAAACAGACGTGCCTGTGGCGCTTCAGTATGGATATTATCCAACAGACGTGCTCATAGCGAAATATACAATTGGCTGGAACAATACGATAAACAATATAAATTAATAGGTTGTGCAAGTAAATTACTCACTAACAGTATAGGTGATCCATACTTCAGTAAATTAGTATTAGACTTGCAGTTTGATCATTCACAACGGGTAGGATATGAAATTGCAGTAAAAGTACTAGGAAAATTAAAAATTGTTGGATCTTTACATAAAACTAAGCCTCAATATGCTAACTTAGGAGTACTACGTTCTCCTGATATTCCATCATTATTAGTTGAAACTGGTTTCATCAGTAATATTAGAGAAGAACTACTACTAGGTAGTAGTTCTTATCAAAAAAAAATAGCTAATGCTTTGCATCTTGGATTACGTGCATATTTTATAGCACATACTACATAGAAAATACTACTATACTAGATTAAAGATGTTATAAAACAAAGTAAAGTTAAGTTAAAAATAATATTTATAACAGAAAATTAACTATATACTATGCCTATTATTATACTATCAAAACAATTAGTTAACCAAATATCAGCAGGAGAAATTGTAGAACGCCCTGCATCGGTAGTCAAGGAATTGGTCGAAAATAGCCTAGATGCTGGTGCTACACATATTGATATTAATATCGAAAATGGAGGAATGAAAACTATACGTATCCGTGACAATGGAAGCGGAATTAGTAAAAATGAACTAATACTAGCTCTTGCGCGCCATGCAACTAGCAAAATATCTACTATAGAAGATTTAGAGTCTATTACCAGTATGGGATTTCGCGGGGAAGCCTTAGCTAGTATTAGTTCTGTTGCTCGCATTACTATAACTTCACGCATAACTGAACAAAATGAAGCTTGGCAGGCATCAGCGGAGGCTTATAAAGACAATATAGCATCCATTAGTATTAAGCCAGCAGCACATCCAGTAGGTACTACAGTGGAAGTTCAAGATTTATTTTATAATACCCCAGCTAGGCGTAAGTTTATGCGTACCGATAAAACTGAGTTTAAGAATATTGAAGAAGTAATTCGGATAATAGCACTAGCAAGATTCGATGTAACATTTATTGTTCAGCATAATAACAAAAACGTTCAACTATATCGAGCGGTTAGAGATAATAGTCAGTATTTGCGAAGGCTTAGTAGTATTTGTGGAATTAGATTCGTTAAACGAGCACTAGTATTATGCTGGCAGTATAGCGATATAACTGTATCTGGATGGACTGAAGATTCCGATAAACCAGAAAAAAATGAATATTTTCCTATTATTAAATATAGTTATGTGAATCAACGTGTGATACGGAATAAGCTGATAAACCATGCTATCAGCCAGGCTTACCAAGAACAGTTAAATGGAATTAGGTCTCCAGCTTTTGTTATGTTTATTACGATGAACCCTAACCAAATTGATATTAATGTTCATCCTGCTAAAAAAGATGTAAGATTTCACAATGAGCGGTTAGTGCACCATGTTATTTATCAGGCTGTAGTAACTGTGTTGCAAAAAAAAATAAAACCATACCTAGATACTACTAATTATATTCCAATCCCATTATGTAGCAATAAATTACAAGCAGTAACAGAACCAGATAAAGCTAATGAATTAGTTAGTAACTCTACTAGAGTAATTATTTATAATAAACAACATAAAAATAATATTTGTACAAAAGAAAAAAATATTAATACAGCAGCAAATATTAGTAGTGATTATAAAAATAGTTTTGGTCGATTATTGACTGTATACTATCCTTGCTATGCTCTTTTAGAAGCAGCTCACGGATTATCATTACTATCACTAAAATTCGCTAATATTTATATCACTGAGCGTCAATTAACGCCTGAAAAAGATAATATTATATCTCATTCGCTACTAATTCCAATACGTATGACATTAAGTAAAGATGAAACTGTAACACTTTACAAAAATATTGTTTTTTTGAAAAACATTGGGATTGTGCTGCAAGCTAATGAGTCTCAAGTAATACTTAATGCAGTACCATTACCATTATTAAGGAAAAAAAATTTACACAACTTAATTATAGAACTATTAGTGTACCTTAATAGTGAATATTTAATAACATCTAAAAAAATTGCAGCATGGCTTGCACGTAATATAAATAATGAAACTACTACTATATGGAGCTATTATAGGGCAATTCCATTAATTGCAGAAATTGAGAGACTTTGTCCACATTGGGTAAACAATCCTCCTAATTCGCTTATTGTTAAATTAAATGTAGAAGCTGCTATTAAAAAATTAAACTATGAATAATATAAATTCTTGTCTCCTACCTACAGCTATTTTTTTAATGGGCCCAACAGCTTCAGGTAAAACAGCATTAGCGTTACAATTATGCAAACAATTACCTGTTGATATTATTAGCGTCGATTCTGCACTAATTTATCGTAGCATGGATATCGGAACAGCTAAACCAAATAATAATGAGCTTATGCAGGCTCCACACAGGCTAATAGATATCTGTGATCCAGTAGACATTTATTCAATAGCTAATTTTTGTAGTGATGCTATTCATGAAATGAACAAAATCACTGCAGCAGGACGTATTCCTTTGCTAGTAGGTGGAACGATGCTTTACTTCAAGGCTTTATTGAATGGTTTATCTCCCTTGCCTAAAGCTAATAATGAAATACGTATGCGGATTAAAAGTGAGGCACAACATTTAGGATGGGAAAAATTACACTGTAAATTAAAAAAAATTGATTTAATCGCAGCAAATCGTATTCATCCGAATGATTCGCATAGATTAGTGAGAGCACTAGAAGTATTTTTGCTTTCAGGTAAAACTATAACAGAAATGACTAAAATATCTGGGGATGATCTTAAATATAAATATAAAGTATTGCAATTTGCAATCATGCCATGTGATCGTGATTTACTAAATAAGCGGATTACACAGCGATTTCATCAAATGTTAAAAAATGGATTTGAAAATGAAGTTAGTAAGCTTTTTGCCCGTAGTGATGTTAACAAAGATATGCCATCTATGCGTTGCGTTGGTTACCGTCAGATATGGTCATATTTAGCAGGAGAAATTAATTATGATAGCATGGTATTAAATTGTATTTATGCTACAAGAAAGCTTGCTAAGCGCCAAATGACTTGGCTACGTAACTGGCCAGAAGTTTATGTGTTAAATAGTAATCAACCAGTTTCTATGATTGATAGAATATTAAAAATTATTGATAATTGTTGATATACGAATAAGTTAATTAGTTTAATACAGTGTATCTAATATATAGATAGCTATATAGCAAGTAATGAAAGTAAAAAAAAGTAAAAATATAATTGTGTATAAGCATCCTATAGCATCATGCTATATCTACTGTAGATCAGTTATGCGCTGTATCAAATAATAATTTGATTAATATTGTTTACTAAAGTATTTAAAAATTTTCGCAACTGTTACCACAACACAATAAAGCTTAATTTAATTAAAAAGAGGTTATCAGCTTGTTAAATTGTTATTATTTAGGTAAGCATAAGCAAGCAATACTAGTTCATATTTGTTTTCAAAAAAATCATAATTTTAAAGATGATCTAGATGAATTTGAATCTTTGGTATGTTCCGCTGGAGTTTCCATATTAAATATAGTCACAGGTAGTCGTAATACACCAAATGCTAAATATTTCGTTGGTGAGGGTAAAGCTAATGAAATAGCAGAAAAAGTGAAGAATAATGCGGCCTCTATTGTTATTTTTAATCATTCTTTATCACCAGCTCAAGAACGTAATCTGGAGTTATTATTTGAGTGTAGTGTAATTGATCGTACTGGTTTAATATTAAGTATTTTTGCACAGCGCGCACGTACTAATGAAGGAAAACTGCAAGTTGAATTAGCACAATTAAGTCATCAGTCTACTCGACTGGTGCGCGGATGGAAGCATCTGGAACGACAAAAAGGTGGAATTGGTCTGCTCAGTGGACCTGGTGAGACTCAACTGGAAACAGATCGTCGTTTATTACGTAAACGTATTAATACCATTCTTTTACGTATAAAAAAGTTAGAAAATAGACGTGAGCAAGGGAGGCTTACCCGTGCTTCTATCCCAACTGTGTTATTAGTAGGTTATACTAATGCTGGAAAGTCTACATTATTCAACTATCTTACTAAAGCTAGTGTAGAGACTGCAGATAAATTATTTACTACTCTCGATACAAAAATAAAAAATATAAATATAAAAACTGTTGGCAATATTGTACTAGCAGATACAGTAGGTTTTATAAGAGATCTGCCTCATCATCTGGTAGCATCATTTCAGGCAACACTAAAAGAGATACGACAGGCTACTTTACTACTGCATGTTGTCGATGCATCAGATAACTGCATAAATATAAAAATTAGTTCTGTAGAAAAAGTATTAGCAGAAATTAATGCTAATTTAATATCAAAGTTACTGGTTATGAACAAAATAGACAAATTAAACAATTTTACCCCACGTATTGATCGTAATGAGTTTAACAATCCAGTAAGTGTTTGGTTATCTGCACAAAGCGGCCATGGCATTAGCTTACTGCTAAAAGCACTAGAAGAGTGTTTAGTAGGTGACATTACTAGTTATCATTTATGCTTACCACCTAGAGCAGGCAGACTACTTAGCTATTTTTATCAGTTAAATGCAATCGAAAAATATTGGATTGAAACAGATGGCAGCGTTCGATTAATAATCAGATTACCAAAAAATAAATGGTTTCGTTTATGTAAACAGGAAGTTGAGTTATTAGAATATATTGTTTAACTTACCTTTTGTAAGATCATAGTACAACAATACAGACAACAATATTAATCATTACATGGAGATCAACAATGACTTGGAATCCGCCAGGTAATAACGAAAATGACAGAGACCAGTGGAGCAATCGCAATAATAATTCTAATATTAATATGAATTATGATTCTATTTTAAGAAAGTTAAATAGTAAATTAAGCTGGTTTGGTAGTCCAATTATGACTAAAAAAATTAGATTTTATATTCTTGGGCTTATTACTTTAATACTTATATGGGCCTGTAGTGGTTTTTATACCATTAAAGAGGCTGAACGCGGGGTAGTACTTAGATTAGGAAAATTTGACCATATTGTTACTCCAGGCTTGAATTGGAAGCCTACATTAATTGATACAGTAACTACTGTTAACGTAGAATCAGTACGAGAATTAGCTGCTTCTGGTGTTATGCTTACTTCTGATGAAAACGTAGTACGTGTTGAAATGAACGTACAGTACCGTATTACAGATCCTAAACAGTATCTATTTAGCGTAACAGATGCAGACGATAGTTTACGTCAAGCTACAGACAGCGCTCTACGTGGTGTGATCGGAAAATATACTATGGACAGAATTTTGACTGAAGGTCGTACTGTAGTCCGTAGCGATACCCAGCATGTTCTAGAAGATACTATTCTTCCTTATAACATAGGCATAACCTTACTGGACGTGAACTTTCAGGCTGCACGACCCCCAGAAGAAGTAAAAGCAGCTTTTGATGACGCAATAGCTGCAAGAGAAAACGAACAGCAATATATTAGAGAAGCAGAAGCGTACGCTAACGAGGTACAACCTAGGGCTAACGGTAAGGCGCAGAGAATTTTAGAAGAAGGACGTGCATACAAAACTCGTACTATCTTAGAGGCAGAAGGTGAAGTTAAGCGTTTTTCTAAGGTATTACCAGAGTATAAGGCAGCACCAGAAGTAACTAGAGAACGTCTATATATCGATGCTATGGAAAATATGCTAAGTAAAAATAATAAAATAATTATTAGCGAAAAAAATAGTAATGTAATGATGTTACCAATTAATTATTTTTTAAAAAATAGTAATAATATTTCTGATGATAAATCGATTCAGGATAATAATAAGTTGAATATTATGCGTTTACCAGTAAAAGAAAAAGAAAACAAAGAAAAAGAGAAAGTTATGAATCCAAGTAAGACTAATACTAATACACAACGCTACGATATTAACCGTGACGATATTATCCGTCAAGGGAGATAGACACTCATGCGAACAAATTTTACACTTATTATTGGTATCATGTGTTTTATATTATATACGTCATTATTCGTTGTTCAAGAAGGACAACGCGGCATAGTTTTACGCTTTGGTAAAGTATTAAGAGATCGTAATAATAAACCACTAATTTATAATCCAGGCCTACATATAAAAATTCCTTTTATTGAAAAAGTTAAGAATCTAGATGCTCGTATTCAAACTATGGAAAACCAGGCAGATAGATTCGTGACTATGGAAAAAAAAGATCTTATTGTAGATTCATATATTAAGTGGCGTATCAGCGACTTTAGTCGTTATTATTTAGCCACAGGTGGGGGCGATGTATCACAGGCAGAAGTACTGCTAAAAAGGAAATTTTCCGACCGCTTACGTTCAGAACTAGGTCGTCTAAATGTTAAGGGTATTGTAACAGACTCTCGTAATCAGTTAATGACTGACGTACGTGAAGCATTAAATAATGGCACATCTGGTGATGATGATGAGTTACTAGCTACTGCTACTGCAGCTGATAATGCGATATCATCTGCGGTAGCTCGTGTTGAGCACTACTACGACGATACTAACTCTTCACAACAAACAGTAAACTCAAACAGTATGGCTGCACTAGGTATTGAGGTAGTAGATGTGCGGATAAAGCAAATTAACTTACCTACAGAAGTTTTTGATGCTATTTATCAGAGAATGCGTGCTGAACGTGAGGCAGTAGCACGTCGTCATCGTTCTCAGGGCCAAGAAGAAGCAGAAAAACTGCGTGCTACAGCAGACTATGAAGTAACAAGAACCCTAGCTGAAGCAGAACGCCAATCTCTAATTATTAGGGGTGAAGCTGATGCTGAAACTGCTAAACTATATGCTGAAGCTTTTAGCGAAGATCCATCTTTCTACGCTTTTGTTCGTAGTTTACGTGCATATAAAAATAGCTTTAAAGGTAATAATATTTTCGTACTTAGCCCAGAAAGTGATTTTTTAAGATTTATGAAATTACCTGTAAAAAAGGTTGTTAGCAATCATCAATGATTTAGTAAATTAATTATTTAGTGCATTACTGTAATTAATATTACAATTATATTGTATAAGATACAATTAAGTAATGTAAAAATTAAATTCAAATGATAAAATTAAAATATTAATTAATATGGTATTTTTAATAAAAAATGATTAATAACATCGTTGTGCTGGGTACCCAATGGGGTGATGAAGGTAAAGGTAAAATTGTTGATCTATTAACTGAAAAAGCTAAATATGTTATTCGTTATCAAGGAGGACATAATGCTGGTCATACATTAGTAATTAATGGTGAAAAAACAATACTTCATTTAATTCCTTCAGGTATTTTACGTGCTAATGTCATTAGCATCATAGCCCATGGTGTAGTACTATCGCCAGACGCTCTGATTAAAGAGATGCAGCAGTTAGAAGCAAGAGGTATACCAGTTCGTGAACGCATGCTAATTTCAGAAGCTTGTCCACTACTTTTATCTTATCATGTTGCTATGGATATAGCACGTGAACAAGCACTTGGCGTTAATGCTATTGGTACTACAGGACGTGGTATTGGTCCAGCATATGAAGATAAAGTAGCAAGACGTGCACTAAGAGTAGGTGACCTATTTAACAAAAAAGAATTTGCAGTTAAGCTTCATGATGTCATGGACTATTATAACTTTCAGCTAGTACATTACTATAAGATGGAATCAATTAACTACAATAAGGTACTTAATGATGTCATGGCTGTAGCAGAAATACTAACTAGTATGGTAGTTGATGTCTCAGATTTACTAAATAAAGCAAGTAATAATGGTGATATCATGATGTTTGAAGGCGCTCAAGGTACCTTATTAGATATTGATAATGGGACTTACCCATATGTAACATCTTCCAACACAACAGCAGGTAGTGTTACTACAGGTTCTGGCTTAGGACCACGCTATATAGGGTATATATTAGGAATCGTTAAAGCTTATTCAACACGCGTAGGTTTGGGCCCATTTCCTACAGAGTTATTCGACGAAATAGGTGAGTTATTATGTATTAATGGTAATGAGTTTGGCGCAACAACTGGCCGTCGTCGTCGTACTGGTTGGCTTGACGCAGTAGCTCTTCGTCGCGCGGTCAATATAAATTCTTTATCTGGTTTTTGTCTTACTAAGCTAGATGTACTAGATCATTTTAATGAAGTAAAAATATGTTATGCTTACCGTTTGCCTGATGGCAAAATAATAGATAATACCCCAATTTCTGCGCAAAACTGGACTGGTATTGAACCTATTTACGAAATATTACCAGGTTGGAAGGAAACTACTTTTGGAATAAAAACTTTAGACAAGTTGCCAGCAGCCGCGCGTAACTATATTAAACGTATCGAAGAACTCACAGGAGTACCGGTTGATATAATCTCAACCGGGCCAGATCGCAACGATACTATTATTTTACGTGACCCATTGAACGTAATAGCGTAATGAATTAATAATAACTTAATAAAGTATTTAAAAATAAAAATAGTCTGTCTATGCTTACCTACGCTTACCTACTATGACCTAATTTAGGTAGCACTATGTCAAAAAATTATTTTTCAGAGCTAGTGATTTACTAGTTGCTAGTAGGGATCTAAGACTATTTAACCTATCTAATAGATAAATCTAGATTAGTATCGATCGATGATTTATCGCTGTAACTAGATATTTGTTGCGTAGATAAATTAGCAGGTCTAACCCGAATTATACGTGCAATGGAGCGTAATGGACAACTAATGTGTATAAAAAAAAAGTATTATGTACTAAAAAAAAATTTAGATGTACTGCGTGGTACTGTGATTGGTCATAGAGATGGTTTTGGTTTTTTACGAGTGGATGGTAGAAAAGAAGATTTTTATCTTTCTGCAGAACAGATGAAAATAGCCATTAATGGTGATGTGGTTATAGCCGCAACTACTACATCTAAGGGAGGATACAATAAAGGTCGTAGAGAAGCTCGTATTATACGAGTACTAGTACCTAATACTAACCAGATAGTAGGTCATTTTTTCAGAAATGCAAACAAAGCTTTTGTAGTACCTGAGGATAGCCGTCTTAGTTTTGAAATTATTATTCCTCAAGAAGCTACGCATAATGCTCATATTGGTTGCATAGTAGTAGTCAAATTAACCCAGCGTCCTAATCGCTATACCAATGGTAAAGCAATAGGTAAAGTAATAGAAGTTCTTGGTGATAAAATGGGTACTAGTATGGCCGTAGCTATTGCGTTACGGACATATGATATGCCCTATATTTGGCCGCAAGCAGTAGAACAACAGATTGCTGCTAGTTTCAAAAACACATATGAAGAAGTACCTAAATCAGACTATAGCGGCCGTATTGATTTACGGATGCTACCATTGATTACCATTGACGGAGAAGAAGCAAGTGATTTAGATGATGCAGTATATTGCGAGAAAAAACGTTTGGGATGGCGTTTGTTGGTAGCAATTGCTGATGTTAGTTACTATGTACGTCCAAATACGCCTCTAGATAATGAAGCGCGTAATCGAGCTACATCAGTATATTTTCCATCTAAGGTGATACCAATGTTACCTGATGTACTATCTAATAGATTATGTTCGTTAAATCCCAAAGTAGACCGTTTGTGTATGGTTTGCGAAATGACTATTTCAGCTCAAGGTAGATTATCTTCTTATAAGTTTTATGAAGCAGTAATTAATTCTAAAGCACGTCTGACCTATAATCAGGTTTGGCAAATATTGCAAGGTAATAAACAATTAAGTTCGAATTATGCTAATAAAATCATAAAACCAATTAATCAATTATATGCTATGTCTCAAAAGTTAGAACAAGCACGGATACAGCGTGGCTGTATCTCATTTGAAACTGAAGAAGCAAAATTTATTTTTAACGCTGAGCAACGTATTGAAAGAATTGAGCCAATGGTACGTAATGAAGCAAATAAACTAATTGAAGAATGTATGATATTAGCAAATATTGCTGCAGCTAGTTTTATCGCTAATAATAAAGAGCCAGCGCTATATCGCGTACACGACCGACCCAGTAATGATAATATTTCTTCGCTACGTTCTGTATTATCAGAACTAGGATTAACTCTAGGTGGCGGTAATAAGCCGAACCCTAAGGATTATGCTGATCTGATAAGTATAATATCAGATAGGACGGATAATGAAATGTTACGTACCATGTTATTAAGATCTATGAAGCAAGCTATTTATGATCCAGAAAATCGTGGTCATTTTGGTTTAGCTTTACAGGCTTATACACACTTTACTTCGCCTATACGTCGTTATTCAGATCTAGTATTACACCGTTCTATTAAATACCTGTTAGGTAAGCAAAAAGGTGAAGTAAATGGCAGTTATACTACAACTGGTGGTTTGCATTCAGAAATACAAGACATGCTAAAAATTGGTCAGCAATGCTCAATGAGTGAACGTCGCGCAGATGATGCTACACGTCATGTAGCTGATTGGCTGAAATGCGATTTTATGCGAGACCATGTAGGTGAAGTTTTCTATGGTATTATCGCTAACGTTACTTGTTTTGGTTTATTTGTCCGTATTAATGAACTTTGTATCGATGGTTTAGTTCATGTATCTTCACTAGATAACGATTATTACCGCTATGATAATGTAGGTAAGCGCCTAATAGGCGAGTCTTTTGGTAGAATATATAGTATTGGTGATGCAGTAGGAATTCGTGTAGAAAAAATACATATGAGTGAAAGAAAAATTAACTTTTCTCTAATATCAACTAAGCGCTACGATTACAAAAATAATAAGTCGAAAAATCAACAGCACAGAGCAGCAAGCTAACTATATAATATAATAATAGTTTCAGTTAGTTTGCTTTTTACTATCAAACAATCATTAATGCAATAATGAAACAAATTATTTACGGTATTCATGCAGTACTGGCTGTGTTAAAAAATAATCCAAAATCTGTGCAAGAAATTTATCTTGTTCAAGAACGCTATGATCAACGCTTTAAATCGCTAATGATGCAAATCAAGCAAGCAAATATTATTATAAAGTTAGTAAATCGCAAATGGCTAGATAAGCAAGTAGAAGGTGCTGTACATCAAGGTATTATCGCAATAGTATATCATCAGCTAGGAAAACAGTTTCAGGAAAAATATTTACTTTCTTTACTTGATAATAAAAATATCCAGCAGCATAGCACACCGTTATTATTATTGGTACTAGATGGTGTTACCGATCCTCATAATTTAGGTGCCTGTCTACGTTGTGCAGATGCGGCTGGAGTAAATGCTGTTATTGTTCCACGTAATCGTTCAGCAAATTTTAATGCAACAGTGTCAAAAGTAGCAAGTGGTGCTGCTGAAACAATACCACTTATCCGTGTTACTAATTTAGTAAGAACGTTAAATCTATTACATCAATATAATTTTTATATAATAGGTACTGATATAGATGCTAATTATCATCTATATCAGCATCAATTCCAACTTACTAGACCTATAGCACTGGTAATGGGTGCAGAATGTAATGGTATGCGTTCATTAACAAAAAAAAACTGTGATACGCTTATTCGTATACCTATGGCTGGTTCTGTATCTTCGTTGAATATTGCAGTAGCAGTAGGTATTTTTCTTTTCGAAGCTGTAAGACAGAGACTATACTCTCTCATTGAATCATAATTAATAAATTATCATTCATTGCATAAAAACTTTAAGAATAAGTATAGGTCCTTGTTTTTATTAGATATGATCAGTACACTTAACTAAGTCACTAATATTTTTTTAGTGTTTTTTTAAACTGCCTTTATCTATGATGATATAGGTAATTTTTTTACTTATATATATTAGGCTAAATAGTATTTAAGGAGCCATATAATGCGTCATTATGAAATAATTTTGATGGTTCATCCTGACCAAAGCGACCAAATTTCTGTAATTATTGAACGTTACAGTGCAATGATTACTAGTGATAAAGGTAAAATTCATCGTATGGAAGACTGGGGCCGCCGTCAGTTAACTTATCCAATTAAAAAACTGCACAAAGCGCACTATATTCTTATTAACCTAGAAACTTCACAGAAATTGATCGAAGAACTAAAAAAATCTTTTCGCTTTAATGAAGCAGTTATACGCAGTATGATAATGCGTGTTAAGTCTGCAATAACTGAAGCATCTCCTATGGTAAAGACTAAAGAAGAAAACTTAGAAGATTTAACTGTAACTAAAGACACAAACAAATATTATGATACTGTAAGTAATGCTAATGCTGAGCTTAAGAGTAATTGATGAAGGCTAATCACCTGATGTTATCAGGCACAGTTTGCAAGACCCCTATTAGTAAAGTAAGTCCATCTGGGATAAAACATTATCAATTTGTTATTGAGCATCGTTCTGTACAGAATGAAGCTGGTTTTATACGACAGGCATGGTGTAGAGTACCTGTAGTAGTAAGTAGCAGCATACTATCAAATAATATTACGAATAATATCACAGTGGGCGATAAAATTACCGTACACGGGTTTATATGTAGTCATAAAGGACGTAATGGACTTAGAAAAATTGTATTGCATGCTGAACATATTTATTTAATAGATTAGATTATGGAGACTAAAATATTATATGGCACGTTATTTTCGTCGTCGTAAGTTCTGCCGTTTCACTGCAGAAGGAGTGATTGACATAGATTATAAAGACATCACAACACTGAAAAATTACATAACAGAAAGTGGAAAAATTGTTCCTAGCCGTATTACGGGTACTCGTGCTAAATATCAACGTCAACTAGCACGTGCTATTAAACGTGCACGCTACCTTTCTCTATTACCATATACTGATATTCATCAGTAACATATATTATATATAATAATTACATAGAATATTAGTACATATATGTTAAATATAAATATTATATAGGTGTATAATATGAAAGTTATTTTACTGGATAATTTTTTAAATCTTGGTAGTTTTGGTGATAAAGTTAACGTAAAATCTGGTTACGCCCGTAACTATCTAGTACCAAAAGGTAAAGCGGTACCTGCTACTAAAAATAATATTGATTATTTTGAACAATGTCGTGTTGCATTAGAAACAAAACTAGCTGATAGTAAGTTACAAGCTCAAGCACTCGCAGATAAAATTAATGAATTAAGCAGTGTAAAAATAATCTCGAAAGCTGGCGAAGAAGGTAAATTATTTGGCTCTATCGGAACTCGTGACATCGCTAATGCTATCACTAATGCTGGGATTAATATTACTAAAAATGAAGTACGTTTACCTAATGGTGTTCTACGGACTATTGGTAATCATGTAGTAACAATTCGTCTTCATAGCGAAGTTTATGTAAATTTTAATGTTAATGTTGTTGTAACTGAAGCAGAATAAGATTAGATTACAACTAATCTAAGGTATTAAAATTTTGACCCATCCATACATAGTTAGTTGTTAGTTAAGAACTTAAACTTTAATAAAACTTACTGATATAATACTTGACTAGATATAGTATTATGAGAATACCTAAAAGGTAATTGATTTGTTAATATTACTTGTCCACAAAGTATCGCTTTAGTAATTTATTTGAGTGGAGCTGGCGGGATTTGAACCCGCGTCCAACATTTCTACGCCTTTGGTACTACATGCTTAGTTTTGTCTTTAATTTCGCTGATCAACTACGGACAGACACGTAAATGATAAACTATTCTGATTAAATTTTAACGTTCAAGTCCAGAAAAAAAATTAAACGCGATCTCTTTTGTTATTTTTGACCTCTATTTCCCCCGTTCTAAGAGCGAAGACTAGGGATAGAGGGAATCTTCAGTTGTTAGGCCGATTAAGCTGCTAATGCAAATGCAGCAGATTCATATTGCGATTTTTTTGCAATTATTTTTTTTAGGTTATTTTACGAGATTACCTTATCTCGACATGCACCTAAGGTTACGTAAATATTGTCAAATCCATAACAGCCCCGCCTAATAATATCTAAGCTTTTTTCTACTTTAATATTTAATATATTTTGTAATACGTGCTTGATCTATGATCCATTCACGTTTTTTAATACAATAACGTTTATCATATTTTTTTTACCTTTAGCTACGCCAATCTGAAGCTTAGCTAAGTGTTGTTTCCAGTAAATGGATAATGGAACAATTGTATAACCTTTACGATTAACTTGTCCAAATATGAAATCTAATTCACTTCTATTTAAAAGTAACTTTCTAGAACGAGTAGGATAACAAACTATATTAGATGAAGCAACTATAAGTGGTTGGAAAGTTGCGCCAAAAAGAAAAGCTTCGTTATTATTTAATAACACATAACTATTACTGATATTTACTCTTCTGGCACGTAGTGCTTGTACTTCCCATCCTTGTAAAGACAGTCCAGCTTCAAATTTTTTTTCAATAAAAAATTCGTGGCTAACATGCTTATTTTGTTCAATGGTAGTTAAGCTTGATTTATATTTTTTATTCATAGAAATAAGGTATTTTTGTATCTATCTAACATAGACATGTTAAAATAATAATTAATATAACATTATAATAAAAATTATGCCTATAATCATTAGATCAGTGCTAGTTCCATATAGTGTAGAGCAGATGTTCGCTTTGGTTAATGATATTAATGCCTATCATGAATTTATCCCTGGATGTATTACCAGTAAAATACTAAAGCAGTATGATAGTAGTGAGTTGACTGCTGAAATGAATATTTATAAGGCAGGTATTAGTAAATCATTCACTACTCATAATATTATGAAAAAAAATAAAAGTATTATGATGGATCTTGTTGAAGGTCCATTTAGATCATTTTTTGGATACTGGCATTTTATTCCATTAAATGAAAAATTAAGTAAAGTAGAGTTATATCTAAATTTTGAACTAAAAAATCAGCTAATTAATATAGCACTAGGACAAATATTTACAGAAATAGTTAATAGCATGATAATGGCCTTTACTATGCGGGCAAAGGAAGTTTATAGTGGCTAATATTAGTGTTAATGTAGTTTATGCTTTACCTGAGTATCAATATATATTATCGATCTTACTGCCTGAGGGCAGTACAGCAGCACAAGCTATTGAAGCTTCAGGAATTCTTTCATTACAGTCAGAAATTGATGTTATTAACGTTAATAAAATAGGTATTTTTAGCCGCATAATATCACTTAAAGAAATATTGCACGATGGTGATCGTGTAGAAATTTATCGGCCATTGCTTATTGATCCTAAAGAAAGACGGAGGATACGTGCATAAATTTCTCATATTAGTTGAGTAATATTTATTTATGTTTAAGTTTTGTTTGCAACATACTAACTCATATAAAGTAATTCATTATATAGTTATTTTTATTAAAATGTCATTTTTGTTAAAAGTTAGTATTAATTTTTTTTGATAAATTGATTCATAACGATGTTCCTGGCGTAAAATATAATACCAAGTATTATATCCAAATTGATCTGTTAACATTGGTGTTCCAAGAACAGAAAGAACCTTTTGTTTGGTCATACCAATATATAGCTTATTTACTTCAGTTTTATTGAAGTAATTACCTTGATTAAGGTAATTATGGGGTATGACTGTTTTATAGATAGAGCAACTAGTAGTCATAAATAATAAAATACAATAAACAATTAATTTATATTTAAAAATGTAAATATTATACATATTTGATTAAGTTCTAGTTTATAGAAAGTACATTTCTAGCATTTAGTTTTTAAGGATAATGATAGCAGTGAGGTTTTTACTCATTAAAGTATAATATTTTTATATATTATGATTAGGTAGTAGCTATAGTATGATATATACTTATTTCAGTTAAATAATATATTAATGAAAATCTGGATAAAACTGATACTCTGCATCTTACTGTGCGCAGGTCCAGTAAGGGCTCAAAAGGTAGTCAATAAAGTTGCTGCTATTATTGATAATAGCATAATTTTAGATAGTGATATAAATATATTGATTAAAAAATAAAAATTAATACCACACCTGGAAATAATCCAAGATTAGAAGATATTCTATTGCATCATTATATAATAGATAATTATCTAATAGATCATGTAATTAAACATAAAATTGTTTTAAAAAATGAAAAAAAATTAAATTTTTTTATTTCTGATGATCAGTTAAATCAAATTATTTTAGAGATAGCTAATAAAAATAATTTATCTATATCTGAGTTTCGTAGATTTTTGATAAAAAGTGGTATAAGCTACGATACTTATCGTACGCAGCTTCGTAATTATTTATTTATGACTGAAGTATGTAAGATGGCTGTTCGTAGTCGTGTAAATATTTTACAAAATGAAGTTGAGTCAATGACTAATAAAATTATATTTGCAAAAAGCAGTAACAGCAAAGAGTTTCATCTTAGTCATATTGTAATACCTATTGTAGATAAACCTTCACAATATAAAATTAATAAAGCAAAAGAACTAGCTATATTAATTATGTCAGCCAGCAACCAAAAAGAAGATTTTTCGCAGTTAGCAAAAAAATATTCTACTAAAGATAATATATTATATTCACATAACTTTTTTTGGATAAAAAATAAAGAATTATCTCCTATTGTTGCTGAATATCTCACAGAAGCGCAAAAAGGCAGTATAATAGGGCCTATATACTTAGAGAGAGGTTTTCATATTTTTAAAGTAAACGACATACGTAGTAAAGAACAAAAAATGGTTTTACCTATAACAGAGGTATATGCTAGCCATATTGTTATAAGTACCTCAGGTAGTAAAAATAATGATAATGAGAAAGCATACTATAAATTACGTAATATAGCACAGAATATTAAGAGTGGAAATATTAGCTTCAGTGCAGCTGCTAAGCAAATATCAACAGATGTTTGTTCTGCTCACCAGGGTGGTGATCTTGGTTGGAATAAATTGAATACCTTCAATCCTATTTTTCGTGGTTTATTACTATCTCTTAAAGATGGAGAACTAAGTGAACCTATTTACTTCTCAAATGGCTGGCACTTAATTAAGCTACATAATAAACGTAAGGTTTACCAACTTAGAGCACAAGAAAAAGAACATGCTTATCGTTTATTATATAAACGTAAGTTATCTGAAGCATTGAAACAATTGATAAAAAAACAACGTTCATCAGTATATGTAAAAATTATTGATAATAATTAATATTTATATTCAATAATAGTTTCACTGTACTAAAATACAAAGTATTGGGTAAAACTGTAACTAGCTTAATAAGCAGGTAGCTTTATAATTTTTTAATATAATATTATATATGGATGGTCAATGCATAATACGTGTTATCAGGGCCATGTTGCACAGCAATGTTTTGGTCAATACTTTCTAAAAGATAAAAAAATTATTAAATTAATTGTTGATGCAATCGATCCTAAAAAGGGGCAGGCTCTAGTTGAGATAGGACCAGGTTTAGGCGCACTTACTTATCAGGTAGCAAAGTATGTTGATACTATGACAGTGATTGAAATTGATCGTAATTTAGCTGATATATTAGCTAGTAATAATGTTATAAAGCATAAACTTAATATTTTAAATAAGGATGTAAGAAAGGTTCAATTTACTGAGTTGTCACAATATCTTGGTCATCCTTTGCGGATTTTTGGTAATTTACCTTATAATATTGCTACATCGCTAATATTTTTATTATTTAGTTATATTAATATTATTTCGGATATGCACTTTATGTTACAGAAAGAAGTAGCCAACCGTCTTATAGCTAAACCTAATAATAAAGCTTACTGTAGACTAAGCGTAATAGCACAATACTATTGTAATATACATATAATGCTAGATGTCCCGCCTAATTCTTTTTACCCTATTCCTAAGGTAAACTCTGCAATAGTACGACTAGTACCTTATGCCAAACTACCCTATAAAGTAAATGATATTAATCAGTTATATAACTTAACCCGTCTTGCGTTTAATCAGCGTCGTAAGATGATTTGTAATAGTTTAGGTAGTGTATTTAGTGTAGTACAGTTATTACAAAATGGGATTATAGCAACTCAGCGTGCAGAAAACCTTAGTGTTGAACAGTATTGCCGTTTAGCTCAGTTACTAAGTTGATAACTTATTAGTAATAAGTATTTTATATACAAAAATTATATTTATTATTTTCGTTAATACTGGCAAGCTGATAGTAAACAATATTATTCCCAAACAAAAAGTTTTTTTCATTAACAATTTTAATAAATTAATTAATAAATTATGTCTACTTATTTAATAGGTGATATTCACGGTTGCTATGATGAGCTACAGAAAATTATAGATAAAGTAAATTTCGATCCATTAATTGATACTATTTGGCTAACAGGAGATATCGTAGCACGTGGACCAGGTTCATTAGAGGTATTACGTATGATACGTAAGTTAGGTAATAGCGTACGTATTGTACTAGGTAACCACGATTTATATTTAATAGCTGTTTATTCTGGGTTAGTTAATAATATAAAAGATATTACTAAACTTAAACTGGTATTAGAAGCATCAGATGTTGATGATCTAATTAATTGGCTACGTTATCAACCAGTATTACAAGTAGATCACCATAAAAAATTAGTTATGGTTCATGCAGGAATTACTCCGCAATGGAACCTAAATACAGCTATTAAATGCGCACTTGAAGTAGAAAATTTACTTAAAAGCAATAGCTACCAGTTATTATTTAATACTAGGGATATAATTATTCCTAATTACTGGAGTCAGGAGCTAAGTGGTATAGCACGGCTAAAATTTATTACTAACGTTTTTACCCGCATGCGTTACTGTTTTCCGAATGGCACACTTGATCTTACATGCAAAAACATGCCTGATAAAAATCAAGAACCGCTACGTCCATGGTTTACCATACCTAATCAGATTATTTCTGAAAACTATAGTATAGTATTTGGTCATTGGGCTTCGCTAATGGGAAAAGGTACACCAGAAGGATTTTATTGCTTAGATACTGGTTGCTGTTGGGGTGGAGAATTAACTTTAATATGCTGGGAAAATAAAAAATTTACTAGGATACCTGCTACAACAAGTAAAAGTACTAAATAAATACTAATAAATATTAAACGCTAACAAAAAACTATTTATCTTTCAAGAATTTCGAAGCAGTAGCTAGGAGAATTTATATTTATGTTAGCTTCATGGCATTCACGGAATGTTACTCGCCATGGATCATGTTGATAATTAGGAAAAAAAGTATCGCCATCTACTTTAATATTAATATGGGTTAGATAAAGTTTTTTAGCTTGATTGATAAAAATATTGTATACTTGAGCACCACCAATAACCATTACCTCCGATACGTTACCAGCAGCAGCTAGTGCCTGAATAGAATTATTTACCCAATGAACGCTGCTAATAATTGTAGGTTTTGTTATAACCTTACGGCTTAATACGATATTACGTCTACCATATAAAGGTTTTTTAATAGAGTCAAAAGTTTTACGACCCATTATTACTGGTTTATTATAAGTATGTTTTTTAAACCATATTAAATCTTTAGATAAATGCCAAGGGATAGTATTGTTAATTCCGATAATATTATCGGAAGTTAGCGCCGCAATTAAGCTAATAATCATATAAAATTAGTTACTACTTATTTTATAATTTATTGATTATTTATTAATAAATTTTTATTGTTGAGTGCATTTCTTGTATTGAAATCACTTGTGCTGTTGCATCAGCGTTAAGTGACATAGCTGTAGCAAAAGCACCATTAATAGTGGTATCATAATATACTTTATATTTTATAGCAAGACTAATAATGAATTTAAACAAATTAATATGTTTATTATTTATTGTAGTCATAACTATAATATAACTATATCTTCCATTTTTAATGTTATCTTGAACTTCACTAAAAATTTTAGTGTTATTATTTACTACATTGACTTTACAAGCATTAATACCATATTCCTTAATAAGGATCAATGCTATATTTTCCGTTACATCTAATATTAAGCCATGATTTAATAGTTGAAGAGATAAATTAACTACTTGCTCTTGATTTATTTCACTAAATAAAAGAAGAACTCTACCAATTGTTTTTATTTGATATTGCTTACCTACTCCTAACATAGCCTTAGCTAAGGCTTCCGCTAAAGTTTTACCAAATCCCATTACTTCACCAGTTGATCGCATTTCTGGTCCTAGGATAGGATCAATACCAGGAAATTTATTGAATGGAAGCACTACTTCTTTTACAGAAAAATAAGGTGGGATAATCTCATTTGTTATCCCCTGCTGGATTAGTGATTTTCCCACTATAACTCTAGTAGCAACTTTAGCTAAAGCTATTCCTATTGCTTTAGATACAAAAGGTACTGTACGAGATGCACGTGGGTTAACCTCAATTAAGTATACATCATTATTTTTAACAGCAAACTGTACATTCATCAATCCGATAACATTTAGCTCTAAAGCTAATTTTTTTACCTGACGGCGCATATGATCTTGAATATCACTGTTAAGTGTATATGGTGGTAGCAAACAAGCTGAGTCTCCTGAATGTATACCAGCATGCTCAATATGTTCCATCATCCCACATATAAATACTTTGTTTCCGTCGCAAATAGCATCTACATCAATTTCTGTTGCATGTTCAATAAATTCTTCTAATAATACTGGTGTTTCACAATCAGAAATACTAAATGCATTATTTAAAGATAATAATAAATCTATTTTATTATAAATAATTTTCATGGATCTACCACCTAGAACATAAGATGGTCGTACCATTAGTGGATAACCTATGATAGCTGCTTTCTCTACAGCCATATCAATATTAGTAACAGTAGCATTGATAGGCTGTTTAAAACCAAGGGTAGTTACCATTTTCTGAAATAATTCTCTATTTTCAGCAAGTTCTATGGCTTTAGGTTGAGTTCCAATTATTGGTACCCCAGCTGCTTCTAGCAAGTGCGCTAATTTTAGCGGGGTTTGTCCACCAAACTGGATGATCATGCCATCAGGTTGTTCTATTCTAATAATGTCTAATATATTCTCTAAGGAGACAGGCTCAAGATAAAGTCTATCTGAAATATCATAATCTGTAGAAACAGTTTCAGGATTACAGTTAACCATAATAGGTTGGTAACCTTCTTCACGTAATACTAGTAAAGCATGTACGCAGCAATAGTCAAATTCAATGCCTTGGCCAATACGATTCGGTCCACCACCTAATACAATAATTTTTTTACCATAATTAGATGGATGCGATTCACACTCATCATCATAAGTAGAATACATATATGCAGTATTTGTAGCAAATTCAGCAGCGCAAGTATCAACCCTCTTATATACTGGATATAAGTTATACTTTTCTCGTAAGTTACGAATGTCTTCTTCCTTTACACCAACTAGCATTGCAATACGTGCATCAGAAAATCCTTTTCTTTTTAGTTTACGGAGATAATAAGGATTCAAGACAGTAATTCCGATGTTTGATAAATGATTTTCTAATTTTATTAGTTCTTCAATTTGCACTAAGAACCAGCGATCAATCTTAGTAAGAAGAAAAATATTATCAATTGACATTCCAGCGCGGAATGCGTCAGCAACAAACCAAATACGTTCGCATCCTGCGTTTTGTAACTCATAGTGTATGATATTTAATGCTTCTGGATCTTCTAATTTTACTTTAGGATCAAAACCTGTGGCATCTACTTCTAGGCTGCGTAATGCTTTTTGTAGCGACTCTTGTTGTGTCCGTCCTATAGCCATAACTTCACCAACAGATTTCATTTGTGTTGTCAGACGATTGTTGGTACCTGAAAATTTATCGAAGTTAAATCTTGGAATTTTTGTTACTACATAGTCTATAGTAGGCTCAAATGAAGCAGGTGTAAGGCTACCTGTAATACTATTCATAAGCTCATCAAGATGATAACCTATCGCTAATTTAGCTGCTATTTTAGCTATTGGAAATCCTGTAGCTTTAGAAGCTAAAGCAGAAGATCGTGATACACGTGGATTCATTTCTATAATTATTAGTTGTCCGTTATCAGGATTAACAGCAAATTGTACATTAGAACCACCAGTTTCTACACCAATTTCACGTAAAATTGCAATAGCAGCATTACGCATCATTTGATATTCTTTATCAGTAAGTGTCTGCGCTGGCGCAACAGTAATAGAATCTCCGGTATGAATACCCATAGGATCAATATTTTCAATTGAACAAACGATAATACAATTATCTTTATAATCTCGTACAACTTCCATTTCATATTCTTTCCAACCTATTAGTGATTCTTCTATCATAAGTTGACAGTTATTAGAACTATCTAGTCCTAGTCCATGGTTGAAAATTTCTTTTAAATCTTTTATGTTGTAAGCAATCCCGCTTCCTGTACCACCTAATGTAAAAGATGAACGTATAATGCAAGGAAAACCAACTGTAGCAACTACAGCTAGTGCTTCTTGAAAATTACTAGCAATACCTGAACGTGGTGTATTTAAACCTATTTTTTTAATTGCTTTTTCAAACAGTTGACGATCTTCCGACTGCTCTATAGCATTAGCTGTAGCACCTATCATTTCTACTCCAAACTCTGTGAGCACGCCTTGACGGTAAAGATCTAAAGCACAATTTAGTGCTGTTTGTCCGCCCATAGTTGGAAGAATTGCATCAGGTCGCTCTTTTTCAATAATCTTACGTACTACTGTCCAATCAATAGGTTCAATATAAGTAGCATGAGCTATATCTGGGTCAGTCATTATTGAAGCAGGATTAGAATTTACTAATATTATTCGGTAACTCTCCTCTCTTAGTGCTTTACAAGCTTGTACACCTGAGTAATCAAATTCACAGGCCTGACCAATAACAATTGGACCTGAACCTATAATAAGTATGCTTTCTATATCTGTACGTTTTGGCATGTAGATCTTCTCTTCTTACTTATGTGTTATGTTATGCTGCGTAAGCTGAGAACGATAAGTTCTAATTAATTGAATAAAATAATCAAACAGTGATTCACTATCATTTGGTCCTGGGCTTGCTTCTGGATGACCCTGAAAACTAAATGCAGGCTTATCTGTACGATGTAAGCCTTGAATAGTACCGTCGAAAAGAGATATATGAGTAATTTTTAGTATTTCTGGTAAATTATTTTCGTCAACAGTAAAATTATGGTTTTGAGAAGTAATCATTACCTTACCAGAGACTAAATTCTTTACAGGATGATTATTACCATGATGGCCACATTTCATTTTTTTAGTTGTAGCACCACTAGCAAGAGCTAGTAATTGATGACCAAGACAAATACCAAATATAGGAATAGCAGTAGTGTTTAGTAACGTTTTAATAGCAGTAATAGCATATGTGCATGGCGCTGGATCACCTGGTCCATTAGTTAGTACAATTCCTTCAGGATTCATCGATAATACAGTCTCAGCCGTAGTTTGAGCTGGCACAACAGTAAGTGTACAGCCACGATCTACCAATATGCGCATTATATTTAGTTTAGTCCCATAATCATAAACTACAACATGATATGGTAAAGTAGCATCCGCAGCAGCCTGTACTGATGAGTATAATAATCTACCTGTTAGGTTATTACCAAAACTACCCTTAGTCCAACTATATTGGACCTTGGTACTTACTTCTTTAGCTAAATCTATGCCATTTAAACCAGGGAATTTACTAGCTTGACGTAAAGCTAGCTCAGCATTTACCAGATCACCTACAATAATGCAACCATTTTGTGTCCCTTCATCACGTAAAATTCGCGTTAACTTACGAGTATCTATTTCTGATATTCCAACAATATTTCTTTTTATTAAGTATTCTGATAGCTGCATAGTACTACGGTAGTTACTAGACATTAGCGGTAAATTACGAATAACTAAACCTTTAGCTTGCACACTTAAGGATTCATTATCAATTTGATTAGTCCCAGTATTACCAATATGAGGATAAGTCAGCGTAACAATTTGATGAAAATAAGAAGGATCAGTAATAATTTCTTGATAACCAGTGATAGACGTATTAAAAACTACTTCACCCACTGTTGTACCTTCGGCTCCAATGGCTTTCCCATGAAATTTAGTTCCATTTGCTAGAACTAACAGTGCTGACTTTGACCTGGTCAAAACAGCCTCCCAAAAACCTAATGATTAAAATTAAGGTTAATTTTCGGAATTAAGGTTAATTTAACGTAGCAATATAACCCATAAACGTCATATTAAGAATGTTAATTATAACAAGTTGGATCATCGATGGCAAATCAGTACTGCGTTACTCAACTAGTATATTAAATTCAATAAATTTAACCTACCTTTTATATTCTACAGGATGCATACTGTAGATATCTAGGTAACTCAAAAATAATATTTTCTTGACGTCCTATAAGCTCTTCGGTGCTTTTAGCACCAAAATACTGTAATCTAGATATCACCTGACATACAATAATATTAGGAGCTGATGCGCTAGCTGTTATACCAATAACATTAATTCCTTTTAGCCAGCTTTGTTTGATATCATTAGCGTTATCAATTAAATAAGCCGGTTTGCCAAGATTATGTGCTAGTTCAGCTAACCTATTTGAGTTAGATGAATTTTTTGATCCTACTACTAGTACTAAATCTGTAGCTATAGTAAGTTTACGTACCGCCTCTTGTCTGTTTGTTGTTGCATAACAAATATTATCTTTGCGTGGCCCTCTAATATTAGGGAAGCGCTGTCGTAACGTATCAATGATAGTTGATGTATCATCTATAGATAGAGTAGTCTGGGTTACAAAAAATAATTTATCAACATTTTTTACCTTTAGTTGCCAGACATCTTCCTTTGATTCTACTAGATAAATTCCGCCAAATAAATTACTGTATTGTCCCATAGTACCTTCTACTTCAGGATGACCATTGTGACCAATTATAATAACTTCAGTACCTTGACGGCTGGCCCGTGCTACTTCCATATGTATTTTTGTAACTAGCGGACAAGTAGCGTCAAAAATAGTAATATTACGGCTAAGCGCTTCGGTACGTATTGCTCTAGATACTCCATGTGCAGAAAAAATTAGCACAGCACTATCAGGTACTTGGTTAATTTTTTCAATAAATATGACACCTTTATTACGTAAATTATTAACAACGTAACTATTATGCACTATTTCATGACGAACGTAGATAGGTATACCATAAATTGCTATCGCCTTTTCCACGATACTAATCGCACGATGGACACCAGCGCAAAAACCACGTGGATTAGCAAGTAGCATGTGCATGTATAAATTTACCTTAGTTTATGATTAGTAGTAGCTGCTACTGAAGAATTTTTTAATACTATTATGATTACACCAGTACATATACTAGCATCAGCTATATTAAATATTGGCCAGTGCCAAGTATCAAAGTAAACATCAATAAAATCAATGACTACACCATATTTGATACGGTCAAATAGATTACCTAATGCTCCTCCTATAATCATCGCATAAGCAATATTGCTTATGCGATTATAATAATCAGAATTGTACATCATAACTAATAGTACTATTGAAACAATCATCGCTATAAAAGATAACAAAAACATATTCCAACTATTTTGATTTGCTAAAAAACTAAAAGCTGCGCCCGAGTTATAAGTATATAATAAATTGATACAAGGAGTAATTGATACCGATTCTCCTAAAAAAAAATTATTTATTATCCACTGTTTACTACTAATATCAATTAGTAAGACTACCAGTGTAAGCCAAAGCCAGCTTAGTCCAGTAGATATTATTTTACTATATATAATCATTATTAAAACTCTACTTGAGCATCATAATTAAATTAGAGAAACTTACGTTCTTCACCTTGACCATATATATTTATAATACAACGATTACAAATATCAGGATATTTTTTATTATGTCCAATATCGTTAGATAAATGCCAGCATCGCTGGCATTTTGTTCCGGTAGCCTTATTAATAGTAATCTTTAGACCTTTTAATCTATCACTATTAAGTGCGTTATCGCCAGCATTAGTATAATCAACTACCTGTGCTGCTGATGTAATAAATAAAAAGTGCAATTCATTGCCTAATTTATTTAGTTGCATAGCCATAATTGGTTCAGAGTACAGTATTACATTGGCTTCCAAAGAACTACCAATTAGTTTATTAGTACGCGCCTGCTCGATAACTTTATTGACTTCGTTACGTACATGTAATATACTTTCCCAGTAAGTATCATTCATTGTTTCTGTCGATTCTAGCTTTAAAAGGTATTGATACCATTCTTCAGTAAACACATATTGTGAACGAGGTCCTGGTATGAAGCCCCAAATTTCGTCTGCGGTAAAAGATATAATAGGAGCTATCCATCGTACTAGCGCTTCAATAATATGAAATAGTGCTGTTTGGCAGCTACGTCGAGCAACACTATCATATTTAGTAGTGTATTGGCGATCTTTGATGATATCAAGATAGCATGATCCCATATCAATTGAACAAAAATGTATAATTTTTTGCACAACATTATGAATGTTATAACTTTCATAAGCAGCTATGATTTCATCCTGAACAAATTTTGCCCTACTAATTGCCCATCTATCTAATGCTATCATTTTATCATAACTAACAATATTGTTTACTGGATCAAACCCATTTAGGTTAGCTAATAGAAATCGAGCGGTATTACGAATACGGCGATAGATATCAGCTGAACTTTTTAGTATTTCATTTGAAATTGCTATCTCCTCAGTGTAATCTGTAGATGCTACCCATAAACGTAAAATATCGGCGCCAAGTGTATCTACTATCTGCTGTGGGCTGATAACGTTGCCTAAAGATTTTGACATTTTACGCCCGTTACTATCTACGGTAAAACCATGGGTAATAACTTGTTGATACGGTGCCTTGCCTTTTATAGCCATTGAACTTATTAAGGATGACATAAACCAGCCACGATGCTGATCTGCTCCTTCTAAATATACATCTATATGATTACTGTTAAATTCAGGTCTTGCATCAATTACTGATGAGTGTGTTGAACCAGAATCAAACCATACATCTAATGTATCATTTATTTTAATATAGTTATATGCATCATCACCTAAAAGTTCGGACTGATCTAAATTCCACCAAGCCTGAATACCATTTTTCTCAACTAGCTTAGCGACTTTTTCCATTATTTCACAGGTATTGGGGTGTAATTTTTTAGTATCTTTATGCACAAACAACGACATAGGAACACCCCAAATTCTTTGACGAGAAATACACCAGTCTTGGCGATTGATAATCATATTAGCAATACGTTCTTTACTCCAGCTAGGTATCCATTTTATTTTTTGTATTTCTTGCAGTGACTTTTTACTTAAATTTTGTTTATCCATACTAATAAACCACTGTGGTGTAGTACGGAATATTAGCGGTGTTTTATGTCGCCAGCAATGTGGATAACTATGCTTTAGTTGTTCTGCATATAATAATGTTCCACTATTTTTTAGTATATTAATAACGATGCTATTACCAATAAACACCGATATTCCATCAAGTAATGAAAATGTTCCAGGTAGATAGCATCCATCAGTACCAACTACATTTGCTATTTCCAAACCGTACTTACTACCAATGATATAATCTTCTGGCCCATGACCGGGAGAAGTATGTACTAAGCCAGTACCAGTATTTAGCTTAACGTTATTATTAAGTATAACTGGAATATCGAATTCCATAAATGGATGACGAAACCATAACCATTCTAATAAGCTTCCTTTTACTAAGTTACCAAGTATTTTCCAGTTAGTTATACCACCTATACGTTTTATAAAATTTTTTACTAAATTTTCTGCTAATATTATACATTTACCATTAAATTCTACTAATTGATAAAAACAATTTGGATGAACTGATATAGCTCTATTAGCTGGTATAGTCCAAGGTGTAGTAGTCCAAATAACAACGTAAACTGACTGTGAGAAATTATTAATTCCGAACTTAGCAGCAACCTCAGGTGCATTAGTTGCCGCAAAAGTAACATTGATTGAGTTTGATATATAGTCGTAATATTCTACTTCGGCTTCTGCTAATGCAGAACAGCAATCTATGCACCAATGTATAGGCTTATTACCCTTATATAGGTGACCATTTTCTATAATTTTACTAAGAGTACGTATGATATTAGCTTCTGTGGTAAAATCCATTGTTAGATAGATGTTTTCCCAGTCACCAAGCACGCCGAGACGAATAAATTCTTTTTTTTGCCAGGCAACCTGCTTATAAGCGTAATTGCGGCAAGCAACAATAAAATCAGAACAGCTTACTGTTTCATTCGGCTTACCAATCATTTGCTCTACTTTAAGCTCAATAGGTAGCCCATGGCAATCCCAACCAGGCAAATATTTGGAGTCATAGCCCATTAATCTTTTAGACTTAATAATAATATCTTTAATAATTTTGTTAACAGAGTGACCGATATGAATCCTACCGTTCGCATATGGTGGACCATCATGTAAAATAAAAGTTTTTTTTCCTTTTGTAGCTTGGCAAATGATTTTATATAGATCTTCTTTATACCAACGTTTGATAATCAAAGGTTCTCTATTAGCTAAATCACCCCGCATAGAAAATTTAGTTTTTGGTAGATTAATAGTACTTTTATAATTATTCATTATATTCTCGATTCATTATTACTAACTATTAGTAGTTAAGACTGTACCATATCAAAATAATTACGGGTTTTTACTACATCATTCGCTATTTGTAACTTTAATTCTTCTATAGATGCAAAACGTTGCTCGTTACGTACTTTAGCGCGTATGAACACTTCTAGATAACAACCATATAAGTTTAATGTTACATCTAGCAAATGGACTTCCATATGTTGCTTACTTGGCCCGTTCCCGGTAACGGTAGGACGAGTACCTATGTTTGCTACTCCTCTTAATGGATACTTATGATTAGTAGTTAATACTTCTACTGCATAAACTCCATTTAAAGGAGCTGGTAATCCTTTTAGAGATAAATTTACTGTAGGAAAACCTATTTTTCTTCCAAGTGCATCGCCAGATATCACTCGTCCTGAAAGTCGATATACATGACCTAGCAGGATTTCTGCATCAGAAATACGATCCTGCAATAATGCTGTTCTGATAGCTGTACTACTAATTCGTTGTCCACCTTCTGTATAGGTGATGATACGCATGACCTCTAAACCAACTTGGCTACCAGTATTTTTTAGAAAAGTAAAATTACCATTTCTTTGTGTCCCAAAGCGAAAATCATCGCCAACACAAATAAAACGTACTCCTAATTTAGTTACTATCAGATCCAATAAAAATTGATTAGCGCTAATAGAAGAAAATTTCTTATCGAATGCTACACATAATATATGATCTACTCCAGCATCAGCTAAGTATTTTACTTTATCTCTTAGACGTGTTAGACGCGCTTGGGCGTTAGTACCAGAAAAATATTCCTGTGGCTGTGGTTCGAAAATCATTACCATTATAGGTAAACTACGACGAATACCTTCAGCCTGTAATTCTGAAATTATTGCCTGGTGTCCACGATGAAACCCATCAAAATTACCAATTGTCAGTACACAACCATAGTGACGTGGCTTTAAATTATGTATGCCGCGAATAAGCTCCATAATATTATACTCAATACAGTATAACTAAGCAGATTATAGCTTAGGTGACACTACGATTTACGTTGAAATTTAGTAGGCAGAGTATTATAATATTAATTACTGTTTGGTAATAATATTATATATTAAATAGCTAAGAAATTTTTAGGAGATAAAATTTTGGCAAATACAAAGTCAGCTAAAAAACGTATCGTACAAACTGAAAAGCTTAGGCAGTATAATGCAAGCAGACGCTCTATGGTACGAACTTTCGTAAAAAAAGTTAATACTGCTATTACTAATGGAGATAAAGAAGCTGCGCAGTTAGCTTTTTATGCAATGCAACCTATAGTTGACCGTCAGGCAAGCAAAGGTATAATTCATAAAAATAAAGCAGCACGTTATAAAGCTAATCTTTTTGCAAAAATTAAAAATATGTAAATTTATATATTTAATCACTATTTTTAATTAGTGAGATCATCAAAAAATTTTTTACTCCATCCAGAAAATTTTTTAAACGAGGACTATTTTGATTACCACAAGGTCCGCAAAAACTTTCTCCTAGTTCTCGTAATAACTGTTTTTGTAATTCGTTTAATTTAACCGGAGTTTCTACTACTACGCGGCATAGTAAATCACCTTGATGACCGCTACGAACCGATTTAACTCCTTTGCCGCGCATTCTAAAAATTTTACCTGTCTGAGTTTCAGCAGGTATTTTCAATTTAATCCTACCATCAATAGTAGGTACTTCAATTTCCCCACCTAATGCTGCCATGGAAAAGTTGATTGGCACTTCACAGTATAAGTTATTCTCTTCACGTCCAAAGATGGGATGCTTAAGTACCTTAACCTCAACATATAGATCACCAGATTGAGCACCATACTCACCTGCTTCACCTTCCCCTGATAAACGAATTCGATCACCAGTATCAACACCTGTAGGAATTTTTACTGATAATGTTTTATATTTTTTTACTCGACCTTTACCATGACATTTTATACAAGGTTCTTTTACTACTTTACCTTGTCCATTACAAGTAGGGCATCCTTGTTGTACTGCAAAAAAACCCTGCCTAATTTGTACTTGACCCTTTCCGTTACACGTAGAACAAGTTATTGATGAAGTACCTGGTTTTGAACCACTCCCATAACATACTTCACACTTATCTAAAACTGGGATACGTATTTCACGAGTAACTCCACGTACTGCTTCTTCAAGAGTAAGTTCCATGTTATAGCGTAAATCTGATCCCCTACTAGCACGCTGACGACGTCCTCCTCCAAATATATCGCCAAAAACTTCTCCAAAAATATCGCTAAAGTCAGCAGTACCCCCACCCATACTACTACTTTGTTGTTCAAAAGCCATATGACCATACTGATCGTAAGCAGCTCGTTTTTGCTCGTCAGTTAAAACTTCGTAGGCTTCTTTGATCTCTTTAAATTTTACTTCTGCTTCAGCATTACCTTGGTTCCTATCTGGATGGAATTTCATGGCTAGGCGTTTATAGGCTTTTTTTATTTCACGCTCATCTGCGTTTTTAGAAACTCCTAAAATCTGATAATAGTCTGATTTCGCCATAGTGTATTTTTGTCCTCGACATACTTACTTGCACGAACAAAGATTTTTTTATACTCGAGCTTATAAATAACAGCAGCGAGGACTAAACCTGTTCGGGTATATTTTTTTATTTTTTATCTTTTACTTCTTCGAACTCAGCATCTACTACATTGTTATCTGCCTTAGCTTGATCGTTATTATCTTTTTTTGTTTGTTGCGTTAATTTCATTAAATTACTTGATAATTGGATCAAATTTTGCATTTTATTTTCTATATCAGCTTTACTTTCACCTTTCAAGGCGTTATTTAAACTATTAATTGCATCTTCAATAGCATTTTTTTCTTCTTTAGTAATTTGATCACTATATTCTTCTAATTGTTTGCGAGTACTATGCATTAAATTATCAGCCTGGTTACGAGTATGTACAAGCTCTTCAAATTTACGATCTGACTCTGCATTTGCTTCTGCCTCTTGTACCATATTTTTTATTTCTTCTTCACTCAAACCAGATGATGCTTTTATCGTAATTTTTTGTTCTCTACCACTATTTTTATCCTTAGCTGAAACATGCAAAATCCCGTCTGCATCAATATCAAATGTTACCTCAATTTGAGGGATTCCACGCATTGCAGGTGCAATACCATCTAAGTTAAACTGACCTAGTGACTTATTATCTATTGCACGTTTACGTTCACCCTGTAGAACATGAATGGTAACTGCAGACTGATTATCTTCAGCAGTAGAAAAAACTTGGCTATGTTTAGTAGGAATAGTAGTATTTTTAGTAATTAATGGCGTCATGACGCCACCCATAGTTTCTATGCCAAGCGATAAAGGAGTAACATCAAGTAATAGAACATCTTTTACATGACCAGATAGTACACCACCTTGAACAGCTGCTCCAATAGCAACTGCTTCGTCTGGGTTAACATCTTTACGTGGTTCTTTTCCAAAAAATTCTGTAACTTGTTTCTGTACTAGTGGCATACGAGTTTGACCGCCAACTAATATTACATCTTTAATCTTGGAAATAGATAACCCAGCATCTTGTAACGCAACTTTCAAAGGATCCATAGTACGATGAACTAAGTCTTCTACTAAAGACTCAAGTTTTGCACGGGTTACTTTAATACTCATATGCTTAGGACCATTAGCATCAGCAGTTATATATGGTAGATTTACATCAGTCTGCTGTGCGGACGATAGCTCTATTTTGGCTTTTTCAGCAGCTTCTTTTAAACGCTGCATAGCTAGTGGATCATTCCGCAAATCTATACCTTGGTCTTTTTTAAATTCATTTACTAAATAAATAATTAATCTACTATCAAAATCTTCACCACCCAAATGTGTATCACCATTAGTCGCTAATACTTCGAAAGTTTTTTCGCCATCCACGTCATCAATTTCAATAATAGAAATATCGAAAGTTCCGCCCCCAAGATCATATACTGCAATAGTACGATTACCTACCTCCTTATCTAACCCGTAGGCAAGAGCTGCAGCTGTAGGTTCATTTATAATACGCTTTACCTCTAGACCAGCGATTCTACCTGCGTCTTTAGTTGCTTGACGCTGTGTATCATTAAAGTAAGCTGGGACAGTAATGACTGCTTCGTTTACTGATTCTCCTAGATAATCTTCTGCAGTTTTTTTCATTTTTTTTAAAATTTCAGCTGATATTTGCGGAGGAGCTATTTTTTGGCCCTTAATTTCTAACCAAGCATCACCGTTATCAGCAGAAATTATTTTATAAGGCATAATATTTACATCACGCTGCACTTCTTCATCTTGGAAACGGCGACCAATTAAACGTTTGATAGCAAATAAGGTATTTTGCGGGTTGGTAGCAGACTGACGTTTAGCCGGTTGGCCAACTAGAATCTCACCATCCTGAGTATAAGCAATAATAGATGGAGTTGTGCGATCTCCTTCACTATTTTCTAGTACACGAGGTTTAGTGCCTTCTACAATAGCGATACATGAGTTGGTTGTCCCTAAGTCAATGCCAATTATTTTTCCCATCTAAACATCTCCACAAAAAGTCAAATGTATTGTTATCGTAAACCTAATTTTGCTACTAAATTTAACAACGTTCGATGCCAATTAAGATTGGGGGCACACGGCACAGCATCAAGGGGGTATAAGGTAAAAAAAATATATTTTAATAATAAATTAATAATTTAATTAAATTTTTAATATATTATATTAAATAAAGTAAAATTTTTTATAAAAAATAAAGTTATCAATATATTATTATATAATAGTTAATGTTTTCTATATATTTGTATTAAATTAGTTTGTTATCTCCGACAGGAATCGAACCTGTAACTAGCTCTTAGGAGGAGCTTGTTATTTCCAATTTAACTACGGAGACATAATTGAATAATTATTAATATATATTAATAATTTTAATCATACATACCAGCATAATTATCAAATCTAGACCACTGCTCATTAAAAGTTAAACGTACAGTACCGATAGGACCATTACGTTGTTTCCCAATAATAATTTCTGCTATGCCCTTCATATCACTATTATCATGATACAATTCATCACGATAGATAAACATAATTAAATCAGCATCCTGTTCTATAGAACCGGATTCACGTAAGTCTGAATTAATAGGTCGCTTATCAGCACGTTGTTCTAGGCTTCTATTTAGCTGAGACAACGCTAATACAGGTACTTGTAGCTCCTTAGCTAAGGCTTTAAGCGAACGTGAGATTTCTGCAATTTCTAGCGTTCTGTTATCAGAAAGTGCTGGAACACGCATTAGTTGTAAATAATCAATCATAATTAGGCTTAAACCATCATGTTCACGAAAAATACGACGAGCTCTTGAACGTACTTCTGTTGGTGTTAAACCAGATGAGTCATCAATATATAACAGATTACGCTTATCTAATAAAATACCCATAGTACTAGATATACGTGCCCAATCATCATCATTTAGCGTACCAGTACGGATACTAGTATGATCAACACGAGATAATGAAGCTAACATACGTATCATTATCTGTTCACCAGACATTTCTAAGCTAAAAATTAGTACTGGCTTTTCCTCAGTCATAGCAGCGTTTTCACATATATTCATAGCAAAAGTTGTTTTACCCATTGATGGTCGTGCTGCAACTATGATCAAATCAGATTTTTGTAGTCCAGCTGTTTTTTTATCTAGGTCTAGATAACCACTAGAGACTCCAGTTATCCCATGATTTGGTTTTTTATACAGCTGCTCAATATGAGCCACAGTCTTTTCTAAAACAAAGTCAATGCTTTTAGGACCTTCATCTTTATGAGCCCTATTTTCAGCTATCTGAAATATCATAGATTCTGCTAAATCTAGCAAATATTCACTACTACGTCCCTGTGGATTATATCCAGCATTTGCGATTTCATGAGCTACATTAATCATTTCACGTACTACAGCACGTTCGCGGACAATATCTGCGTAAGCAGATATGTTAGCTACACTAGGGGTATTTTTAGATAACTCAGCTAGATAAGCAAAACCACCAACAGCTTCTAGCTGACCTTTCTGTTCTAAAGATTCGGCCAGAGTAATAAGATCGATAGGTTGACTAATATCAATTAAAATCTGCATTTCTCTAAAAATTAACCTGTGCTGATTATTAAAGAAATCATTTGTTGTTAAACGTTCTGAAACATTATCCCACCGCTTATTATCTAGCATTAAGCCGCCTAGTACAGACTGTTCAGCTTCCAAAGAATGTGGTGGAATTTTTAAAGCCTCTACCTTCATATCTATTGGTAAATTTACTTTATAAGTCGTTTTTTTTTCTGACATATTGTTTTTAAATAATTATTTGGCTTTCTAATTTAAAATTAGATATATAGACTTATAACTTATAATAGGATAGAGAGATTATATGATCAGTATTAATATTTTAATGATATTTTTTTTACTAAAAGTCTTTTTATAAGTATATTACTGTTAATTAGCTTGAGCTAATAGCTTATCTTTTAGCGAAACATATTGATTAACGTTAGTGCCTCACTAACATAGATATAATTGATTATATAATATATTTTATTAGAAAGTTGTTTATTTACTTTAAACCTATATCAATAATTTTTTAAATTAGGTGCAAAAGTTGAGATAATACGATATGTTAACATAAAAATGTTATATATTCCACGGTTTGAACATCAGCAACTAGTGATTTCACCTAATTTCTTCACAGAAGATTAAGCACTAATTGCAAGTTATATCAACTATTCGCTATTGTGCTGATAATTTTCCTATATATACTAGAAAAATTCTTAGATTAGATTATCAATAAATTAGTGTTGATAACAATTAATACATTCACTTAATATACTGTATTATTACTAATAATAATTAGTATCATCTATTCAACACAATAGCAAAGCATTATTTAGCAAATAATAATTCGCTGATTTAGTACAAAAAATTACTAGATCCTACAAACAATGATTTTACATTATTTGTAAGTTACAGCATTTAGTTTTTGTTCAGTGGAACAAAATTAAATAATAATGGCTATTTGCCATAGTGATATGGCAATACAATGTGTTTATTTTAATAAATAAAATATTATTAGTAAAAAATCATATCAGTTACTAAAAAAATTTATTAGAATAAAATGTAAAGTTTTTTAAACAACATAAATGGTATTTAAATTCAATATTCATTTAGGTACACTAACGAGTACCATACACAACAATAGTTTTACCATGAGCAGATAATAGATGTTGATTTTCAAGTATTTTTTAAAATTCTACCAACAGTCTCCCGCGAACATCCAACAATCTGCCCTATTTCCTGGCGGGTAATTTTTATTTGCATACCGTCTGGATGAGTCATTGCATCTGGCTGTTTAGTCAGATTTAGTAAAGTCTGTGCAATACGTCCAGTAACATCTAAAAAAACTAAATTTCCTACTTTCTCTGATGTTACTTGTAAACGACTTGCAATCTGTGATGCAAGACGCATTAGAATAGTTGGATTTACTTGAATAAGTTGTCTAAATTTTTTATATGATATTTCAGCTACTTCACAAGCAGTTTTTGTTCTTACCCAAGCGCTACGTTCCTGACCTTCTTTAAATAATCCTAACTCACCAATAAAATTATCTTTATTTAGATAAGCAAGAATCATTTCTTTTCCTTCTTCATCCTTTATGATAACAGACACTGAACCTTTAACTAAGTAGTATAAAGTATCTGCTTTTTCACCCTGATAAATTATAGTACTCTTAGATGGATACTTATGAATATGGCAATGAGAAAGGAACCATTCAAGCGTAGAATCTATTTGCAGTTTACTGAGAACCATTCTCTGTTATCCTCATGATTATCATTGTTTTACTTTACACCAAATAAATAATATATTTTATTAATTGTTAGATACTGTTTGTTTGCTTTTAATTTATAATTTTAATTATTAATTATAGTTTTAGACTATATTTTTTTTATATTAAATTAAAGTAATGTTTTTAAAAATGCTAAAGCTATATATAACTAACTATAACTAGTAACAATTACTCAATTATTAGTAACTTTTCTTTAAGTCCGCTACGACGATTAATAGTACTATTAATCGTATGAACTAATACCTCCTTATTATGAGGTGCATAAATAGACAAATTTTTGCATGCTCTAGTAACTCCAGTATATAAAAGTTCACGGGTCAATACTGGCAAAATATTATCTGGTAGTACTAACGCAGTATTAGTAAATTCTGATCCTATTGATTGATGTACTGTGATTGTGAAAGCTGTTTCATACTTTGGTAGACAGTTTATAGGTACTGTTTTAATGGTTCCATCATATAATGGAAAATATGCAAGTAGTCTTGTATGCTTACTATCTAAAAGCACGATACCAATATCCCCATTATATAATTCTAATAACGGCGAGTTACGCATAATTATTATTGGTTGACCAACATAACAACTAAAGCTAATTGTTTTCTTAATAAGACCGTAGCAAATTAAAGCATGCTCAATACTGCTATTTAAGTTATTTACGCCAAATTGACCTTCTCTTAGTACAGCAAGTATCCGGTATTTATTAAAATATTCTAGTATTTTGTGATGTGATTTACCTTGATGTACTAATTTTAGATAGTATTGGTAGCCAGTAACAAAATCATCTACCATATTTTTGTAATCATTTTTATTTGATCTTGGTATATAATTAATTTCTGGATATTTTATAGAATTAAGCAAAGCAATAGTATCTTTTATATTCCCAGCTTTAATAGCATTAGCTAAATGGCTAATGCCAGAACTATCTTTAAATCTGTAATTTGTTCTTAAACAACAGAATATGTCTGCTATTTTGTTCTGCCTATAATTATTTTCTGATCTATAGAATATTTTTCTACAACTAGTTAAACTTACTAAATATTGAGAGCGTATTTCGCTGTAACCACTAGTATCTGCAAATTTACAAATATCCCTGAATACTGCTCCTGTTTCTACAGATGCTAACTGATAATAATCACCAAAAAAAATTACCTTAGTTTGATTAGGAATAGCATTTATAATATTAGCCATCATCTGTAAATCAATCATTGATGCGTCATCAATAATTAATATATCTACATTAAGTTTATTATCACAATTATAACGCATGCGTTTGCTGTTAGGTAGTACACCTAACAATCTAGGTATACTCATAATCTGATATACTATCTTGTTTCTTAAACTATTATCTAATATCAGATTATTCATAGAGAGCATAATATACTCCCTTAAGCGTGAAATCATTTGACTATTTGGGGTAGTGATAATAATACGCAAACGCGCACTATAATTAGTCGAATCAGTATTAATAAGTAATAAAGCTACTAGTAATTTAGCTAAAGTGTTAGTTTTTCCTGTACCAGGACCACCTGATATTAGTGCGACCTTAGAAGTGATTGCTATAGCAATAGCAATTTTCTGCCAGTTCATAATATGATTATGGTTATTTTTCGAAAAAATACTGTCTAATACAGTGCTAACTAGTTTATAATTTATCTGATTATTAATAATCATAAGCGGTCTGTTAAAAAAATTAGCAATAGTACATTCATATTGCCACAGACGATGTAAATAAAGCATGTTGTTATCTAGTACTAAAGGCGTTGAGTATAAACCATCGCTTACTGATGGTGATTTTAGTAGCACATTATGCCAAGTTTCCATATTTGGGTGACCAATTTTTTGAAAAATTTGCATAGATAGTTTTGGGTAGCGACCTTCGAATAGGTAATTTTTGGTCAATCTTGATAATGGTAGACACACATGGCCTACTCCTATATCCGCACTAAGACAAGCACTAGCAAGTAGTAATAATGCCTGTGAATAATAATCAGGCGATGACGCTGCTGCTATCATACGAGCAAAATAAATATCTAACGGGCGCCATAAATTTAGTTTCTGTGCCTGGATTATAATTTCTTCCATAATACTACCTATAGCTTCAACTATTAAGTTATCATAAAAATGATAAACATACTAATTTTACTAACAGTTGACTTAACCATTGAACATTTTATCTAGTCTATCTATAAAATTTTTATCTGGCCTACAAATGTAAATACTTTTATTAGGAATATCAATGTCAAAACCACGGACAAAAAGATAAAAAACACCTCCAAAATGTATTTCATAATCGTAATTTAATAATCTATGACGTAGATATCGGTGTAATGCTAGGGTATAAAGCTGATATTGTAGTTCATATCTATTATTGATCATTGCTTGCTCTATTGATAACTTAGTATAAGCTGAACTTGCTTCCCCAAGCCAGTTTGATTTATAGTCCAATAGGTAATAACGTTTTTTCCAACAGAACACGAGATCAATTACACCTTTTAGCATGCCTTTAATTGGTAAAAAATCTAGCGGAGGACAGAGCGCTGATAACTTATCATAATGCTTACATAATTTATCTATCTCTTGCGCCTTAACAATATTTTTTACTGTAAGTAAAAATGGCCACTCAACGTGAAGTATGCTACGATCTAGCATACTTAGCGATAGCTTAGTACCGTTTAATGATGTAGTAATTATTGTTTTTATCCATTTTTTTAGCATTGGTAGCCAACATTGATCTATATTGTAATTTTTTAGCTCTGTACTTAAAAAAGTACTATCAATTTGGATTGTAGTAAAATCTATTTTTTCGAATAATCTGTGTAAAAAAGTTCCAGCCAATGCCCCACATGGGAAAGTATGTGGAGTAAGTTCTTTTATTTCTTTATTATTAAATTTCTGGTTATCGCCAGCCGTTTCTACATCTATATTAGGGTGTAGATCTAAAATTGATGATTCTTTTATTTTATGTAACCCTGTATAACTAGTTATTTGCCAAATATCAAAATAATTAGATTTATATACTCTAACGCTAATAGGAGCAGCAATATCAATATATTTTTGTCCTTCTTTTTGGACTACAGGCAATGATTTAGTATTGTTGTTAATTTCCAATAATCCTATATCTCCTGCTGCACGATCCATAAGATTTTCTAATTTGCTACGTAGAAATACTGCATTACCAATCTGTTTTTGTTGTATAAGAAAACCAATAGCACTACTGTGAAAATCGCTAGTACCAATTTTTTTTCTGTTACCGTGAAATATCGGAGCAATACTGATACAACAGTGATAAATAGATCTAGTAACTGCAACATACAGTAGCCGTAAATCTTCAGCTAGGCGCTCTTCATCAGCTAACTTTATACTATTAGGTGAATTGCTAATATCAAACAAATACTGATATTTTTTCCGATCATGAAATATAGATAATTTTTTTTTACGAAAATTAGAAGCAAACGGTAGAATAACTATTGGAAACTCTAATCCTTTAGATTTATGGACTGTGATAATTTTTACCAAATTTCTATCGCTTTCTAGCCATAGTTGCTGATTTTTCTCATTTTCATTTGGAGATCTAATATTTGAAGATAGCCAACGAACTAACGCATATTCATTATCTAAATTTTTAGATGCTTCTTCTTGTAATAATTCACATAAATGTAGCACATTAGTTATAGATCTTTCACCACCGCTACTACCAAGTAATAATTCGGCAATATGGTTTCTAGTGATTAGATGATATAACATAGGCAAAATACCGTGTTTTAGCCAAATTTTGCGGTAGAAATTAAATTCTGTTATCCATTTTTTACGATGGAATTCATAAAAATTAAATTTATAAATTACCTCTGCATTACACCCTAGTAAGCGAGTAGTTAATGCACAGCGGATTTTATTATTTTTATTATCTTGTTCTAGTGATACAACTGCTTCTAATATTAATAGTATTTCACGTGCTTCAGTTGTTTTAAATACGCTATCAAGGTTAGAAAGATAAACAGAAGAAATTGATAATAATGTTAAGGCATCGCGAATTAATACGGCCTCATTACGGTTTCGTACTAAGATAGCAATATCTGATGCTTGTAATATTTTTTTTCCTTGATTATTTTCGAAAAAGGCTAAATTAGCGGATGCAGCTATTAGCCAATTACTAATAGTAGTAGCGCATTGATTAGCCATTATTTTGTTGTAATCTATTACTCCAACAGCATTACTTGTTTCTAGCCATAATTGCATGGCCGGTTGATGCTTATTATATAGTACAAATCTTAAATTGGCATTACAAGATGCTGCTACCACAGGTTTAAATGTAATTTTACTAAAAATAAATGGATTAGGTAAGCACTGAAATAGTTTATTAACTGCATTAATCATTCCAGGAGAAGAACGCCAATTGGTCTCTAGGGTATATTTATCTGCTACTAATTTACGTGCTAGCATATAAGTAAAAATATCTGCGCCACGGAATGAGTAAATTGCTTGTTTAGGATCTCCTATGAGAAATAGGACTGATAATTTGGTAGCCAATCCATATATCTTGGATAATATGCGGTATTGCTTTGAGTCAGTATCCTGAAATTCATCGATTATCGCTATAGGATATTTACTGCGTACATACTTTGCTACAGTGTTACCAATATTACTAGTTAGAATACTATCAAATCGTATGAGTAGATCGTTAAATCCTATCTCATTTCTAATTTGTTTTTCTTGTGCTAAATATTTTCTTATCTCTTCAATAGCTAATATTACAATAAATTCTCTTAGAGATAATGGATTAAGGAATAAATTTTCTATAGCTTTATAAAGTAAATTATGTTGCAACTCGTGTTTTTGCATAATATTACTTGCTTGTATAACAACATATTTGATTAGTTCTAGCTCTTTAGGTATTTCATCATCTACCGTTGGTCTACTAGCTGCCCATAAGCTAATTTTTTTCCACGAGTACAATATATTTTTATTGCTATATCCTAATTTAAGCAAATGAATTAAATTTATATTTAATATAATAGGTAGTAAATCTTGTTCAATTGCGCACCACTGTTGTTTAAATGCATCAATATTATCAATAATACGTATATAACGATCAATAATAGATTCATTTTTCTCTCGTGGATGACTACATATAATTATAGCTTCGCTATAAAGGTAAGGTAATAGTTCAGCTAACAAATTATCAGGATTTGTCCAATGTTTTTGAACTATTAGCGCAACATTTTCTGGTAATTGATAAAAATAACGACGCCAAAAATCCGCACTGACTTGCTTAAGCAAATTTAATTCATCTGTTAATAATGTTGGCTGAAAAATTAATCCAGATTGTATTGAGCTATGATTTATCATTCTTTGGCAAAAACCATGAATGGTAAATATCGCGGCCTCATCTATTTGTTGTTCTGCCATTAGTAATTGATTAAAAGCTAATTTTAAATTAGTAATTTGACTCAGCAAAGCTGCTAGCAATGGATCATCGCTGTGACCACAATAACATGATATACGTAAACGATAAATATTATCACGGATACGACTACGTAGTTCTTTAGTAGTAGTCTCAGTAAATGTTACCAATAGAATTTCTGTTACTTTTAGTGGACGATAATAGTCACAGGTTTGACCTAGACCTAGTAGTAACCTTAGATAAATTACTACTAAAGTATATGTTTTTCCGGTACCAGCAGAAGCTTCAATTAAGCAATTTTTTTTAAGTGGCAAAGTAATTGGATTAATAATATTATATCTAATACTCAAATCATTTATGTTCCTGTTAGTACGGTTTAGTTATAATATATATATATTAGTTATAATATATATATATAGGTTTTATTAGTCAAAATACCCTACCTACATGTCAAAAATAGGATGCTATATTATTATGCTTTAATATTGGCATAAAATAAGACTCTGCAGCCTGAATAATTGCCGTTATATGCTCTTTATTTAATTTACGTATTAGTAGTTGCAAATAAGGATCTCTTTTTTCCCCATAAAAAAATTTATCTCCTTTCCAAGACTGGATCATTTTATCCTTAGCTTCTTGTTGAATCTGTTTATTCCAATCTATATTATTAGTATTTCTGTTAAAACAGTGATTTAACCACGCTCCACCTGAACGATTCAGCAACAACAAGGGCTCTGACATTCCTTGCCAATAACCGTTAACTAACGTAAGTAAATAATTTTTTGCTTCTTCTTCTGACAGTACTGAGAAATGCCAATAACCATTTGTACCAAACAATCGGCTATCACCATGTCCACCAATCGCGCAATAAGCAAGATGCTCTATCCATAGTTGTAAACCATCATTAATATAAATTGCACTTGGACGCCAGCGAAGCAGACCATTATTTTGTACTCTTGGTAGCCATCCTATCAGGTCAGTTTTACCAATAGTTAATTTTACTTCCTGGCTAAAAAATTTAGGTAAGATAAATAATCTGATATTAGCTGCTAGCTTCATCATGCTATTACATTCTTTTTTCCAGTATATTTTGCCAAAAGCACCATAAGACAGCATACCTGCAGTACGTACTTGTTGGTATATAATTTCTATATTGTTTTTCTCAATCAGTGTATTTAATATTTTTTCTTTAATATTAAAATTATTAAGATCTGTGATCTGAAAAGGTTCAGTGTCAGGAATAATATATTGCTGCTCTTGATCTAACCAAATAGCTAGCCTTTTCTGAAAAAAAGTTCGTACTGTATGTTTGTAAAAATTTTTTAAATCATCTAATACTATTATCTCTTCTTGCATACTAGATAGTGAACTAATAAAAGCATATTGCGGCTTTTGGTAGTGATTATTAGCATTAGCTACGTTAGCAGCTGCTTTAGCAGCTAAAAACCATTCCTTAGAGTAACTCTGATTTTCGCTATCAGTAATAAAATTTTCTGGTGCAAAAGGCATACGACTATGCAATTGCCATAAGTAATTACGTATATTTCTAACTATAGTTTGTTCTTTCAGTTGTTCGTCTCCAGAAAGATAAAAGCTTTGTGTAATATAATTAGTCAGTTCACTAACTAGTACAGATGGATAACAAGAACTATTATCTTGGATTTTTGTGCCAATAAAACTGATATAAAAGTAATATTTAGCTGATAACAGTGCTTCAAGAAATATATATCTGTCTTCATCACGCCTATTACTATCGCCTAGTCGCGGATGCTGCGCTATTAAATCAAAACTAACCGGAAATATTGTAGTATGCGGATATACACCATCGTTCATGCCTAATAGGCAAACTATTTTGAAAGGAATAGAACGCATTGGCATCATAGTACAAAAGTTAATTTTTCCTAAAAAAAAACTTTTACTTATCCCCTCTTGAGCTAGACGCATAGTTAATTCATCATGCAACAAAATAATAGATACTGGTTCGTCATAATTTGATTCTAAACTAAACTGCAGCATCTGCTGCCAATGATTTACTACTAATGTCAAAGCTGCTTCTGTCTCTATATCAATGGTAGAGATAAAAAAATCATTAATTATATCGCTTGCGCTGGTTAGCCATTGATTAAGCGGACGAGATTGAATCAAGTAATTACGCCAACGGCGTAATACTACTAATAGTTCGGCTAACTTACCTATCAATTCAGCAATTAATCCGCTGGATTCATTATAAGGTAAAATGTCTTGCCACGTTCCACTATTTTTATCCATTGCATAGCCTAATAGCATACGATGTAAACCAAACTGCCAAGTATGCTGCTGACCAGTAGCTGCTGGGAACATTAAATCGCTTAACATATCGTCATCTAGCCCCCAACGAATACCAGATTCTGCTATCCATTGACCAAGTAAATTAATATTTTTTTTACTCATAGAGAAACGAGCTGCTAGAGCAGGAATATCTAGTAGAGCTAAAATTTCTTCAGAGGTACATCTGCTAAATGGTAATTTAAGTAAACTTAGAAATACTTTTAATACAGGATGAAAATTTTTCACTCTGTAATCATAGATAGAAAAAGGTAAATAACGTTCTTCTGTTGCATTGCCGAAAACAGCATTAATAGCAGGAGCATAAATATCAATATCAGCAACCATAACAATTACTTCTCGCGGGGAAATATCTTTATTTTCTGCTATCATATAAAGTAGATTATCGTGCAATACTTCTATTTCACGTTGGGGGCTATGGCAAACATGTATACTAATAGATCTATCTTTTGGCTGTAGCAATCTTTTTTTATTATTTAGAAGACTATAGTCTTCTAATATATCTCTTTGTACTACACTAAGTAGGCATTCCTCTCCAGAGGAGAATTCTAAAAAATCTTCTACATTATGCACGTTTTTTAGCTTAGAAAAAATAGATATAGTATCTCTACCTAATTTTCCCCAAGATTTTAATAGAGGATTACCTATATTAGGTTCTATTTGGTTGTTTAATTTAAGGCATGTATTACTGTCTATTTTTATCCTATCGTTACGATATGGATTAATAAACATTAAATGTATGTCTATATAGTTACCTAATAAATTTATTATTTTCATATATAGCGGTGGTAGCGAAGGAAGACCAAAAATAAATATTCTTTCTGGTAATCCTATAAGACGTCGTCGTGCGTCACTATTTTGAATAGTTTTAAGTAAACTTTGATATAAATTATCAAAATGTAAAAATTTTGTTTTTGTAGAAAATATATCTTCTATTAAAGCTTGCCATAACTTAGCTTGCCAGCGTTGATGATCACCTAAATTAACCAGTTGCTTACCATGCAGCCATATTTCTAACCAGTCTGGGCGAAAAATCAAATATTGGTCAAATAAATCTGCTACACTTATAGCAAAATGAAACTGTTTACGCTTATCTATATCCTCTTTTATAGACTCTCTAATGAGATTAAAATCAGATGTATTGTACAAACGCTGCATTATTTTCATAATTCTCCAAGTCATTGCTGACTTAGATAATAGTTTCTCTATATTAAAATCTGGTAACAAGCAGTTATAAATTTTCCAGATAAAATTGGCAGGTAAATAAAAATTAATATTAGCTGCAATATCGAAAGAACAAGCTAATTCCATCTGTATCCACTGTGCCATACAATAGCTATTTACTAATATTAATTCTTGCTGTAATGGATCAGGTAGCTTACATTGAGAAATTAATCTAACAGCAATATTCTTTAATAGGTCTAGTTTATTAGAATGATAAATAGTTAACATAAAAATCAATATTTAATTTATATCCAGTATACTGATTCGTTATATTGCTACTGGTGCTTTAATAGCAGGATATGGATCATATCCAATTAAATCGAAATCCGTAAACTGATATTGAAATAGTGAAGATGGGCGTCTATTAATTACTAACTTCGGTAATAATCTAGGATTACGTGTTAGTTGTAGATCTGTTTGATTAAGATGATTGCAGTACAAATGAATATCTCCCCCTGTCCATATAAACTCTCCAAGCTGTAAATCGCACTGTTGCGCTAACATATGTATTAGTAATGCATAACTAGATATATTAAATGGTAGACCGAGAAAAATATCGCAGGAACGTTGATAAAGCTGACATGATAACACACCATTAGCAACATAAAATTGAAACAAAACATGGCATGGTGCTAAAGCCATTTTATCTATTTCTCCAACATTCCAAGCAGAAACAACAATACGACGAGAATTTGGATTATATTTTAATTGATTGATTACCTTACTTAATTGATCAATGTATTGTCCATCTGCTGTACCCCATGCACGCCACTGACGTCCATAAATAGGACCAAGATCACCGTTATCATTTGTCCATTCGTCCCAAATAGTTACTTTATTTTTTCTAAGATAACTAACATTAGTATCTCCATTAATAAACCATAATAATTCATGTATTATTGAACTTATATGGCATTTTTTAGTAGTAATTAAAGGAAAACCATTGTTAAGATTAAAGCGCATTTGATAACCAAAAATAGATAATGTACCAGTATTAGTACGATCTTCTTTAAATTGTCCATTTGTGCGAACTAGGCGCATTAAATCTAGATACTGTTTCATAATTATTAAACATAAATACTAACTAAGTCAGGCGATAATAGGACCATAAAAAAATAATTATTCCTGCAAAAATCATTGGTATTGAAAGAATTTGTCCCATACTAATTATATTATATAATAATCCTAATTGAGCATCAGGCTGGCGAAAAAATTCTACTATTATACGTAATATACCATAACAAATTAAAAATAAACCAGATATACTACCTATTGGACGTGGCTTATAGCTAAACCAATGAAGTATTATAAATAATACTATACCTTCAAGTATCATTTCATATAGCTGTGACGGATGACGAGGTAACATCCCATATTTATCAAAAATTAACTGCAATTGTGGATTATTAATATTATGTATTAATAGATTTTTATCTGCATCTATAGATCCTGGAAATAACATTGCCCATCTAGTATCTGTTGTTACTCTTCCCCATAACTCGCCATTAATAAAATTACCTAAACGGCCAACACCTAGTCCGAATGGTACTAGTGGTGCTATAAAATCAGACACTTGAAAAAAATTACGTTTAGTACTGTGTGTAAACAAGAAAATTACAGTAATAACGCCAATTAGACCACCATGAAATGACATGCCACCATCCCATACTTTAAATAAATATATAGGATTATCCAGCCACATTTCTAAATTGTAAAACAATACGTAACCTATTCTACCGCCGATAAATAACCCTAAAAAGCATAGGTATAACAAGTTTTCTACTTCAGTTTTTATCAAATAGCTACCTGGTTTTTTGATGGAGCGCATTGCCATAAACATAGCAAATAAAAAACCAATTATATACATAATACCATACCAATGCAGAGAGAATGGACCTAAGGAAAAAATAACTGGGTCTAATTGAGGAAAATTTAAATATTTTGATATCATTGACTACAACCACCATTAATCTAATACTATATTAGTAAATTACGTTTTATAAATATATGATAACTTATATATATTATATAAGCATAATGTTGGTGGCTATGATAGAATTGGTTAATATCTATTCGATAATATAATAATATTATTGAATTCTTTCATAACTATACGGTATACATCTCGCTTAAAGAAAACAACTTTACTAACTGGATACCAACAACTAACCCAGCGCCATTTATCAAATTCTTGTTTATCCCCACGCTTAATATTTATCTCTGTATCCTGACATACTAGTTTTAACAAAAACCATTTTTGCTTCTGACCGATACATATCGGCTTAGTGTTACAGCGTATAAGTGGTTTGGGAAGCTTATATCGTAACCAATTACGTGTTGATGTTAAAATACGAACATGGTTACTAATTAATCCTACTTCTTCGAATAGTTCACGATACATTGCTTGCTCAGCTGTCTCCCCCTGATTAAGGCCTCCCTGGGGAAATTGCCAAGATTGTCTTTTATATCTCCTTGCCCAAAATACTTTTCCGTTGCTATTACATATTACAATACCAACATTAGGGCGGTAGCCATCTTTATCGATCACCTAACTACCTCAATGACATAACAACTATCTATATATTAATATGATTTATTCATACTATTTAATAGTAAAAATATTAATTTTAATTTAAATAAAAAAATTACTCGATAGTAACTTACTTGTGAATGTTTTTTTTAGGTAAAAGCCTAGCGGTATAGTATTAATTATTTTACCTAAATCATCAATAGCCGTTGTTACAGCTAGATTATTAGCAGCTTTGGGTCTTAGTTGCAGTACTTCGCCATAGCTTGCAGTAATACTAGTTACCTTACCTAATACAATTAGGTCCATAAGTTCCTCCCAATCGGACTTTAATTGTAGTAATTCTGTTGCATCTGGGCTCCATAATATAGGATTACCAATACGCCTTTGGGATAAAGGTATTTCACGCTGTCCTTCTACTGGAATCCACAAAACTCTAGTTAACTTATAGCGTACATAGCTTGCTTCCCATGTAATACCACTATTACCTGTAAGCTGTGCTACGCATACAAAAGTAGTTTGTAACGGACGTCCATAATTATCAATAGGAATAGTTTTTAACTCAACACCAATAGCTGTAAAGTCTGGCTCTGGCTTATTACCTGCGCTAGCACCCAGATACATTTCTATTAATTTACCTATCCAGCCTTTAGATCTATTTAGGTTATTAGGTATTATTTTATTTGCATGTCCAGCTAGTTCTCCAAGTGAAAATCCAGCTAACGATTGAGCTCTTAATAATAATTCTCTTTCATTAGCTGGCTGGGAAATAGACATAGTAGAAAAGTTAATCATGGCAGATCATATCAGCTAATAATAAAAATTACATTTTTATATATTAAATATTAAAAATATAGATGTTTATTGAAAACTATATTATTAATATAATTTATGACTACTGATTTTAGTACTGTATATTACTGTAAATAATATGCTTTAATAGTGTTTTCAAAAAAAAATTATAGTATTTATGTTGTTTTTTTATTATTTACAGGGAGTAACTATTTGAGTGACTGGTTATGGTTATGAACCACCCCAAACTTTGGAAAATATATATTATAAAATATAAATATTAATTTATATAAAATGTTGCTTTAATAACTATTTTTTTAACACTGCAAGCTAGTGATATAAAGATTAAAGGAAAAGATATTACCGATATCGTACAATCAGTAAGTGTTAAAAAACCTAATATATTTATTAGTATGCTGCTACTAGCTAGATAATACATAACCTAGTAAGTTTGCGTGTGACTTAAAGCATTATATTTATTATATCTAGTTAATATTGATTAGGTGAATAAGTATATTAGTGTTTACTAAAACTATATAATAGATACGTCGATAGCTAATAAGTATTGTAAAATCAGTTACTGATTAGTACTCATAATTTATTTTTTAATATAATAAATAACAAATATTATGTATAATATTAAGTAAGCTAGCTTGTTATCCAGTACAAAAGAAATTTCTCTATAATAGAATTTAATAGTGATAACAGTATATTTTCTTTAATTCTGAAAAATATTAATATTAATTCTTTCAATAATATTAACTAATTTAGTATTACTTACTTCTAGTAAGCTTGAAAATAAACACAATCCATAAAAAGCATTAGTAGTTGCAATAATATATTATTCTGGTAGTTTGTATAGCTAGTAGCTACAAGTAGCTATTACAGGCACATTATTCGTACTTTTAAATATTTATTTTAATATCAATGATAGATATTTATTATTAATTTACACGTAGTATACCCTACACAAATATCTACTAAATAAATTAAATTGAGCGTTTGTGTTGTAATTAATTAACAATAACCATATGTCATAATACGGGCATAACGTCGTGTAAGTAACTCTTCTTCATTAAGCTCATCTAATTCAATTAAATCAAAAATAATTTGTTTTTTTAATGATTCGGCAATAGCTGGAACATCACTATGAGCACCACCTATAGGTTCAGGTATAATGCTATCTATTAGTTTAAGTTCTTTTAGGCGCCAAGAACTTATTCTCATAGCTTCAGCAGCTATTGGCGCTTTATCAACGTTTTTCCATAAAATAGACGCACAACCTTCTGGTGATATCACTGAATAAGTACTGTACTGAAGCATATTTATCTTATCGCCTACACCAATGGCTAATGCACCACCAGATCCCCCTTCACCTATTACGGTACTTATTACTGGAACTCTTAGACCTGACATTTCTCGTAGATTTGTAGCAATTGCTTCTGACTGCCCCCGCTCTTCCGCACCTATACCAGGATATGCGCCAGGAGTATCGATAAAGGTAAGTAGTGGTATACTAAATCTATCAGCTATCTTCATTAGTCGTAATGCTTTACGATAACCTTCAGGTGCTGGCATACCAAAATTACGTAGTATCTTATCTTTAATTTCTCTTCCTTTCTGGTGACCAATAATCATCACTGGGCGATTATCTATACGTGCTAATCCGCCGACGATAGCTTTATCATTAGCATATGTACGATCTCCCGCTAATTCGTCAAAGTCAGAAAAAATATACTTTATGTAATCTAGCAGATATGGTCTACGCGGATGCCGTGCTAATTGAGTAATTTGCCATGCACTCAAGTTGGAAAAAATTTTTTTAGTTAATTCTATTTTTTTCTCACTTAAGCGCTGTATTTCTTCATTGAGTTTTACATCAGATGTTTTTTGTTTACGACTTATTGATATTAGCGATTCAATTTTAGCTTCTAAATTAGCAATAGGTTGTTCAAAATCAAGAAAAGGTATACTCATAAATATATAATAGTATGTCTATATTAGATTAGTCAAATTCTAGTTGAACTTGTTCATGACCTACCAAAAGACGTAAATCATTTAGTAAATCGTCAGTAGGCATAACCTGCCAATTGGTACCAAAACGCATACGTATACGTACATTTTCTATTTTAGAATAAATATGCACAGGAATGATTCCTGATAAATGTGGTTTAATAGTTAAACTAATATTTTTCAAAAAGTCTTTATTAATTTGTTGTTTAGTTAGCGATATAGCAAGTCCACAAGAAAATTTTTTACGTGCTGTGTTAATATCCATAATGTTTATAGCAATTAACTGACAGCTTCCTGTCACGTTATCAACGCTAACTTCACCAGCTACTAGCACAATAGTATCTTTTTGTAAAAAATTTTTGTATTTTTGTAGTATTGGGGTAAAAATAATAACATCTAAATGTTCATTTAGATAATTTATAGTACATATGCAAATCTTATTACCTTGCTTAGTTACTTTTATCTTCAACGATAAAATCAAACCAACTACTGTTACCTGTTTACCACGTTCTAGACAATGAATGTCTTTTAAACTAACTCCGCCAGTATAATATTTAATTTCATTTAAATATTGTGTAATAGGATTACCTGTTAAATATATTCCTAAAGTTTCCCGCTCACCATTAAGCATAACTGTTTCCGACCAAGGTCTAAAATTTGGACCTAAATATTGATCAAAAAATACTTGATTTTTTATATTATTTACCCCAAAGATATCTATCTGACCTCTGCTATCTGAGTTAGCAGATTGATCAGCTGTTTTTAATGCTAGATCTAATAATTTCATAATTGCAGCACGATGCGGTCCTAGTTTATCGCAAGCGCCAGACAATATCAGCTTTTCTAGCATACGTCGGTTTAGTTTTTTTATATCTATACGTTTGCATAAATTAAATAAATCAACAAATTTTCCATTTTTATTACGTTCTTCAATAATTGAAGAAATTTGTGCTTTACCTAAACATTTTATTGCACCCATCCCATAAATTATTTCTCTATTTTCATTAACATGAAAATGATACTGACCTTTATTAATATCAGGTGGTAATACTACAATACCCATACGTAAGCATTCATTTATAATAATAATAATTTTTTCATGATTATCTATATCTGCAGTCATAGCAGCAGCCATAAATTCTGCTGGATAGTGTACTTTTAGCCACATAGTTTGGTAGGAAACTAGAGCATAAGCAGCAGAGTGAGATTTATTAAAACCGTATCCTGCGAACTTTTCTAATAAATTAAATATTTTCATAGATAACTCACCGTTAATACCTAAAAGCTCTGCGCCTGCCTTAAATTTTGCTCTCTGCTTAACCATTACTGCATAATTTTTTTTTCCCATAGCGCGTCGTAGTATGTCAGCTTCACCAAGTGTATACCCTGCTAGTATTCTAGCTATCTGCATAACTTGTTCCTGATAAAGAATAATGCCATAGGTAGGTTCTAATACCGGCTTTAAAGATTTGTGTTGCCAATTTATATCTGGATAACAAATAGCTTCACGCCCGTGTTTCCGATTTATAAAATTATCTACCATACCAGACTTCAGCGGGCCAGGACGAAACAATGCTACTAATGCTATAATATCTTCGAAACAGTCGGGTTGTAGGCGTTTAATAAGTTCTTTCATTCCTTTTGATTCTAGTTGAAATACGGCCGTAGTATTTGCACTTTGCAACATCTTGAAGCTTTTTTTATCATCTAATGGAATAGTTTGAATATTAATAGGATTGATATTATTAAGCACGTACCTAGTATTTATTATTTTTAAAGTTCTGTTTATGATAGTTAGAGTACGTAATCCTAGAAAATCAAATTTCACTAAACCAGCATTTTCTACATCATTCTTATCGAATTGAGTAACTGGATAATTACCTTGTTCGTCACAGTATAACGGAGAAAAATCAGTAATTTTAGTTGGCGAAATTACTACTCCACCTGCATGTTTACCTACATTACGAGTCATACCTTCTAGTTTTTTCGCAATATCTATTAATACCTTTACATCTTCATTAAGTATATATAGCTTCTGTAGCTCAGGTTCTAGTATTAAAGCTTGTTCTAGCTTAATTCCAATATCATTAGGTACTAGTTTAGCTAAACTATTAATAAATGGATAAGGGTAACCTAATACCCTACCAACATCACGTATTACAGCCTTTGCAGCCATAGTACCAAAAGTAATAATCTGTGATACAGCATCACGACCGTAAGTTTGTGCTACATGGTCAATGACCATATCTCTTTTTTCCATACAAAAATCAATATCAAAGTCTGGCATAGAAACACGTTCAGGATTTAGAAATCTCTCAAATATGAGATCAAAAACTAGCGGATCAATATCAGTTATATTAAGTGCATAGGCTACTAGAGAACCAGATCCTGATCCTCTGCCTGGTCCTACAGGTATATTATTGTCTTTAGACCATTTGATAAATTCCATAACTATAAGAAAATAGCCTGCAAATCCCATTTTGTTAATTACTTTTAGCTCTTTATTTAAACGTTCATTATAATATAATTTCTTATTGCTGCGCTGCATAGCATCTGGAAAACTAAAATTTAGTCTATCTTCTAACCCTTTTGTTGCAGATTTAATTAAATAATCCTCAATAGAAATATTGCTACTAATAGGAAATGTTGGTAAAAAATATTCATCAAGTCTAATAGTTACATTACATTTACGAGCTATTTCTACGCTATTAGCTAATGATTCTGGAATATCTGCAAATAATTCGCACATATCCTGTTCGCTTCGAAGATACTGTTGTGAACTATAGTTATTTTTTCTTTTAGAAGAAAATAAATCAGAGCCTTCATGGATAGCAACTTTAATGGCATGTGCATGATAATCATCATTATGAATAAAACGTACGTCATTATTTGCTACTACCGGTAATCCATAGTAATTAGATAGTTCTACAGAAGATTTAATATATTGTTCTTCCTCTGGTCTACCAGTCCTAATAAGTCCTAGATAATATCTATCTTTAAAATAGCGCTGGTAGAAAGCTAAGCACTGTTTAAATTTAATTTTTTGACCACGCATTAAGGTTTGTTCAAGATCACCTTTACGTGCTCCAGAAATAATAATTAAACCTTCATTATATTTTATAAGCCAATCTCGATCTATAAAAGGGCCATCTGTACCATAGCCTCTCTTATATGCTTTGGAGATAAGCATTATTAAATTATGATAGCCTAAGTTATTAGTAGTTAGAATTGTTAATTCAGTGAGTTCATCACCTAGTGTATTACTTTTTATCAACAAATCAGCACCTATAATTGGCTTAATTCCTACACTATATGCTGATTTATAAAATTTAATGATACCAAAAAAATTAGTACAATCTGTTAAAGCTAATGCTGGCATATTCATAGATGCTGCTGTTTCCACTAAAGTACTAACTTTTATTAATCCATCAATAATGGAATAGTCGCTATGTATACGTAAGTGAATAAAACGTGGTTGAGTCATATTTTTATTATTTAATCATATGAATTTTATTACAAAACAGACTAACTTATAAAAAAAAAGTTATTTTGAAACATTAATTAAAAATTTTTATTAGTATAATTGATCTAATTATTTTTATAATTAAATTAGTTTTCTTGTTTACGTGCACACATCATTAAAGCTTCGCAAGCTACTTCTCCATCAACTTTAGCAACACCTTGAAAACGAGCTACTCCACGACGTTCTTTAATAAATTTAACTTCTAAGATCATTTGATCTCCGGGCTGTACTGGACGTTTAAAACGTGCTTCATTAATAGCAGCAAAGTAGTATAGTTCACCTGGCGCTAGTTTACCTGCACTTTTAAAAGCTAATATACCAGTAGCTTGCGCCATAGCTTCCAAAATTAAAACACCAGGAAAAATTGGTTTTCCAGGAAAATGGCCTTGGAAAAAAGGCTCATTGAACGAAACGTTTTTTACAGCACATATAAATTGCCATTTTTTAAAATCTAGTACACGATCTATGAGTAGGAATGGAAAGCGGTGAGGCAAAATTTCTAATATCTCTTCAATATGTAGAGTATGATCATCCATATTCAAAATACTCTTATTTTTTTAATAAGAATTCTGGTAGTACAACAAATAAAATTAATTATATAATCTGATTTTTATCATCAGATAGCATCACGCAATAAGTAAATAATATATATATTACTAATAAATTATCGAAAAGTTATGTTAAAAAACTAGTGTACTTAGTTACACTGAATAATTATCTTTATAATATAAAAGTTATAATACCTGTTTAAGGACATCAGCAGTAATATCTTTAGTATTACTTGCGTAAGCAACAGCATTAGTATCTATGACTACATCATAACCTTCTTTACTAGCAATATTTTTAACTATATCTTTTATACTACTTAGTATTTTACTACGTTCTTCCCTTTGACGAAAATTTTGATTTTTTTCAAAGTTTTTAACTTTATTTGATAAAGTATCGCGCTGTTGAATTACTGATTTTTCTAGCTCGCTACGCTCACTTTCTTTCATAATAGAACCATCACGTTGTAAACGTTGTATTTGATTTTGTAGATCTTCTTCTATTAATTTTAATTCATTAATACTGTTTTGGAATTCCTTTTCTAGTTGTTGAGCTACTAAAGCAAATTGTGGAGACTGCTGTAAAATACTTAATATATTAACTACAGCAATTCTATCTGTAGCTAAGGTATCAGTATAGGTAAAAAATAGAAAAATTAAGCTAGCTGCATATAACCATTTTTTCACTATATACGACCTCCTGATTTTAATAAATTATTAATTTTAGATTATTAAATAAATAGTAAGTAATGTACTATTACCAATTTTTACCAATAGTCAACTGAAACTGTTCTGATTTATCGTTTTTATATTTTGTAATAGGCTGTGCATAAGAAAATACTATTGGCCCTAGTGGTGACATCCACTGTATAGCTATCCCACTAGAAATACGGATATTACTACTATTAGTATAGTCTGGAATTTTAGCTATATTATTAGTTGAGTAGGTATTTTTCCAATATGTATCCCACACATTACTCATGTCTATGAAGAATGATGTACGTACCAAATGGTCGTATTTATCTTTCAGTAAAGGTGTTGGAACAATAAGTTCAGCACTAGCAAGAGCTATTGCATTACCTCCGATGGTATCGTTTGAATTTTCTATAAAACAAGAATTGTTCTTTACACGATAATAAGCTGCTTTAGGACCAATACTATTCGTTCTAAAACCACGCATAGTACTAAAACCACCTGCATAAAAATTATCGTAAAAAGGAACTTCTTGACCGTATAGACCGTGAGCGTAACCAGCACTAGCACGTTCCAATAATACCCAGTGATTATCATTACTTAAAGAAGTATAATTGCATGCATCTAAGTTTATTTTATAATATTTGTTATCAGAACTAGGTACTGTTATTTTATTCGATACAGTAAGACGCGATCCAATAGTAGGAAAATTTTTCCTATTTAATTTGTTATATTCCCAAATTATATTAAAAAATAAATCATCAGCATAAAAATCTAATTCATCTTGATTTTTATTTCTGGTTATTGCTTTTGTATTAATATTGTTTCTGTTAAAATAACGGCATATAGCAACCTGAGGTTTAATATTAGTAATAGCGTTGTTTACATAATCTAAACCTAGATTTATAGCCTGATTATCTTTTATAGGAAAGCCAATTAAAGTAGAAAGACCATATTTTTTTCTATGATAATTAGATAACTCTTGATAATTAGAGTTATAATTGTTAACAAAAATTTTACTTGATAAGCTTACGCCATCAAGTGTTAAGTAAGAATCAGTTATCGATAGTGCCATTGATGTATGATAGTAATTTTTAGTTCCGCTGAATCCTACTAAGTTACCAGTACCAAGCCAATTATCTTGTTGAATACCAAAATTAAAGTTGATACCACTATCTGTGGTACCAAAGCCAATTCCAGCACTTATAGTTCCAGTATTTCTCTCTTTTACAGAATAAACTACATCAACTAAATCTAATGATTCTGGTATTTTGTCTATTTTTATTTCTACTTTTTCAAAGTAACCTAAACGATTCAAAGAATTTTTACCTTGATTTACTAAATTCATATTTAGCCATGATCTTTCCATCTGTCTAATTTCACGACGTAATACTAAATCTTTAGTTATATAATTTCCTTTAAAAATAATATTTCTTACATAGAAGCGTATACCTGAGTCGACTCTGATATGTAGTATCACTTTTTTATTTAATTCATTTATTTCCATCTTAGTTACAACGTTAGGATATGCATAACCATAACTTCCTAGTAACATTTGTATTTGTTTTGCTATATTGTTTACTTTAGTTATGCTATATAATTCTCCTTTGTTGAAAGTAGCTAGTTTTTTAATTTCTGCATATTTACCAGCTAAATTACCATATAATATAGTACCTTCTAATTGATACGGTGTTCCTTCTCTGATATTTATAGTAATATCAACCATATTTTTATCTGGCGTTAATTGGACGTTAGTAGAATTAATTTTAAATCTAGCGTAACCATGATCAAAATAAAATTTGCGCAAAGTTTCTATATCGCGATCAAACTTAATTTTTTTGTATATATTTTCACCTATAAAGTTCCACCAGGGAACATGATCATGTAATTTTAATTGTGAAATAAGTTCTTTAGTAGAAAAGGCTTTATTACCAATAATATTAATTTTTTTAATTTTAGCTGATTTACCTTCAGTAAATACTAGCTTTAAGTTTACGCGTTGGTGTTGTAGTGGTATTACTACCGCCTTAACGGTACTATTATATTTACCATAATGGTCGTATAAATTATTCAATGCTTTTTCAATATGAAAAATTGTAGTGCTGTTTAGTACTTTACCTAAATTAATACCATATTGATCTAAATAATGTATTAACTGATCATTATTTAATAGCTGATTACCAGATAATGTTATATTTGCAATAATTGGGCATTCTTTAACTTTTATGGTAATTGAAGAACCATTACGTATCACTCTAATATCATTAAAATTGCCAGTAGAAAATAATGAACGAATAGTATTATCAATATCTTCATTCGTTGCATTATGACCGACACTTATTGGGATCATAAGTAAAGCTGAACTAACAGTAATTCTTTTAAGTCCATCAAAATTAATATTTTTTATTGTAAATATATTTTGAGAACTATATAGAGTGGTACTAAAAAAAAATAGTACTATTATTATTAGCTTATTCATATTAGCATAGCCTAGCTATATCATTAAAAATAGCTAAAATCATCAATACAATTAGTATCATAGCACTTATATTATAACTAAATTCTTGTACTTTTGGCGATACTGGTCTACCTTTTAGCTTTTCAATTAATAAAAATAGTAGATTTCCGCCATCTAAAATGGGTAATGGAAATAAATTAATAATACTAACGTTTAGACTAATGAATGCTAAAAATATTAAGTAATATATTAATCCATATTCTGCAGATCTACCTGCACTTTTAGCTATATAAATAGGACCATGAAAATTATTAAATCTGATATCACCAGATATTAATTTACTAAAAATACTTATGGTTAACGTCATGAACTTATTAGTTTGGTTAATTGCCTGATTTAGTGCATTTAATGGTCCTGATGATAATAATTGTGTATATTTTTTAGGTAAAAAAATTGTTTTAGGTATTATGCCAGCAAAACCTTGTACTTTATTGTTGTTAAGTAATTTTTTTTCTGGAGTTAATATTACCTCCATTATCTTATCTTTACGATCGATTATCACTGTTAACTTATTACCAGGATTATCTCTAACCTTCATTATAAAATTTTGCCAATCAACTACTATTTTATCATCTACTTTAATAATCTTATCACCTACTTTTAAACCAGCTTTATCTGCAGCAGTACCTGATGTTATATCATCAATAATTGGCTCTATAGCAATAACTGGCTCTATACGCATATCACTAGGTATAATTCCTAATGCTAACAAAATATCATCTTTATTGTTTTGCTTATAATTAAAATTATTTAAATTAATTACTTTATTATTAATTTTTTCAGAATTAAATGGTGCTATGCCTATGCTAATTTTTTGTTTATCAATATTTTGTATCAGCTGTAAACGTACTGAATTCCAATTAGGGGTTGGTACATTATTAATTGACTTAATTTCCATGAATGGCTTAATTTTTGCCTGAGCAACAATAGAATTTGGATTTATCTTACTTATTATAGGAGGATAACTTGGTATACCTATCATAAATACAATCCAGTAGGCAATAATAGCCAAAATTATATTACATACTGGACCTGCTGTAATAATAGCAGCACGTTGCCAAATTTTTTTATTATTAAATGCTTCTGGATCTATATGATGATCTAACATTTTAACATAACCACCAATAGGAATCGCAGATATAATAAAATTAGTATTCTGTTGATTACGCCAACTAAAAATTTTTGGTCCTAAACCAATAGAAAATTTTTCTACTTTCACTCGAAAGATACGAGCTACAAAAAAATGACCTAATTCATGCACTACAATTAAAATACTTAGCAAAATGATAAAAGCAGCAAAATTCCAGTAAAAATGGAACATAATTTCTCCCAGTGCTAACTTAAATTGTGTTAAAGCCCTGTAGTATCTATTAGAAAAACAAAAACTGGAACAGCGGAAGTAAAGCTATCTATACGATCTAAAATTCCGCCATGTCCTGGAATTATATATCCACTATCTTTAATACCAGCTTCACGTTTAAACATACTTTCTGTTAAATCTCCTAAAACAGAAACTAATGCTACAACTGTAGAGTAAATAATTAGTTTAAGTTGAGTATAATTACTTGGTAATTTTGCATATTTAGAAAATATGAACATAATTATTTCAGATATTAATATACCACTTATTAGCCCTTCCCAAGTTTTACCAGGTGAAATTTTAGGTGATAGCTTGTGACGACCTAAAATACTTCCAAATATATATGCACCAGAATCAGCGCTCCATACTATAAGCATTAAATATAATAATAACCAAGAGCCTATAAAATGATCACTATTATAATTATAGTCTCGTAAATGTATGATCTCTAATAAAAAAGGAATGATAGTAAATCCACCAAACACTAAACGCAACCAGTTATAGCTACGCCATACACCAGCAGAACGCGGGTAAGATATTACTAACAGTAATGCTGTAATCCACCATACTAAGGATGACCATAAAATATACTTATTTAGTATATTCCATTTATTGATTAATAAACTAATTATATTGATTAGTAAACAAAAAAATATTACTAACAAACAGCGTTGGCTACTATGCTGTAATCCAGCTAATTGTCCCCATTCCCAAGCACTTAACATACATACTATTAATATAATTAGCTTAAATACTATTGGCGGAATAATAAAAATTATACCTATGACTATAGGTACTAGAATGCAGGCTGTGATAAAACGATAATTAAGCAATTAGCCCCCTCAATCGAACGACGATAGTTGTAAATCTTGATGTATCGTTCCACCAAAGCGTCGTTCTCTTTTAGCAAAAGCATTTAACGCTCCTTCAAAAACAACTTCGTCAAAGTCAGGCCATAATATATCTGTAAAAAATAATTCAGAATAAGCTATCTGCCATAGTAGAAAATTACTAATACGGTGTTCACCTCCAGTGCGTATAACTAAATCTACTGGGGCTAGTTCATTCATGCACATATTACTACATAATTCTTGTTCATCGATTTGATCAGGAAGTAGTATACCTTCTTTTACTTTAATTGCTAATTGCTTAACACTTTGTATTATATCCCAACGTCCACCATAGTTAGCAGCAATATTTAAGTTTAATCCATTATTATTGCTGGTAATTTCCTCAGAACGAAAGATACTTTTTTGTAAAGAAATACTAAAACGACTAATATCACCAATAATCTTTAAACGTACGTTATGCTTATTTAGGTTGGTAACTTCGCTATCTAATGCACAAATAAAAAGCTCCATTAGCGCTGAAACTTCTTGGTTAGGACGATTCCAATTTTCGCTGCTAAATGCATATAAAGTTAAAGAGTTTAAATTATTGTTAACAGCAAAACTCACTGCACGACGTACAGACTTAATACCAGCCTGATGACCAAATATTCTTAATTTTCCATGATTTTTAGCCCAGCGACCATTACCATCCATTATTATGGCTACATGCTGAGGTACTAATGAAAACATTATAGTTTTTTGTTTCAACATATGTAACACATACGTTTTTGTACGCTAGCTATATATTATTCATAATAGCATTTTTATTGTAATAAAACAAATAAGCTTGGTGTTGTTTGATAGTATGTTAAGTAGGAAAATTTATCTCAATATAAATATAAATTAATCTTTAGCGTTGTAAATAACGTATGCTGATATTAGCATTTTTACGAGCTTGATCATCAATAAATAATACATCCTCTATACTAGCTGGTTCTGAAAAATTTAAGTTATCAAGGACAATATTATTTACTGCAGCAATATCAGTAAAGCGAATTTTTTTATTCAAAAAAGCTGCGACAGCTACTTCGTTAGCTGCATTTAGTATGGTAGTTGCTGCCTGTCCGCTATTACTAGCATCTATCGCAAGTTGTAGACAAGGGTAACGTTCACTGTCTAGTTCATCAAAAGTTAGAGTACCAATTTTTAAAAAATTTAAAGTTTGTACTCCTGTTGATACTCTAGTTGGATATGCCATTGCATGAGCAATAGGGGTGCGCATATCAGGATATCCTAGCTGCGCTATAATACTTCCATCTACATAGCGTACCATTGAGTGAATTATAGATTCTGGATGTAGTAGCACTTCTATTTGGTCTGCTGATGCATTAAACAACCAACGTGCCTCGATATACTCTAGTCCTTTATTCATCATTGTTGCTGAATCAACTGATATTTTTCGTCCCATAGACCAATTTGGATGTGCACAAGCTTGATCTGATGTCATTTTTTCTAATGCTGATATCGGAGTGTTACGAAATGGTCCACCAGAACTAGTTAAAATAATCTGTGAAACACCATATTCAGTTAGGGAAATAGATCCTAAATCACTCTGAATTTGTTCAGGTAAACTCTGAAATATAGCGTTATGTTCACTATCTACTGGTAGTAGCTGTGCTTTGTGCTCACGTACCTCATTCATAAAAATACGACCACAAGTCACTAAGGATTCTTTATTAGCCAGTAATACTCTTTTACTTGCCCGTAGTGCAGATAATATTGGTAGTAAACCTGCAGTACCTAAAATAGCTGCCATTACTGTATCTATTTCATCTAAAGCAGCTAGTTCACAGATAGCCTTTGTACCTGAAACGACTTTAATATTCAGGCCAAATTTAGTTAAGTTAGTTTTAAGTTTTTTTGCTGCAAGCTCATTGGCCATTCCAACAAATAATGGACTAAAAACTAAACATTGTGTAGTCATTAAAGAAAAATTATCTTTTGCTACTAGTGCCCGTACAGTGAATTTATCAGGATTATTTTTTATCACAGCTAATGTATTGATTCCAATAGAACCAGTACTACCAAGTATCGTAAAATACCTCATATTTTAAATATTAATATTTAAGTTAGATAATGTGTGATTTCTATATATAAACTATATAATAAAAAAATTAGTAAATACTTTATTTAGCTCATACTACGTAGTATTTAATAATTAAAAATTAATTAATTCTCTTTCTTTTTCAGCAAGTATGCAATCTAATTTGTTAATCCATACTTCAGTTAATTTTTGCATATGAGACTGATATTTATGATCTTCATCTATACTTATTATTTTATTTTTTAATAGTGTTTTTACTTTATCGTTAGCATCTCTTCGCAAATTACGTACGTAAACCTTACTTTTTTCTGCTTCCCCGCGAACTAATTTTATTAGATTACGGCGTCTTTCTTCAGTTAGTGGAGGTAATATTAAGCGAATCCCCATACCAGATGAGTACGGGGTTAGACCTAAATCTGAAGAGATTATAGCTTTTTCTACTAATTTAATCAGTGATAGGTCAAATAAAGTAATAACTAAGGTACGCGAATCTTCAGCAACAATGTTAGCTAACTTACGTAAAGGTGTTATGGTACCATAGTAATTTACTTTAATCCTATCTAAAATGCTTGGAGAAGCACGACCTGTACGAAATTTACTAATATTAGTTTTGAATGATTCAACGCATTTTTCCATACGTACATCAGTATTTTTTTGTATTTCATTAATCACTTTATGCACTCTTATTAAAAATTGATCATTAATTATTTTATTTATTTGTAATAAGTGTTCCTTCTTTATGACCCATGACAACTCTAAATAAAGCCCCTTGTTTATTGATATTTAATACACGAATAGGTAAATTATGATCACGTGCTAATGTAAATGCAGCTAAATCCATAATTTTTAGCTCATTCTTTATGACATACTGATAACTTAATTGATCATAAAGTATCGCATTTGGATTATTTTTTGGATCTTCAGAAAAAACACCATCTACTTTAGTAGCTTTGAGTACGACATTTGCCTCAGTTTCTAGACCACGTAAGCAAGCAGCAGAATCAGTAGTAAAAAATGGATGACCTATTCCTGCTGTAAATATTACTACAATATTATTATCTAGTAGATTTATAGCCTTTTCTACACTGTATTTTTCACATATACCATCTAAAGTAATTGAAGACATAATACTAGTTTTTATATAAATACGCTGCAGAGCATTATTGATTGCTAAACCATTAATTATTGTTGCTAGCATCCCTATATGATCAGAGACTACACGATTTATACCAATCTGATTTAATATATTACCTCTAAATATATTGCCTCCTCCTATAACAATGCCTATCTGAATACGGAGTTTTACTAATGTTTGTATTTCCTTGGCTATATAGGTTAAAGCGCTAGCGTTTATTCCAAACTTATCGCTAACATTCAGTAGAGATTCTCCACTTAATTTTATTATTATACGTTGGTATATAGGTTTTAATTCCATGAATGATTTTTTCCTTTAGTTAACTATGCTGCGCTGCATTAAATTTATTTTTTAATTTTATTATTATGTTTGCAACTTGAACTAATTTTTAATCATTCGCCAACTTCAAATCTAATAAATTTGTTTACTATTATTTTATTGTTATATAATAACTGTTGTATAGTAATGCTAGGATCCATAACAAAATTTTGGTGAGTTAGAGAAATATTTTTGATAAACTGACGCATACGACCATCGATGATTTTTTTTGTTACTTCATCTGACTTATTAGATTGCATAGCAATATTAAGTTGTATTTGATACTCACGAGACATTACATGACTAGGGATATCATCTTCGTTAACATATTCAGGTTTAATAGCAGTAATATGCATAGCAATATTCTTAACTAATTGTTTTGATAACAAGACATTATTAGTAGTAGCTGATACTATAACACCAATACGTGTACCATGTAAGTATGAAACTATTATATCTTCTTCTATATTTCCTTTAAGAACACCTAACCTACTAATATTTATATTTTCGCCCATTTTATCGACTAGAGCGATACGTTGCTGTTCTAATTCTTCTTTTAGTACAGCTAAGTTTATTATCTGTTTATTTAATGCTGTAGTTACTACTTGCTCTCCAAATTGTATAAATTCTTTATTTTTTACTGCGAAATCAGTTTCACTATTTAGTTCTATTATTACACCATATTTGCTGTTTGTAGCTATTTTGATTAGTATTAAGCCTTGATTAGCTAAGCTTTTAGCTTTTTTATCGGCTGTAGCCTGCCCTAATTTACGTAAGTTATCAATTGCTAGTTCAATATCTCCATTAGCTTCAATTAATGCTTTTTTACATTTTATTAGTCCAATATTAGTACGATCACGTAGTTCTTTTACTAAAGAAGTAGTTATATCAGCCATTATTCTGTTAATCTCCACACTAAATAGCATTTAGATAAAAAATAATCTAGTTAAAACTAGTATAATAAAATACTAGTATTAGTTAGTTAATTCATTATCTGATAATGCTGCTGTATTAGAATTACGAGCTTCGCGTATAGAATTAGCTACAGCAGTTAAATATAGATTTATAGCACGAATAGCATCGTCATTTCCTGGAATAATAAAGTCTATACCATTCGGGTTTGTGTTAGTATCAACTACGGCAAAAATTGTAATACCAAGATTATTTGCTTCTTTAATTGCGATATGTTCGTGTTCTGCATCAATAACAAATAATGCATCTGGTAAACCACCCATATTTTTAATTCCACCTAGACTATTTTCTAATTTTTCTAAGTGACGAGTGCGTATCATTGCTTCTTTTTTAGTTAGTTTTTCTAATGTCCCGTCCTTAGATTGATTTTCCAATTCTTTTAAGCGCTTGATGGATTGACGAACAGTTTTCCAATTGGTCAACATTCCACCTAACCAACGATGGTTTACGAAAAATTGATCACAACTTGTCGCAGCATCTTTTATTGCTTCACTTGCTGCTCTTTTCGTTCCTACAAACAATATTTTTCCTTTGCGTAAGGCTATTTTTTTTATTTCAGCTAAAGCTTCATTAAACATCGGTACAGTTTGTTCTAGGTTAATTATGTGAATTTTGTTACGTGCACCGAATATAAACGGCTTCATTTTAGGGTTCCAGTATCTAGTTTGATGACCAAAGTGAACACCTGCTTGAAACATATCACGCATAAAAACAGTTGCCATATAAAACCTCTATGTCAATTTGTAATATTAGTAATATTATATATATATTTTATACTTAGAAGTATCCAATACGGTTAACTATAGCCTTTACGATTACAGGTATAGTACTTCTATGCTTTAATTAATATATTAATAAATTATTATATATTTAATAATTAATACATTTTTAGAGTAATTTATAACATAAACATAATTTATACTCTACTAAATGTTTAGTTTTTCAAGTAAATAATAATTATTTTGTAGTACTAGGTTAAGCTGATATCATAATTTTGCATTGTATTTATAACAGTATTTAACTCTTGAGATAATTATGTCGATAATAATTAAAACCACTGAAGATATTGCAAAAATGCGTATTTCAGGTCAGCTAGCCGCTGAAGTTCTAGAAGTAATCAAACCTTATATCAAACCTGGTATAAGTACTGGAGAACTTGATTTGATTTGTCATGAGCATATCACGAAAAAACAACAGGCTAATTCCGCATCTCTTGGCTATTATGGATTTCCTAAATCAGTATGTATTTCTGTTAATGATGTAGTTTGTCATGGTATTCCTAGCTACGACCAAAAACTAAAAGACGGAGATATAATAAATATTGATGTTACAATTATTAAAGACGGATTTCACGGAGATACATCAGCAATGTTTATAGTAGGTAAGCCTACTATTATCGGTGAAAGATTGTGTAGAATTACTAAAGAAAGTTTGTACTTAGCTATAAGTATAGTGCGTCCTGGTATTAGTTTACGTACTATTGGTAAAACTATTCAAAATGTAGTTGAATCAGCTAATTTTTCAGTTGTACGTGAGTATTGCGGACATGGAATAGGTAAAGGATTTCATGAAGAACCTCAGGTGCTACATTATGACATTGATGACTGTGGAGTAATACTAAAATCAGGTATGGCATTTACAATTGAACCGATGGTAAATGCTGGTGACTATAGAATACGTACTATGAATGATGGTTGGACTGTTAAAACTAAAGATCATAGCTTATCTGCTCAATATGAGCATACTATAGTCGTTATTGAAGACGGCTGCGAAATTATTACTTTACGTACTGATGAATCATTACCTAGAGTTATTAATCACAAATAATGATTATTATCATCAAAATTAATACAATTTTAATAAAGTTAATTTACATTACTATTAAAAAAATAGTTATTTCACTTTAATGATACTATTAAATATAAAAATTTATTTTAATAGTATTAATTAATTACTATATATTTTAATATATACTAATATATTAGTAAGATTTTAACTCCATGTTTTCATAGTAATGAATATTTTACTATATTATGAGTTTGATTAATGAATAAATTAAAGTACTATGTTTAAACTTTTAGAGTTTATCGATAATAAAATAATGATAATATTATGCATTCATTGATAAAGACTAAAAAAATAATAAATATTATTAAGTAATTTACTAAAAAAATTTAATTAATTATCAGCTTTATTGGAGTTAAATAAATATTATTTATATAATACATAATATATAGCGCAGTACTACAAATTAAATTAAAAATGATATAATTTTTAATATAAAAAAAATATAATTTTTAAAGATGAATGTATCAAAAATTAAGTATCAACATCATCCTGTCTTATTGCAAGAAGCCGTAAACGCGCTATCTGTAAAATCAGATGGTATATATATAGATTGTACTTTCGGGCGTGGGGGGCATTCTAATCTCATTTTATCTAAATTAGGTAAAAAAGGACGTTTATTAGCTATAGATCGCGATCCAGAAGCTATAGCAGCAGCTAGAATGTCTATTACTGATTCACGTTTTAACATTGTAAAACTTCCATTTTCTACTATTACTGAGTATATAACAAAACTAAATTTACTAGGGTGTATAGATGGTATTTTATTAGATCTTGGCGTTTCTTCACCTCAATTAGACGATCCTGAAAGAGGTTTTTCTTTTACAAACAATGGACCACTAGATATGCGTATGGATAATACCTGCGGACAATCTGCAACTGATTGGTTAGCAACAACTTCAGCAAAAGATATTGCTTATGTATTAAAAACATTTGGTGAAGAAAAATTTGCAAAACGTATTGGCCAGGCTATTTTTGAAAAAAATCGTAAAAAAAAAATCACTAGTACTCGTGAACTAGCAGAATTAATAGTTAAGATTATTCCATATAGTAATAAGTATAAACACCCAGCTACCCGTAGTTTCCAGGCTATAAGAATATATATTAATAATGAAATAAATGAGATAAATTTAGTACTAAATGGCGCTTTAGACATATTGGCAGTAGGAGGAAAATTAGTAGTAATTAGTTTTCATTCTATTGAGGATAGAATAGTAAAATATTTTATTCGTAAAAATAGTCAATTATCACCGTTACCTAATGGTCTACCACTTACAGAAAAACAGATTAAAGAAAAATTTAACTTAAATGCAAATTTAAAATTAAAAAGTTGTGGAAAAATACATCCTTCAGTAAAAGAAATTAGAGAAAATCCTAGAGCACGTAGTGCTTTGCTTAGATTTGCAGAGAAGCGATTAATATGATTATTATCATCTCATGAGTAAAGAAAGATACAGTTTGATTGGTATTATTAGTAGTGATTTATATAATCATGGAAAATTATCATTAATTTTACTTATTTTAGTACTAATTTCTGCGCTTTTAGTAGTTACTATCACATATTATACTCGTAAAATGATTACTGAACGTGAAACAATGATATTAGAACAAGAAATGATTGATATTGAATGGCGTAATTTACTTATTGAGGAAAACGTATTAGCTGATCACAGTCGTATAGAAGCTATTGCTAGAAAACAATTAAATATGGAACATATAGATCCATCAAAAGAGAAAATAGTTTTGATCCATTAATTAATAATTATTATTTAATTCAATTTGTATAAGCTAAGCTATGATAATAAAAAAAAATATAAATTTTAATAAAACTAACTTTGTTAGCTTGCGTTTCTCCTTACTATTTTATTTACTGATTATAGCAGTATTAATATTATTAACAAAATTAATATATATACAAATAATTAATCCAAAAAAATTAATACATGAAGGAGATATGCGATCTTTACGAGTTCAGCAAGTACCTACTGTACGTGGAATGATAAGTGATCGTTATGGACGTCCACTGGCAATTAGTGTACCAGCTTACGCTATTTGGGCAGATCCTAAAGAAATTTCTAATCATGGTGGTATCATTAAAACAGATAGCCGTTGGAAAATACTTTCTGATGTATTATCTATTCCTTTCAATGAACTAAAATCACGTATTTTTTCTTCTAATAAGAAAATACGTTTTGTTTATTTAGCACGTCAGGTTAATCCTACTATTGGAAACTATATTAATAAACTAAACTTACCTGGTATTTATCTAAGACTAGAGTCACGCCGTTATTATCCTTCTGGATCAGTGACTGCCAATTTGATAGGTATTACTAATATCGATAGCCAAGGTATTGAAGGTGTTGAAAAAAGTTTTGACAAATGGCTTACCGGAAAGCCAGGAGAACGTATAGTACGTAAAGATAGATTAGGTAGAGTGATAGAAGATATCTCATTAGTTAATAGTCAGGCAGCGCATAATATTGTACTAAGTATCGACGACAAATTACAAGCAATTGCATACCGTGAAATAAATAATGCTGTTATTAGTAATAAAGCTTTTGCTGGGACAGCAGTTTTGATTGATATTGAGACTGGTGAAATTCTTGCTATGGCTAATAGTCCATCTTATAACCCTAATAATTTAACTGGAATTAATATGGAATTAATGCGTAATAGAGCTATTACTGATGTGTTTGAACCTGGTTCCACGGTAAAGCCTATGGTGATAATTGCTGCACTAAAACATGGAATAGTAAACGAAAATAGTGTTATCAATACTATGCCTTATATAATTCAAGGTCATAAAATAAAAGATGTAGTTCAACATAATAAATTATCAATAACAGAAATATTACAAAAGTCTAGTAACATTGGTATTTCTAAATTAGCATTATCAATGCCATCTACAGCTATTTTGGACACATACTCTCTTTTTGGTTTAGGTAAAACTACTAATATAGGATTAGTAGGAGAAAGTTCTGGTGTATATCCAAAGAAAAAAAATTTATCTGACATAGAAACAGCTGTCTTTTCTTACGGTTATGGTGTTATGGTAACCACGCTACAATTAGTAAGAGTATACGCTACTATAGGTAATTTAGGCATATTACGTCCGCTATCTATTTTAAAAGTAAACATGCCAGTTAAAGGAGAAAGAATTTTTCCAAAATTTATAGTTAGTAAAGTATTACATATGATGGAAAGTGTTGCGCTACCTGGCGGGGGAGGTATTAAAGCTGCTATTCAAGGCTATCGAATCGCAATTAAAACTGGAACAGCAAAAAAAGTTGGCAAAGATGGTAAGTATATTAATCAATATGTTGCTTATACTGTAGGAGTGGCACCTGCAAGTAATCCACGTTTTGCACTAATTGTAGTAGTTAATAATCCGCAAAATGGTTCCTACTATGGTGGATTGGTGTCCGCACCAGTATTTGGCTCAATTATGGGTAAAGTATTGCGTGATTTTAATATCAAACCAGATAATGTCTATGAAATTAATAATATTAAAAACATTAAATAATAAAATAAATAATTAGGTAATTTAACGTTGGCACATATTACTTTAAGTGAGCTAGTGATGCCATGGGTACAGACCGTAACATGTGAATGTGTTATTAGTGGTATGAGTATTAATAGTTTTACAGCAAAATCTGGAGATGTATTTATTGCAAATATTGGTCATAAAACTGATGGACGTAAATATATTTCAATAGCTATTGAAAAAGGAGTAGCTGCAGTAATAGCTGAAGCTAAAGGTCAAGCCAAACATGGTGAAATATATGAATTAAAAGGAATACCTATTATTTATTTAGATAATCTAAATCAGATTTTATCTGCACTAGCAGGACGTTTTTATCAGCAGCCATCACTTTCTCTACGCTTAATTGGTGTAACTGGTACTAATGGTAAAACAACAATTAGCCATTTACTAGCTAATTGGGTTCACCTGTTAGGTGATATAAGCGCAGTTATGGGTACAATAGGTAACGGATTATTTAATAATATTATTTATTCTACTAATACTACTAGTTCAGCTATTGATATACAGCGTTTATTGAAATTATTTTACGAACAGGGAGTAAATTTTACTTCAATAGAAGTATCTTCTCATGGTTTAGTACAATACAGAGTTACTGATCTATATTTTGCAGCAGCAGTATTTTCTAATCTAAGTCGTGATCACCTAGATTATCACTTAAATATGAAGTCTTATGAAAAAGCAAAATGGAAGTTATTTAGTGAATTAAAAGTCTGTAAACGTATTATTAATGCTGATGATCTTGTTGGCTATCGTTGGTTAAGACATTTACCTCAAGCGATTGCTGTTTCAGCTAGAGGTTCACTTCCAAATAACTGGCAAGGTGATTGGTTGTGTGCAGATACTGTAAGTTATAATGATGATAGTATAGATATTTTATTTAATTCTTGCTGGGGACATGGCTTACTTAATAGTAAGTTAATAGGAGACTTTAACGTAAGTAATATATTACTTGCACTAGCTACCTTACTATCATTAGGGTATTCATTGCCTGCGCTACTAAAAACTGCAGGTCAATTACAGTCTGTCTGCGGTCGTATGGAAATTTTTTCTGCACCAAATTTTCCTAAGGTAATAGTTGATTATGCACATACTCCAGATGGATTAAAAAATGTATTAGTAGCAGCAAAACGTTATTGTCATGGTAAATTATGGTGTGTATTCGGCTGTGGTGGTGATCGTGATAAAGGTAAACGGCCGTTAATGGGTGCTATTGCTGAAAAGTATGCGGATAATATCATCATCACAAATGATAATCCTCGTTTGGAATTATCGAAGAATATTATAGAATCTATTCAGAGCGGATTAATTAATATTAACTGTGCTAAAGTTATATCATGTCGTTATAAAGCCATTAAGATTGCTATCATGCAAGCTAAAATTAAAGATTTAGTACTTATTATTGGTAAAGGTCATGAAAATTACCAAATTATAGGTAATAAACATTTCTATTTTTCTGATCGTGTAACTGTATCTAAAATATTAGGATTATAGGTGATGTAATGATTCCATTTCTATTACATGAAATAGCACCAATTATTAATGCTAATATAATAGGTGTCAATCCTATTATTAAAGAGGTAACTATCGATTCTCGTAATATTAGTGATCACTGTATGTTTATAGCACTTCATGGCAAACGATTTGATTCTCATAATTTTGCTAAACATGCAGTATTATCTGGAGCTAGTGCTATATTAGTTAGTCGTCAGTTACCAATACACATACCACAACTAATAGTAAATGATACGCGCTTAGCTTTAGGAACATTAGCTGCTTGGGTTAGGAAGCAGGTACCTACTAAAGTAATAGCACTTACTGGTTCTTCTGGTAAAACATCTGTAAAAAATATGACCACATCTATATTACGTCAATGTGGGCAGGTAGTAGCAACAAAGGAAAATGAAAATAATGATATTGGCGTATCACTTACTTTATTAAAACTAACTTATAAAGATGATTTCGCAGTTATTGAATTAGGTGCTAATTGTATTGGAGACATTTCCTGGACAACTAGTTTAGTACGTCCTAACACTGCTTTAGTGAATAATATTTCAGTTGCTCATTTATCTGGTTTTGGTTCACTGGCTAATGTTGCCCAAGAAAAAGGAGAAATTTTTAAGGGATTACTAGACAATGGTGTAATTATTTTTAATGCTAATAGTAATAATTGGGCAAACTGGAAACTAGGTTTAAGTTCGAATCGAGTATGGAGTTTTTCACTAAATAAAATTTTTAATAAAAAAAATAATTTTTTTGCTACTAAAATAATTACTAATTTTAATAAATTAAATACTATATTTACTTTACATAGTCCACAGGGTAATTGCAGATTACAATTACCATTAGTAGGACTACATAATGTAAATAATGCTTTAGCTGCTAGTGCATTATCATTATCTGTTGGGGCAACGTTATCAGAAATTAAAACTGGATTAGCGAATACAAAAGCGATACCAGGTAGATTATTTCCAATTAGATTAGGTGTAGGTAAACTGTTACTTGATGATAGTTATAACGCTAACGTTAGTTCTATGCTTGCAGCTGCGCATGTTTTAGCTAAAATGCCAGGCTATAAAATTATGGTAGTTGGCGATATGGCAGAGTTAGGTTCTAGAGAAATAGAATACCACAGACAGGTTGGTATATCTATATCTATGGTAGTAGGTATAAATAAAATACTAAGTTTTGGAAATATGAGTAAAATGATTAGTTCTGCTAGCAAATTAGGAGAACATTTTACAGATAAAGCTCAACTGCTTGATCGTCTTAATGAATTTATTGATAAATATAAGTTAATAACTATTTTAGTAAAAGGATCAAGATATTTTGCCATGGATAAGGTAGTACGTAATTTACAGGAGCAAACTAAATGTTAGTTTGGTCTGCTAATTATATGATAAAATGTGATTATAATGTTCCTATTGTTTCATCTTTGACTTGTCGTGCAATAGTTAGTTTATTAACTTCTTTATTTATTTCTATTTTTATAGGAAAATATTTTATATCTTTTTTATATAAATTACAACTTAGTCAAGTTGTACGCAATAATGGACCTAAGTCGCACTATAGTAAAAGTGGTACCCCAACAATGGGGGGTATAATGATCTTGCTATCTATTTTTATATCTGTATTAATGTGGACTTGCTTATCTAATCCTTATATATGGTGTGTAATTTTTGTTTTTATAGGCTATGGTATCATTGGATTTATAGATGACTACCGTAAGATACTCTTCAAAAGTAGCCATGGTTTAATTGCCTACTGGAAATATTTTTGGCAATCAGTTATAGCATTAACTGTAGCATTGATTATGTTTTTTTTAGGTCAAAAAAACCCAGCATATACACAATTAGTAATTCCATTTTACAAACACATGATGCCGCAACTAGGACTATGGTATATAGCATTAACTTATTTTGTGATTGTGGGTTCTAGTAATGCAGTTAATATTACAGATGGACTAGATGGTCTAGCAATTATGCCAGTAGTATTTGTTGCAGCTGGTCTTGCATTTGTAGCTTTTTTTACAAGTAATATCAATTTTTCTAGTTATCTACATATTCCCTATGTTCGCTTTGCTAGTGAATTAGTTGTAGTTTGTACTGCGGTTGTTGGTGCTTGTTTAGGATTTTTATGGTTTAATACATATCCTGCGCAAGTTTTTATGGGGGATGTAGGAGCACTAGCTTTAGGTGGATTAATTGGTACTATTGCTGTAATTTTACGTCAAGAATTGTTACTATTTATTATGGGCGGGTTATTTGTATTAGAAACACTATCAGTTATTTTACAAGTTAGTGTATTTAAACTACGCAGAAAGAGACTTTTTCGTATGGCACCTCTTCATCATCATTATGAACTAAAAGGTTGGCCTGAACCACGCGTTATTGTACGTTTTTGGATTATTTCTATTGTTTTAGTATTACTTGGATTAGCTACGCTTAACATGCGGTTAATGCTGTGAATATAATGTTTTATGAATTATCATAATAAAAATATTATTATTATTGGATTAGGTATAACCGGTATCTCTTGTGTTAATTTTTTTCTTAAGAAGGGAATATTACCAAGGGTAATGGATACTAATTATCACCCGCCTGAATTAAATAATCTACCTAAACATGTAGAATATTGTTTAGGTTATCTAAATAAAGATTGGCTGTTTAAATCACATCTTATCGTTATTAGTCCTGGTATATCTTTATATCATCCAGAAATTCAAGCTGCTGCTAAAATAGGAATAGAGATAGTTGGAGATATTGAATTATTTTTACGTGAGGTTAAATCACCTGTTGTTGCAATAACAGGTACTAATGGTAAAAGTACAGTAGCTACATTAGTGGGACAAATGGCTACTGCAGCTGGTATAAAAGTTGGAGTTTGTGGTAATATAGGTAACCCTGCTTTATTAATGTTAGAAAACTATTATCAGTTATATGTATTAGAATTATCTAGTTTTCAGCTAGAAATTACTAAAAATTTAAAAATAGCAGTAGCAACTATTTTAAATATTAGTGAAGATCATATGAATCGTTATCCTTTAGGTTTCATGCAATATCTTTCAGCTAAATTAAAAATATATCAACATGCGGATATTGCTGTAGTGAATACAGCATATCCGATTACTTTTCCATTAGTTGACTACAAAAATAAATCAAAACAATTTATAGTTAGTTTTGGTGCTAAATCTGGTTATTATAGTATAGGTTACAAAAATGGTAAACAATGGTTAATGGCTTATGGTGAACCATTACTAGATTGCAATGAAATTAAAATGTTTGGGATACATAATAAGATTAATGCGCTAGCAGCTTTAGCACTAGCTGAACAAGTATATATTCCTCGTAAAGCCTGTTTAAGAGTTTTGCGTACTTTTGTTGGTTTATCGCATTGCCTTGAGCTTGTTTTAGACAGTAAAGGAATACGTTGGATTAATGACTCAAAATCTACCAATGTAGGTAGTACTACAGTAGCTATTAATGAATTTCAATTTAATTTAAAGGGAAAATTACATCTTTTACTTGGTGGTGATACTAAATTAGCAAATTTATCACCTTTACTACATTTACTAAAAAGTAGCAGCAATATACAGCTATATTGTTTTGGAAAAGATTGTAACAAGCTAGCGGCATTAAAACCTAATGTAGCAACTACTACTGAAACATTAGCACAGTCAATGTATATCATAGAAAAAAAAGTTAAACCAGGAGATGTCGTACTATTATCACCTGCTTGCTCTAGTTTAGATCAATTTGCTAATTTTAAAGTACGCGGAAAAGCTTTTAGAAAATTAGTACTTGATATTAGCTAATGTTACCTCATATGTTTGCTAAATTTATAACTAAGTGCATAGTGATATTTAATACTAAATCGCAAAAACAACATCAAGTAATGCTATATGATAGATTATTGTTATGGTTAACTATTGGGTTAACTTGTTTAGGTTTTATAATGGTTACATCAGCTTCCATGCCTATTGGAGTACGAATGTTTCAATCTCCATTTTACTTTTGTAAAAATGAAGCATTTTATTTAATTATCACTTTTTTTTTATCGCTGTTTATATTACAAATTTCAATAGATTTTTGGCAGCGTTATAGCATCATGATGTTATTTATCATAATATTTATGTTAGTACTAGTATTACTAGTAGGTAGTGTAGCACATGGAGCATCGCGTTGGCTGAAATTTGGATTATTACATATTCAACCATCTGAATTATCAAAGCTTGTTTTATTGTTTTATATTTCGAGCTATTTAGAACGTAAAGTTCATGAAGTACGTACTAACTTATGGGGTTTTTTTAAACCTATGGGTGTGATGGTTATTTTAGCAGTTCTTTTAATATTACAGCCTGATTTAGGAACAGTAGTAGTTTTACTTATGACTACATTAGCAATGCTTTTCATTGCTGGAGCTAAGTTATGGCAGTTTTTTTCTATAATTTTTTCAGGTATGTTTGCTGTTATTATTTTAATTATAGCTGAACCTTACCGTATCAAAAGAGTAATATCTTTTTGGAATCCTTGGCAAGAGCCATTCGGTAGTGGTTATCAGCTTACTCAATCTTTAATGGCTTTTGGACGAGGTGCATGCTGGGGTCAGGGCTTAGGTAATTCAGTACATAAGCTAGAATATTTACCTGAAGCTCATACAGATTTTATTTTTGCTATTATTGGCGAAGAGTTAGGTTTTATTGGTGTTTTATTTACTTTATTTATGTTATTTTTTCTATCATTCCGCGCTATGTTTATCGGACGGAAAGCACTGTTAATTAATAAAATTTTTTCTGGTTTTTTAGCTTATGCTATTGGTATGTTGTTTAGTTTTCAAGCTTTATTTAATTTAAGTTCAGTTTCTGGTATTTTACCTATTAAAGGACTAACATTACCACTAATTAGTTATGGTGGATCCAGTTTTTTAGTAATGTTAACAGCAATAATGATATTGATTAGAATAGATTTTGAAATACGTATTTCTCAATATCAGGCCTTTATAAGATAAGTAAGATAAGTATGATAAATTCAAAAAAATTAATAGTAATAGCTGGTGGTACAGGTGGACATATATTTCCAGGATTAGCTGTTGCTAATTACCTAATTTCACAAGGTTGGGAAATACTTTGGTTAGGTACATCTAATAATATAGACTCTTATTTACTATCAAAATATAAAATAAAAGGACATTTTATTTATCTATATGGATTACGCGGTCAAGTTTTAAAAAAAAAAATTCTAGCTCCATTTTATATTTTAAGTGCTTTACTAAAGTCAAAAAGAATTATGCAGAAATGGCGGCCAGATGTAGTTCTTAGTATGGGAGGATATATTTCTGGACCAGGAGGGTTAGCTGCTTGGATATGTGGTATTCCTTTGGTAGTACATGAGCAAAATAGGATAGTAGGACTTACTAATTACTGGTTAGCTAAAATTGCTAATAAAGTATTACAAGCCTTTCCTGGTGCTTTACCTAATGCCCATATAGTAGGAAATCCAGTACGTAAAGAAATTATTGAATTACCAGAACCATCTTTACGTTTGCGGGGTCGAACTGGCCTAATTAGAATATTAGTAATTGGTGGTAGTCAGGGTGCAATTATACTTAATAAAATTTTACCTGATGTTGCAGCAAAGCTATTTTATATGTGTACTTTTTGGCATCAAGTAGGTAAGGGAGCAATAGCAGAAGTACAAAAAGCTTATTCTGCTGTAAGAGAAACACAATATAAAATTGTAGAATTTATAGATGATATAGCTACGGCTTATGCATGGGCAGATCTTGTAATATGTCGTTCTGGAGCATTAACAGTAAGTGAATTAGCAATTGTTGGTCTACCAGCTATTTTTGTTCCATTTATGCATAAAGATCGTCAACAGTATTTTAATGCAAGGCTACTAGAACAAGTAGGAGCTGCTAAAATTATTGAACAATCTAAATTTACTGCAGATAATATAATTAATATTATCTGCAGTTTGAATCATAAAAAATTACTTAAAATGGCACAAAGTGCCAGAAGTTTAGCTATAACAGATTCAACAGAAAAAGTTGCACATCAATTAATTACTACTATTAAATAATAAATTTAATAAATAATTCTATTAAATATAGTATCTATTCTCTGAGAGATATCATGATAATGTAATAATTTAATGAAAAAAAAATTTACTAAGATACTAAGAAATAAGTACATTCATTTTATCGGAATTGGCGGTGTAGGTATGGGTGGCCTAGCTGAAGTGCTTGCTAGTCAAGGCTATCAAATTAGCGGTTCTGATTTAGCCCCTAATGCTATTACGCAAGAATTAATAGCAAAAGGGGTAAAAATTATTTTTAATCATAGTCCAGAAAATATTAATCAAGCTAATATAGTTGTAGTATCTAGCGCTATTAGTGCTAATAATCCAGAAATTATAGCAGCTAAAAAAAAGCATATTCCAGTTATAACGCGTGCAGAGATGCTAGCTGAATTAATGCGTTTAAGGCATGGTATTGCTATTGCTGGTACACATGGTAAAACTACTACTACAGCTATGGTAGCTAGTATCTACGTAGAAGCTGGCTTAGATCCAACTTTTATTAATGGTGGTTTAGTAAAATCAGTAGGTAGATATGCTTATTTAGGTTCTGGAAATTATTTAATTGCCGAAGCAGATGAAAGTGACTCTTCTTTCCTATATTTACAACCTATTGTTGCTATTGTTACTAATATTGACACAGATCATCTTGATAGATATCAAAGTAATTTTCATCTTTTAAAGCAAACATTTATTAAATTTTTGCATAATTTACCATGTTATGGTTGGGCCGTAATGTGTATAGATGATCCAGCGATCCAGAGTATCTTACTTTCTATAAATAGAAAAATTATTACTTATGGTTTTAGCAAAAATGCAGATTTACGTATTATCAACTATAACCAGAACGGTTTACGCGGTAATTTTTCTATTTATAGAAATAATAAACCTACTATTAATATAGTACTTAATACTCCTGGACGGCATAATGCATTAAATGCAGTAGCTGCTATTGCGGTAGCAATAGAAGAAGGAATAGAAGAAAATATTATTTCACAAGCACTATTAAAATTTAAAGGGACCGAACGCAGGTTCGATGAACTTGGTCATTTTTTTTTAAAAAATATTAACGGTAAAGAAGGCGTAGTTATGTTAGTAGAAGATTACGGTCATCATCCTACTGAAGTAGATGCTACTATACAAACAGCGCGTACCGGATGGCCTAATAAACGTATCGTTATGGTTTTTCAGCCACATCGATATACTCGTACTAGAGATTTATATACAAATTTTGTCAATGTTTTGTCTAGTGTTGATGTTCTAATTATGCTAGATGTGTATCCAGCGGGGGAAAGACCAATAGTAGGAGCAGATAGTCTATCACTATGTTGTACTATACGTAGTAATGGAAAAATTAAACCTATGTTAATACCAAATATTAATTTACATAAATTACCTAAAATACTTGCAACATTTTTGCAAGATAATGATTTAGTATTAATGCAAGGAGCTGGCTCAGTAGGAAAAATAGCAAGAAAACTAGCTAATCATAATATGCAACCTGATAATTATCAGGACAGTTACTAAATCTAAGAAAATAGTTATTAGATTATGTATAAATATACAGTTAATAAATTAAATAAAATAAAATATTACTACTTAATATATAATAAAATAATAGGTATAACATGTTTCTTATTTGTTCTGAGCTTCATAGTGTTGAACTGTGTTATCGTAGTATTATGGCTAAATAATCACTGTTTACCTTTATCCAAGGTCGTAATTATAGGAAAGCTTCACTATACTAATAAAGAGAATATTCTGAATAATATTATGGCACTAGGAGCAAAAAATAACTTTATGAAACAAAACGTAAATATTATTCATAACAAGCTTAAGCAGCTTCCATGGATTAAAGAAGTAAGTGTTCGTAAACAGTGGCCGGATCAATTAAATATTAATTTAGTAGAATATGAACCAGTAGCATACTGGAATAATTTATTTATGTTAGATCATGATGGAAATATATTTCGTGTAATTTTTCATATAAATTCAATACCAATGCTATTCGGCCCAAAAAATAGTGAAAAACATGTACTTAATTATTACCTAAGTATCAATCCATTGCTTACTGCTGCTAAATTAAAGTTAAAAAAAGTTAGTTTTAGTAAAAGTAATTCTTGGCAATTAACTTTACAAGATGATATTAACCTAATATTAGGCAGAACAAATAGTCATCAGCGCTTAAAGTGTTTTATCAAAATGTATCCAATCATTATTCAGCAAGCTTTGACAATTAATAAACGTATTAGTTATGTAGATTTTAGATATCAATCAGGTTTTGCTGTAGGCTGGTTACCAGCTTTAATAGATTATAAATCAATTCATAATCATTGATATAATCAAGCATTTGGTTGGGTATAGGTAAAATAACAATGATCAAAGCAATAGAAAGAAAACTAGTAGTAGGATTAGATATTGGTACAACTAACATCGCTGTCCTAGTAGGAGATATTTTACCTGATGGCATAGTTATTAATATCATTGGTGTAGGTAGTTGTCCATCTAGAGGTATGGACAAATGTGGTGTCAATGATTTAGAAGCTGTCGTTAAGTGTGTACATCGCGCTATTGATCAAGCAGAACTTATGGCGGATTGTAAGATTTCTTCTGTTTATCTTGCACTATCTGGTAAACAGATTACATGTCAAAATGAAATTGGAATAGTTCCTATTTTAGATGAAGAAGTAACTGAAGAAGATGTAGAAAATGTAGTACATACTGCTCAATCAGTACGGGTCAGTGACGAACAAAGAATTTTGCATGTTATACCACAAGATTACGATATTGATTTCCAAGAAGGAATTAAAAATCCAGTTGGTCTATCTGGAGTAAGAATTAAAGCTAAAGTTCATATAATTACCTATCATCATGATATGGCTAAGAATCTTATTAAAGTAGTTAAAAACTGCGGACTAAGAGTTGATAAACTAATTTTTTCTGGACTGGCATCCAGCTATGCTGTTCTTACTGAACATGAACGTGAATTAGGAGTGTGTTTAGTAGATATTGGAGGTACTACTATGGATATAGTAGTATATACAGATGGAGCTTTACGTCATACTAAGGTAATTCCATATGCAGGAAATACAGTAACAAGTGATATTGCATATGCCTTATCTACACAACCTATCGATGCTGAATATATTAAAATGCGTTATGGTTGTGCGTATAGTACTATAGTAAGTAAAGAAGAAACATTAGAAGTTAGTATTGGAGGACATTATTTACATAAATTACAGCGTAAAAAATTATCTGAGGTCATTGAATCTCGTTATATAGAATTACTGCATTTAGTTAAACATGACATTTGTAAACTGCAAGAAAAACTTTGCAAGCAAGGAGTTAAGCATCATATATCAGCTGGTATAGTATTAACTGGTGGTGCAGCTAAAATTGATGGTCTATTATATTGTGCACAACAAGTATTTAATACTCAGGTAAGAATTGGACAGCCACTAAATATTACTGGTTTGATGGATTATGCTCAGGAACCTGATTATGCAACTGCTGTTGGGCTACTACATTATGGTAAAGAATATCGTATGAATAGTAGTAATAATAATATTACTACAAATAAAAATACTTTAGTAAGTACTTGGTGGAAGCGAATTAGCTGCTGGCTAAGAAAGGAATTTTAGTTTTTTAGGAGAAAAATGATGTTTGAACCCATGGAATTAACTAATGATGCTGTGATAAAAGTAATAGGAGTAGGTGGTGGTGGTGGTAATGCTGTAGAACATATGGTGCGTGAATGCATCGAAGGAGTGGATTTTTTTGCAGTTAATACTGATGCTCAAGCATTACGTAAAATAACAGTCGGCCAAACAATACAAATTGGTAGTAATATTACTAAAGGGTTAGGTGCTGGTGCTAATCCTGAAGTAGGCAGAAATGCTGCGGTAGAAGATCGTGAAGTACTACGTGACGCTTTAGAAGGCGCAGATATGGTTTTTATTGCTGCTGGTATGGGTGGGGGTACTGGCACAGGAGCTGCACCAGTAGTTGCTGAAGTAGCAAAAGATATAGGGATATTAACAGTAGCGGTAATAACTAAGCCTTTTCATTTTGAAGGTAAAAAACGTATGGCATTTGCTGAACAAGGGATTTCTGAACTATCAAAGCATGTAGATTCGTTAATTACTATTCCTAATGATAAATTATTAAAAGTTTTAGGTAAAGGAATTTCATTATTAGATGCTTTCGGTGCTGCTAATAGCATATTAAAAGGCGCGGTACAGGGTATTGCTGAACTAATTACCCGCCCAGGATTAATGAATGTAGATTTCGCCGACGTACGTACAGTAATGTCAGAAATGGGATATGCTATGATGGGTTCTGGTGTTGCTTGTGGAGAAGATCGTGCTGAAGAAGCCGCAGAAATAGCAATTTCTAGTCCATTGTTAGAAGATATTGATTTATCAGGGGCTAGAGGTGTACTAGTTAACATAACTGCAGGCTTTGATTTACGACTAGATGAGTTTGAAATAGTGGGTAATACAATACGTTCTTTTGCTTCTGATAATGCTACTGTAGTGATTGGTACTTCACTTGATCCAAATATGAATGATGAACTACGTGTTACAGTTGTTGCAACTGGGATAGGTCTTGAAAAAAACCAAGAAATAACTGATTTTGTTAACGAGAAAAATAATCCAACGATTATAGATAATCGTTATAGCAATAATCCTTATAGTATGCCTATATATCAAGAAAATAAAATTACAGCAAAGGTAGTAAATGAAAATAAATTACATAATATTAAAGAAACAGATTACTTAGATATCCCAGCTTTTTTACGTAAGCAAGCTGATTAAGGTAAATCAATTACATAGCAATAATTATATATATATCAATCATTCATTTACTTTTTTTTAGTCTATGCTATGTGCTATGTTAGCTAACTGCTCTAGTCTTAACCGTAATTTACCTTCACTATGTGCTGCAACATTACGAATAAATGTTGCACTTTTAACACTTAAAACAATTGTTGGTGACTTAACTAAATTTTTGTTTTTATTAATTTGTAGTTTTATATTATGATGTATATCTAATTGTTCTATTATAGCTAGAGATGGCTGAATTTTAATATTCATAGAAGATAATAAAGGTAAAAAATTTTTACGTAAATTTTTTATTAACAATGTTCTGTGATGTTGTAAAATTATCATAAAATTAGCATTAGCTGTTTCTAATATTATTTTACTTTTAGTAAAATTAGCGACTCTGCACCAAGGACGTATAGTGACTGGTAGTAAAGTAAGAACTTGACTATTCAGTTTAAATAAATTTACTGCATGTTGCTGTATTTGTGATAACGAAGAATTATAAGAATTATTCAGTGTTTTTAATAAAATATTAATAGATTTTGGACTGTTGTCACGCATCAGCAAACTCCAATATAAATAATTTTATTTTAGTTTAAAAATTTTTAATTAATTTACCTAATTTAATTGTTTCTAAAACATTGATATATTTTAAATTTAATATATTAAAAAAAAAATTAGATATGAAAAATTTTGAATAAAAAATTATTGTTATTTAAATATATTAGTCTAATTAAATTAATGCATAAATTATAATATTATAACAAAAATGTATAAAAATTAATAATTTTTTACTCATTATTTAAATATAATTTAAAAAAATAAAACAATAGTAATTTTCTTATTACCTATAGTTATAAAATACTAATAACTAATATATAGTGTTATAACGAACGAGAATAAAATTATTATGTTAGCACGATTTTTTACTAGAATATTCGGTAGCAGCAATGATCGTAGACTACGTTATATGAGTAAAATTGTAGATATTATTAATAATTTGGAACCTAAGCTAGAAAAACTAAAAGATGAAGAATTAGCAGATAAAACTTCAGAATTTCGTGATAGACTTAATAATAATGAATCTATAGATAATATTTTACCAGAAGCATTTGCTGTAGTCAGAGAAGCTAGTAAGAGAGTTATTGGTATGCGTCACTTCGATGTTCAGCTATTAGGTGGTATGGTACTAAACAAACGTTGTATTGCCGAGATGCGTACTGGTGAAGGAAAAACTTTAACGGCTACTTTACCTGCTTATTTGAATGCTCTTAGTGGTAATGGAGTACATATTGTTACTGTTAATGATTATTTAGCAAAAAGAGATGCAGAACATAATAGTGCACTATTCGAATTTCTTGGTCTTAGTATTGGTATTAACTTACATGGAATATCTACTTCTGCTAAACGTAATGCGTATAATGCTGATATTACTTATGGAACTAACCATGAGTATGGTTTTGACTATTTAAGAGATAATATGGCATTTAGTATAAAAGAACGTGTACAAAGAAAACTGCACTATGCATTAGTAGATGAAGTTGACTCTATTCTTATAGACGAAGCACGTACACCATTAATTATTTCTGGACCAACCGAAAATAGCTCTGATATTTATTATAAAATTGATAAATTAATGCCATTCTTTATTTGTCAGGATAAAGAAGATTCAGATACTTTTAAAGGTAAAGGTCATTATACTATAGATGAAAAAGAGCGCCAAGTATATTTTACTGAACGTGGTCTAGTTTTAATGGAAAAACTTTTAGTTCAGTTTGGTCTATTAGATGAGAAAGAATCACTGTATTCTACAAAGAATATTATATTAATGTATCATATTACTGCAGCTCTACGTGCCTATGTATTATTCTCACGAAATGTTGATTATATAGTAAAACATGGTGAAGTTATGATTGTAGATGAGCATACTGGTCGAACTTTACCTGGTCGTAGATGGTCAGATGGTTTACATCAAGCAATAGAAGCTAAAGAGCATGTAGTTATACAGAACGAAAATCAAACATTAGCATCAATAACTTTTCAGAATTATTTTAGATTATATGAAAAATTATCAGGTATGACTGGTACTGCAGATACTGAAGCCTTAGAGTTTAGATCAATTTATCAGTTAGATACTATCGTAGTTCCAACTAATAAACCAATGATTCGTAAAGATTTTCCAGATCTTATTTTTCTAACAGAGAAAGATAAAATTAATGCTATTATAAAAGAAATTAAGAATTGTATTCAACGAGGACAACCCGTTTTAGTAGGAACTATTTCAATTGAAAAATCAGAAATGATATCTCATCAATTAGAAACATTAGGTATTAAACATAAAGTATTAAATGCTAAATTTCATTCTATGGAAGCAGAAATAGTCGCACAAGCTGGTAAGCCTGGAGCAGTAACTATATCAACTAATATGGCTGGACGTGGAACTGATATTGTATTAGGTGGTAATTGGCAAGCAGCAATTCACGGACAAAAAACATCTAATAAAAAAATAAATAATCTTAAATTATTATGGCAAAAACAGCATGATGCAGTATTAGCTGCTGGAGGTCTGCATATTATTGGTACAGAACGTCATGAATCACGCAGAATTGATAATCAGTTACGTGGACGTTCTGGTCGTCAAGGAGATATTGGATCATCTCGTTTCTATTTATCTATGGAAGATACTCTAATGCGTATTTTTGCTTCTAATAACGTATCTAATATTATGCGAAAATTAGGCATGAAGTCTGGTGAAGCTATAGAACATCCGTGGATAACAAAAGCAATTGCTAATGCTCAAAGTAAAGTAGAAAGTCGTAATTTTGATATTCGTAAACAGTTATTAGAATACGATGATGTCATTAATGATCAACGTAAAGTAATTTATGCACAACGTAATGAATTGTTAGAAGCAATAGATATTAGTGATACTATTAATATTATTCGTAAAGATGTACTAACAAATATTATTAATACTTATATTCCACCACAATCTTTAGAAGATATGTGGGATCTAGTAAGTTTACAACAGCGTATAAAAAATGATTTTGGTATTAATATAAATATTCCCTTGACTAAATCTGAGCTCTATAAATTAGATGTATTAGATTTATATTCTACAATACTAAATCAGATGATAGAGCAATATAGAATTAAAGAAGAAATCATAGGTTTCAATATCATACGTCTGTTAGAAATACGCGTCATGTTACAAACACTAGACTTACTATGGCAAGAACATCTAGCAGCAATGGACTATTTACGTCAAGGAATTCATTTACGAGGATATGCACAAAAAGATCCAAAACAAGAGTATAAGCGTGAATCTTTTAAGATGTTTCAATCTATGTTAGATTCATTAAAATATGAAGTAATTATTACACTGAGTAAAATAGAATTAAAAATGCTTAAAGAGCATAATATAATTCAATCATTATTAAATGATACTAATATTCCTATATTATCAGTTTATACTTTAAGTAACAAAGTAAAGTAATAAATTAATATTAACTCACTATTATATTATAATAGCTTATAAAAACTAATTTTTACTTTTACAGATTAAATTGTGTAATTTTTTTTACTTACAGCAAGATTTAAATATAAATTATGTAATTTATTAATATTATTAATAGTATTTTTTAGATAACTATTATTATCAATAATATCATTAGCATATAATAAACGATGTTGACGTGTAGTCTGAGCAGCTAAAATTTTTTTAATTAAATTATGATTAATATTATCACGATTAATTGTTCTACTGATTTGTATTTCAGTAATTACATCTACTACTAAAATCCTATCTACATAGGATTGCCAGTTATTTTCTATTAAAAGAGGTATTACCCATATTATATATGGAACATATTGAGACATAGCACAAATTTTTTGTTTAGTTAATTGCTTAATTAAAGGATGAATTAATTGATTAAGCCATAATTTTTCTTTTGGTATATTAAAAATAATTTCACGTAATATTGAACTATTTAAAGTTCCATTAGAATTTAGTATTCTATTACCAAAATGTCTAATAATACAACTTAAAGTCTTACTATTTGGTTGTACTATCTGTTTAGTAAGAATATCTGCGTCTATAATAAATGCACCTAAGGAAGCAAATATATTAGCAATTGTGCTTTTTCCACTACCAATCCCTCCAGTAAGAGCAACAACATAAGACATAAAAAATCTATATCCTTTTACATATGATTTATTGTAAATACATAGTTAAATCTAGCGCACGTACATTTTTTGTTAATGCTCCTACTGAAATATAATCAATACCCATTAATGCATATTCTTTGATATTATTTAGCGTAATGTTACCAGAAATTTCTAGTGCAGCTTGTTGCTTATTAATAGCTATAGCTTGTGAGATATTTTGATTACTAAAATTATCTAGCATGATAATATCTACTTGTGCTGCTAATGCTTCTACTAATTCTTTAAAATTTTTTACTTCTACTTCAATTGGTATTGAAGTACTAATTATCTTGGCTTGTGCTACTGCATTAGTTATAGATCCTGCTGCAATAATATGATTATCCTTTATCAGAAAGGCATCTGTTAAATCTAATCTATGGTTATTACCACCTCCACATAACACCGCATATTTTAATGCTGTACGTAATCCAGGTAATGTTTTTCTTGTATCTAACAGTTTAGTATTAGTCTGATATAATAGATCAGAATAATATTTTACTTGACTAGCCACACCACTCATAGTTTGAATAAAATTTAGAGCAGTACGTTCACCAATAAGTAATATTCGTGTAGGACCATAAAGTGTACATAATATTTGATTAGCTTCTATTACATCTCCATCAGCTACTTGCCAATTAATACTAACATTATTCCCTAGTTGTTTAAATACTTCTTGAAACCAATTTTTACCACAGAAAATGCCATTATCTCTTGTTATAATTACTGCATTAGACTTACTGTTTTCAGATATTAATTTAGTAGTAATATCTGATTCTATATTAATTACTCCACCTAAATCTTCTTTTAGAGAAAAATTTACTATAAATGGAATATATTTTTTAATACGTATAAATAATTCTTTTTTACGATTATTAGTATTATTTATTTTATAAAACATAACAACTCCATATTTTATATTTAAAATTAAAAATAATAACTTTAGTTGTACTAAAAAAATATTTTTTTGAAAATTTAAATTACACAGTAAAATATTAAAATATATAGAATTAAAAATCTAAGGAAAACACCATGTTAGAAAAATTCTATTTTGATCCTAATGATGTAGATCCTATCGAAACACGTGACTGGTTATCTGCTATTGAATCAGTTATTAGTAAAGAAGGGATTATACGTGCAAAATTTTTGATTAACAAAATATTACATAAAGCACATAACAGCGGTATACAAATATTTAATGATACGACTATTAGTAATTATATTAATAGTATTCCAGTAGAAGATGAGCCTGAATATCCAGGTAATCTAAATTTAGAACGACGTATTCGTTCGGTTATACGTTGGAATACTATGATGATAGTATTAAATGCATCTAAAAAAAATTTAGATTTAGGTGGTCATATAGCTTCTTTTCAATCATCTGCTACTATTTATGATGTTTGTTTTAATCATTTTTTTAGAGCATGTAATAAAACTGATGGTGGTGATTTAGTATATTTTCAAGGACATATATCTCCTGGAATATATGCAAGAGCCTTTTTAGAAGGTCGTATTACAATAGAACAAATGAATAATTTTCGTCAAGAAGTACACGGTAAAGGATTATCTTCTTATCCACATCCTAAGTTAATGCCAGAATTTTGGCAATTTCCTACAGTATCTATGGGACTAGGACCAATATGTGCTATATATCAAGCAAAATTTCTTAAATATCTTAATAATCGTGGATTAAAAGATACAAGTAATCAAACGGTTTATGCTTTTTTAGGCGATGGTGAAATGGATGAACCAGAATCTAAGGGAGCACTAAATATAGCTACTCGTGAAAAACTTGATAATCTTATTTTTATAATTAACTGTAATCTACAACGTTTAGATGGCCCGGTAAATGGAAATGGAAAAATAATTAATGAGCTAGAATGCATATTTAAGGGTGCAGGTTGGGAAGTAATAAAGGTTATTTGGGGTAGTCGTTGGGATAAACTGTTGTGTCAAAAAAATTATAATAAATTAATTCAATTAATGAATGAAACATTAGATGGTGATTACCAAACATTTAAATCTAAAAATGGAGCTTATGTACGTAAATATTTTTTTGGTAAATATCATGAAACTGCTGCATTAGTAGAAAATATGAGTGACGAAGAAATTTGGTCATTAAATCGTGGTGGTCACGATCCAAAAAAAATTTTTGCTGCTTTACAAAAAGCTAAGAATATTATTGGTAAGCCTGTAGTAATTTTAGCCCATACCATAAAAGGCTATGGTATGGGTATTACAGGAGAAGGAATGAATATTGCTCATCAGGTAAAAAAAATAAATATAGAAGGAATACGTTCTTTTCGTAATCGTTTTAATTTAAATATGATTCAGGATGATCAAATAGAATTATTACCTTACATTAAATTTAACAAAAATTCAGAAGAATATAAATATATACATGAAAAACGTAAGGCACTATACGGTTACCTACCAAGTAGACAAAAAAATTTTACCAAGCAACTTCAATTACCCAAATTAAATCATTTTAGCTCATTACTCAATGAACAAAAAAAAGAAATATCTACTACTGTAGCTTTTGTCCGTACATTAAATATTTTACTTAAACAACCTATTAAAGATAGGTTAGTGCCTATTATTGCAGATGAAGCACGTACATTTGGTATGGAAGGATTATTTAGATCTATTGGTATTTATAACTCAAATGGACAAAAGTATATACCTCAAGATAGAGAGCAAGTAGCTTATTATCGTGAAGACAATAAAGGTCAAATTTTACAAGAAGGAATTAATGAATTAGGGGCTGCATCTTCTTGGTTAGCTGCTGCTACTTCTTACAGTACTAATGATTTACCAATGATTCCATTTTATATTTATTATTCTATGTTTGGTTTTCAGCGTATTGGTGATCTGTTATGGGCCGCTGGTGACCAACAAGCACGTGGTTTTTTAATTGGAGGAACTTCTGGTCGTACTACTCTGAACGGAGAGGGGTTACAGCACGAAGATGGACATAGTCATATTCAAGCATTAACAATTCCAAATTGTATTTCTTATGATCCTGCATATGCCTATGAAGTAGCGGTTATTATACATGACGGAATAAATCGTATGTATGGAGAAAAACAAGAAAATATATATTATTATATAACTACACTAAACGAAAACTATTATATGCCAGCTATGCCAATAGGAGTCGAAGAAGGTATTCGTAAAGGAATTTATAAACTAGAAACTATAGAAGGCAAAAAAGGAAAAATTCAGCTAATAAGCTCTGGTGCTATTTTACGTCAAGTACGTCAAGCAGCTAAAATACTATCAAACGAATATCAAATTAGTTCTGATGTTTATAGTGTTACTTCTTTTACTGAATTAGCTCGTGATGGTCAAGATTGTGATCGCTGGAATATGTTACATCCTACACAATCACCACGTATACCATATGTTGCAACTGTTCTGAATACAGCACCGGTTGTAGCATCGACTGACTATATGAAATTATTTGCAGAACAAATACGTAAATTTATACCTACTTCTAATTTTAGCGTATTAGGTACAGATGGTTTTGGTCTTTCTGATAGCCGCGATAACTTACGAAACTATTTTGAAGTAGATACAAATTATATAGTAGTAGCTGCATTATGGGAATTAGTAAAAATAGGACAAATTAAAGCTGATATATTAGATAAAGCAATTAATACTTTTGGTATTGATATTGAAAAAATTAATCCACGGCTGGCATAAGAGGTAAAATAAATAATAATTATGGAAATTAAATTGCCTGATATCGGTACAGATGAAGTAGAAGTAACTGAAATTCTAGTTAATATAGGCGATACAATTGAAGTTAATCAATCTTTAATTACTGTAGAAGGAAATAAAGCTTCAATGGAAATTCCAGCACCTTACTCTGGAAAAATAACAAAAATTTATATTAATATAGGTGATAAAGTAAGTACTGGTTCAATGATTATGAAAATGAATGTTGATTCTATAGCAATAGAATCAGATAAAAAAAATATTTTTTCTTCTAATATAGAAACATCTATTAACAATGATAATTTAATTAAATTAGAACCTATAATGTCATCTTCTAATATAAATATAGAAGATGATATCACAGATCATATAAATAATAATGTAATACAAAATAATGATGCCTATATTCATGCTACTCCATTGATTCGTCGTATAGCACATGAATTTGATATTAATTTAGCTAACATAAAAGGTACAGGTAGAAAAGGTAGAATTGTACGTAATGATATCAAAAATTACATAAAAAATATTATACACTCTTCTATTTGTACAAAGAGTAATATTTCACCTATTTTATCAGTATCAAATAATTGTAATTATAGTAAATTTGGAGATATTGAAGAGGTTGAATTAAGCAAAATTCAAAAAATATCAAGTGAAAAACTACAGAAGAATTGGACTAATATTCCTCATGTTACTCAGTTTGATGAAATCAATATTACAGAAGTAGAAAAATTTAGAACACAACAAAATACTAAATTAGCAAATAAAAATATAAATATAAAAATTACATTATTAGTTTTTATGCTAAAAGCAGTTGCTAAGGTATTACAAGAATTACCTTATTTTAATAGTTCATTATCTTCAGATGAAAAAACAATTTGTATAAAAAAATATATTAATATTGGTATTGCAATAGATACTATAAATGGAGTAGTAGTACCTGTATGTCGTAATGTAAACACAAAAGGTATTATTGAGTTAGCGCATGAACTTACTGAGTTTGCTAAAAAAGCTAATACTGGGACACTAACTGCATCTGATATGCAAGGAGGATGTTTCACTATCTCTAATTTAGGTAGTATTGGTGGTGGTATGACATTTACTCCTATAGTAAATGCACCAGAAGTAGCTATATTAGGGATATCTAAATCCTATTTAAAAGCTGTATGGAATGATAATATGTTTACTCCAGTACTTATGTTACCGATATCATTATCATATGATCATAGAGTAATTAATGGAGGCGATGGAGTACGTTTTATTAATTTAATAAGTCATATGATTACTGATATACGTAATTTAATTATGTAATAATTACTAAAATATTTAGTACTATTAATACTAATAATAATCCTAAGAGATAATAAATGAATGAAACAATAAAAACTCAAGTAGTAGTTCTTGGTTCAGGTCCAGGTGGTTATTCTGCAGCCTTTCGTTGTGCAGATTTAGGGTTATCTACTATTATAGTAGAACGTTACTCTAATCTTGGTGGGGTATGTCTTAATATAGGATGTATTCCATCAAAATCATTATTACATGTTTCTAAAATTATTACAGAAGTAAATCTTCTAAGAGATAAGAACATATTATTTGGAAATCTACATTCTAATGTAGATCAAATACGTATTTGGAAAGAAAAAATAGTAAGTGAATTAACATCTAATATCAGTAAGATGGCAAAAGAACGTAATATAAAAGTTATTAATGGCTATGGTAAATTTACTAACACTAATACTATACAAGTAACTAATAATAATTATTTTACTAACATAATTTTTGATAATGCAATTATTGCAGCTGGCTCTAGTCCTATTACATTACCATGTATACCTTATCAAGATAAAAGAATTTGGAATTCAACGAATGCATTAGCATTAACTTCAGTACCTAAACGTATGTTAGTAATAGGAGGAGGGATTATTGGTTTAGAAATCGCAACAATATATCATGCTTTAGGTTCAGACATTGATGTTATAGAAATGACAGATCAAATTATTCCTAATGCTGATAAAGATATTATAAAAGTTTTTATGAAACATATTAGTAAAAAAATGACATTGATGTTATCAACAAAATTAACAAATATAGAAACAAAAGACAATGGTATATATGTATCTATAACTAATAAAGAAAATGAAACACAAATTAAATGTTACGATATACTATTAGTAGCTATTGGACGTATCCCCAATAGTACTTTACTAGATGCTCAAAAAATAGGTATTCAAATTAATAATAAAGGTTTTATACAAGTTGATAAACAAATGCGTACTAATATTAGTAATATTTATGCTATTGGAGATATTGTTAGTCAACCAATGTTAGCACATAAAGCAATTTATGAAGCTTATGTAGCTGCTGAAGTTATTGCGAATCAAACTAGTTATTTTAATCCTAAAGTCATTCCTTCTATTATTTATACTGAACCAGAAGTAGCATGGGTTGGTATAACAGAAAAAGAAGCTAAAACTAAAAAAATTAGCTATGAAGCATCTATTTTTCCTTGGTTAGCTTTAGGTAGAGCTCATGCTTCTAATTGCAAAGATGGTATTACTAAATTAATTTTTGATAAAAACACCAATAAAATAATAGGTGGAGCTATAGTAGGGATGAATGGAGGTGAGTTAATTGGTGAAATTAGTTTAGCTATTGAAATGGGTTGTGATGTAGAAGATATAGCATTAACTATTCATGCTCATCCTACACTATCTGAATCTATTAGCCTATCAGCAAAAATTTATGATGGTACAATTATTGATTTGCCAAATACAAAAATGAAGTTAAAAAACTTTATATAATACTTTTATTATTAAAATTAATTAATATAAATATATTATTTAGTAAAATATAATTCATTGTATTATTATTTAATAATAATAATACTATATTAATGCCTAAATTATATAAATATAGATTTAATTGTATAAAAAATTATACATTTATTAATATAAAAACTATTTTTTATTTAAATTAATTAAATATTTATAAAAATAACTATTGACTTATCAAGCAAAGTTTATTCTTTAGTGGTAATTAATAAAAATTACAGTAATAATAATACTTAATTAGTATAGACAATTTGTGTGAACACATACAAAATATATCTATAAAAATTTTAGCAATAAATATTTTTAATTGAAGAGTTTGATCATGGCTCAGATTGAACGCTGGCGGTAAGCTTAACACATGCAAGTCGAGCGGCAGCGAAAAATAGTAGTAAAATACTATTTTGTCGGCAAGCGGCGAACGGGTGAGTAATGTCTGGGGATCTACCTAATGAAGGGGAATAACTACTGGAAACGGTAGCTAATGCCGCATAATGTCATGTAAGACCAAAATGAGGGACCTAATTATAGGCCTCATGTCATTAGATGAACCCAGATGAGATTAGCTAGTAGGTGAGATAATAGCTCACCTAGGCTACGATCTCTAGCTGGTCTGAGAGGATGGCCAGCCACACTGGAACTGAGACACGGTCCAGACTCCTACGGGAGGCAGCAGTGGGGAATATTGCACAATGGGGGAAACCCTGATGCAGCTATACCGCGTGTGTGAAGAAGGCCTTAGGGTTGTAAAGCACTTTCAGCGGGAAAGAAATTGAAGTTATTAATAATTCCTTCAATTGACGTTACCCGCAAAAGAAGCACCGGCTAACTCCGTGCCAGCAGCCGCGGTAATACGGAGGGTGCAAGCGTTAATCGGAATTACTGGGCGTAAAGCGTACGTAGGCGGTTAATTAAGTCAGATGTGAAATCCCCGGGCTTAACCTGGGAATGGCATTTGAAACTTCTTAGCTAGAGTATCGTAGAGGGGAGGAGAATTCCAGGTGTAGCGGTGAAATGCGTAGAGATCTGGAAGAATACCAGTGGCGAAGGCGCCTCCCTGGACTAAAACTGACGCTCAAGTACGAAAGCGTGGGGAGCAAACAGGATTAGATACCCTGGTAGTCCACGCTGTAAACGATGTCGATTTGAAGGTTGTAGTCTTGAACTATAGCCTTCGAAGCTAACGCATTAAATCGACCGCCTGGGGAATACGACCGCAAGGTTAAAACTCAAATGAATTGACGGGGGCCCGCACAAGCGGTGGAGCATGTGGTTTAATTCGATGCAACGCGAAAAACCTTACCTACTCTTGACATCCAGAGTAGAAAATAGAAATATTTTCGTGCCTTCGGGAACTCTGAGACAGGTGCTGCATGGCTGTCGTCAGCTCGTGTTGTGAAATGTTGGGTTAAGTCCCGCAACGAGCGCAACCCTTATACTTTGTTGCCAACGATTAAGTCGGGAACTCAAAGTAGACTGCCGGTGATAAACCGGAGGAAGGTGAGGATAACGTCAAGTCATCATGGCCCTTACGAGTAGGGCTACACACGTGCTACAATGGTGCATACAAAGAGAAGCAAACTCGCAAGAGTTAGCAAACCTCATAAAGTGCGTCGTAGTCCGGATTAGAGTCTGCAACTCGACTCTATGAAGTCGGAATCGCTAGTAATCGTGAATCAGAATGTCACGGTGAATACGTTCCCGGGCCTTGTACACACCGCCCGTCACACCATGGGAGTGTGTTGCAAAAGAAGTAAGTAGCTTAACCAAATTGGAGGGCACTTACCACTTTGTGATTCATGACTGGGGTGAAGTCGTAACAAGGTAACCGTAGGGGAACCTGCGGTTGGATCACCTCCTTAAATAAATGTTATAATAATGTTGTAATAATGTTGTAATATAGAAAATATTGTATTGTGTTCACACACATTGTCTTTATTAGTTAAGCTATTTTATGAAACACTATAAAATAGTATTGTTCTTTAACAATTGAAAAAAAAATAATATAAATCTTAATTTTATATCTTAGCTACTATACTTTATAATATAATAAGCTAAAAAATATTTTAGGGTTGTAAGGTTAAGTGAATAAGCGTATACGGTGGATGCCTAGACAGTCAGAGGCGATGAAGGACGTGCTAATCTGCGAAAAGCGTCGGTAAGCTGATAGGAAGCATTATCAACCGACGATTTCCGAATAGGAAAACCTGATGCAGCAATAAGCAATTATAATGCATCATTATTAAGTAAATTCATAGCTTAATAAAGCAAACCAGGAGAACTGAAACATCTAAGTATCCTGAGGAAAAAAAATCAACTGAGATTCCCTTAGTAGTGGCGAGCGAACGGGGAACAGCCTAGAGTTATCAGCAGTATAAATATCAGAAAAATGGTCTGGAAAGTCCAGCAATATAAGGTGATAGCCCTGTATTTAAAGTTATTTATTCTGTGAACTCAAAAAGTAGGACGAGACACGTGGTATCTTGTCTGAAGATGGGGGGCCCATCCTCCAAGGCTAAATACTACTGACTGATCGATAGTGAACTAGTACCGTAAGGGAAAGGTGAAAAGAACCCCGGTAAGGGGAGTGAAATAGAACCTGAAACCGTATACGTACAAGCAGTAGAAGCATGATAAGTTATTGTTATGATGTAACTGCGTACCTTTTGTATAATGGGTCAGCGACTTATATTCTGTAGCAAGGTTAACCGAATAGGGGAGCCGAAGGGAAACCGAGTCTTAACTGGGCGTTAAGTTGCAGGATATAGACCCGAAACCCGGTGATCTAGCCATGAGCAGATTGAAGGTTAGGTAACACTAACTGAAGGATCGAACCGACTAATGTTGAAAAATTAGCGGATGACTTGTGGCTAGGGGTGAAAGGCCAATCAAACCGGGAGATAGCTGGTTCTCCCCGAAAGCTATTTAGGTAGCGCCTCGTGAATTCATCTTTGGGGGTAAAGCACTGTTTCGGCTAGGGGTCCAAATTGGATTACTAAACCAATGCAAACTAAGAATACTAAAGAATGTTATCACGGGAGACACACGATGGGTGCTAACGTCCATCGTGAAAAGGGAAACAACCCAGACCGCCAGCTAAGGTCCCTAAGTCATAGTTAAGTGGAAAACGATGTGGGAAGTCATAAACAACCAGGATGTGGGCTTAGAAGCAGCCATCATTTAAAGAAAGCGTAATTGCTCACTGGTCGAGTCGGCCTGCGCGGAAAATGTAACGGGGCTAAATTATGCACCGAAGCTGCGGCAGCAAAATAATTTTTATATTAAATAAAAATAATTTGTTGGGTAGGGGAGCGTTCTGTAAGCCTGTGAAGGAAAGTTGTAAAATTTTCTGGAGGTATCAGAAGTGCGAATGCTGACATAAGTAACGATAAAGCGGGTAAAAAACCCGCTCGCCGAAAGACTAAGGGTTCCTGTTCAACGGTAATCGGAGCAGGGTAAGTCGACTCCTAAGGCGAGGCCGAAAGGCGTAGTCGATGGGAAACAGGTTAATATTCCTGTACTTTATATAATTGCGAAGGGGGGACGAAAAAAGCTAGGTCCGCCAGAGAACGGTTGTTCTGGTTTAAGCGTGTAGGTGAGAAAAGCAGGCAAATCCACTTTTCTATAACACTAAGGCGTGATGACAAAATCATTTCGATGATAAAGGGATTAATGCTATATTTCCAAGAAAAGCCTCTAAGCTTAAGATTATATAGAATCGTACCTCAAACCGACACAGGTAGTCATGTAGAGAATACTAAGGCGCTTGAGAGAACTCGGGTAAAGGAACTAGGCAAAATGGTGCCGTAACTTCGGAAGAAGGCACGCTGACATGTAAGTTATAGGATTTACTCCTAACGCTGAAGTCAGTCGCAGATACCAGCTGGCTGCAACTGTTTATTAAAAACACAGCACTGTGCAAACACGAAAGTGGACGTATACGGTGTGACGCCTGCCCGGTGCCGGAAGGTTAATTGATAGAGTAAATAGCTCTTGATCGAAGCCCCGGTAAACGGCGGCCGTAACTATAACGGTCCTAAGGTAGCGAAATTCCTTGTCGGGTAAGTTCCGACCTGCACGAATGGCGTAATGATGGCCAGACTGTCTCTACCCGAGACTCAGTGAAATTGAATTTGCCGTGAAGATGCGGTATACCCGTGGCAAGACGGAAAGACCCCGTGAACCTTTACTATAGCTTGATACTGAATATTTTGCTTTAATGTGTAGGATAGGTGGGAGGCTTTTAATGTAGACTAAAATCTACATAAAGCCGTCCTTGAAATACCACCCTTTAATGTTTGATATTCTAACTCTAGTCCGTTATCCGGACTGAGAACAGTGTCTGGTGGGTAGTTTGACTGGGGCGGTCTCCTCCCAAAGAGTAACGGAGGAGCACAAAGGTTAGCTAATTACGGTTAGATATCGTAAGGTTAGTGCAAAGGCATAAGCTAGCTTAACTGCAAGAGTGACGATTCAAGCAGATGCGAAAGCAGGTCTTAGTGATCCGGTGGTTCTAAATGGAAGGGCCATCGCTCAACGGATAAAAGGTACTCCGGGGATAACAGGCTAATACCGCCCAAGAGTTCATATCGACGGCGGTGTTTGGCACCTCGATGTCGGCTCATCACATCCTGGGGCTGAAGTAGGTCCCAAGGGTATGGCTGTTCGCCATTTAAAGTGGTACGCGAGCTGGGTTTAGAACGTCGTGAGACAGTTCGGTCCCTATCTGCCATGGGCGTTGGAAGATTGAGAGGGGCTGCTCCTAGTACGAGAGGACCGGAGTGGACGCACCGCTGGTGTTCGGGTTGTCATGCCAATGGCATTGCCCGGTAGCTACGTGCGGAAAAGATAACCGCTGAAAGCATCTAAGTGGGAAACTTGCCTCAAGATGAGTCTTCCCTGAGGTAAAAACCTCCTAAAGGGACGTTAAAGACGATAACGTTGATAGGTCAGATGTGTAAGCGCTGTGAGGCGTTGAGCTAACTGATACTAATGACCCGTGAGACTTAACCTTGCAACACCTAAAATATTTTTAAATTTAAAATATTTACCTGGCGGTAAATGCGCGGTAGCCCCACCTGATACCATGCCGAACTCAGAAGTGAAATATCGTAGCGCCGATGGTAGTATGAACTTGTTTTCATGTGAGAGTAGGAAACTGCCAGGTAATTTTATTTATGTTATTATTATATTTTTATGTATGGTGCGGTAGTTATTTATATTACTTTAGATTTTTCTAGTAGTGATATAGATATATTTCCACTTAAATACTCTTTAATTTTTCCTTGCTCTTCTAACAGAAGAGCACCACTACTATTTATACCACGATAAATTCCAGTAATTGAACGTACATTTCCTATTATAAGTTGTATAGGTTGATTATAAAAGTAATCTAGAATATGCCAACGTAATAGAAAAGGAGATAAACCATATTTTTCAAATATTAGTAAAGAATTACGTAATGCATTAGTTAATGCAGCAACTATATGATTTCTTATAATAACAATACCTATATCTTGTAGACTGATCCAAGTAGTACTTATACTAGTAGGTAAAGCTAAATTAATACCAATACCCATCACTACATGAATGTCGCTACTAGACATTCCAGTCATTTCTACTAAAATACCTGCTAATTTACGATTATTGAGATAAATATCATTAGGCCATTTTAATTTGACATTACTTACCCCAAAAGTTTGTAATATTTCTGCTACAATAATACCTACCATTAAACTTAAACCAATTAAGGCAGTAGGCTCATGTTTTTTTAAACGCCAATAAATTGATAAATAAATATTTTTTCCAAATGAAGAAAACCATTTTTTACCACATCTACCACGCCCATTTAACTGATATTCAGCAACACAAGCATCTCCAATATTTAAATGATTAATTTTATTAATTAAATATTGATTTGTAGAATTAATTACTGTTAGTACTTCTAATCTTCCAGAATAAAGTAGTAATTTAATTACGTTATTATCTAATAAATATAATGGTTGTTTGAGATAATACTTATTATAATAAGTAATTAAGTCTACCCCCCAATTTCTTACTATAGCAATGTATTTATTTACGTCTTGCAAACTAATATTTAGTTTTTGACTTAATTGTTCAGACGAATAAATATTTCCAGGAGACAAGATATTAATAAGTTGAATAGAACAATTAATTTCTGCATTATTATGCTCATAATAATGTTTTAATTGCATCAACTTCTCCTTCTGAGCCAATAAAACGTACTTCTGGTTCTAACCAAATAGCAAATTTATTTGCTACAAAATAGCGAATATACTTAGCTAGTGCTAGTATTTCTATGCCACTAGCATTATTATTAATATTAATTAATATTGATGCTTTTTTTTCATATACGGCAGCATTACCAAATTTATAACCTTTTAACTGACATTTGTCAATCAGCCATCCTGCTACTAGTTTAACCATTCCATTGTTTTGTGAAAAATAGGGAATTGTAGGATAACAAGTTACTAACTGTGCTATTTTTTTAGTATTAATTAGTGGATTTTTAAAAAAACTACCAGCGTTACCTGTTTTGGTTATATCAGGTAATTGATTTATACGTATTGCGCATACTAAATTAAATATTTGAAGTGGCGTAACCTTATGCTTATCCAGCAGCATAAGGTTACCGTAACTAAGAACTGGTTGCCAATTTTTACTAAGCCTTAATCCAACCGCAACAATTGCCACTTTGTCACGATAGTAGTGCTTAAAAATACTATCTCTGTAGCTAAACATACATTCTATGGTACTAAGACGATATTTATTACCATTATCTAACTGAATAATATCTACGTATTCACATACATTTTTTAATTCTATACCATATGCACCAATATTTTGTATTGGTGCAGAGCCAATATAACCTGGAATTAAAGCTAAATTTTCTAATCCTGGTATATTTCTATTAATAGTATAAGTAACTATATCATGCCATACTTCACCAGCGCCTGCATGTAAATACCATGAATGCTTATCTTCTTTAATGATAAGACCCTTAATTCTATTAAGGATAATAGTACCATTAAAATGGTCTAAAAAAAGTACATTACTACCACTGCCTAGTAGCAATACAGGACGATTGCTTTTTAATGCATTCCTCCAAAGCATAAGTAGTTCAGCTTCGCTATGTGCGGTTACGATCATATGTGCTGATACATTAATCCCAAATGTATTTAGTGATTTTAATATCATAAAATAATAAAAATAACTATTTATTTACTATATATTTTGACTAGAGTTTAAAAGTTCAGCTAAATTTGCTGATGCTTCATCGACAGTCATTTTTTGTTGTTGTATTTCTGATCTATGCTTATTATTACGATGAATAGTACGTTCCTTATGATAAGCATACCCAGTTCCAGCTGGAATTTTTCGTCCAACGATAACATTTTCTTTTAGACCTCGTAGCTCATCAATTTTACCTGCTACAGCAGCTTCAGTTAATACTCGTGTAGTTTCCTGAAAAGAAGCGGCGGATATAAATGACTCTGTAGCTAAGGAAGCTTTTGTGATACCGAGTATCTCACGAACATAGCTGATTTCTTTTTTTCCTTCAATTTTAAGCTTATTATTTGTTATTTTAATACGTGAGTATTCTATCTGTTCACCGGCTAAAAAATCTGACCCACCAGAATTAATAATAGTAGCTTTACGCAACATTTGACGAACAATAACTTCAATATGCTTATCATTGATTTTAACACCTTGTAATCTGTAAACATCTTGTACTTCATTAACAATATAGCGTGTTACAGCATGTACACCTCTTAAACGTAGAATATCATGAGGAGATTCGGGGCCATCAGAAATAATATCACCACGTTCTACACGTTCACCTTCAAATACATTAAGCTGACGCCATTTTGGAATCATTTCTTCATAAGTATCACCGCCATCATCTAACTGCGAGATAACTAAACGCCGTTTTCCTTTAGTATCTTTCCCAAATGAAATAATTCCGCTTAATTCAGCTAATACTGCTGGTTCTTTAGGTCTCCTAGCTTCAAATATATCAGCTACACGAGGTAGACCACCGGTAATATCTTTAGTACCACTAGTTTCTAGTGGTACACGAGCTAAAGTATCACCACTAGTAATTTTAGTTCCATCTTCTAACTGCACAATAGTATTACCAGGTAGAAAATATTGTGCAGACATATCTGTACCTTGAATTAGTACATCTTTATTATTCTCATCTACAATTCTTAGTGCTGGTCGTAAATCTTTCCCACTACTAGTTCTTTCAGAAGAATCTAATACTACAATAGATGATACACCAGTAAGTTCATCTGTCTGACGAGTAATCGTCTGACCATCAATCATATCAGTAAAACTAATAAAACCATCTACTTCAGTAATAATAGGGATAGTATGTGGATCCCAATTAGCCACTATTTCTCCACTAATTATTTCTGATCCATTCCTTTTTGCTATTACTGCACCATATGGCACCTTATAGCTTTCTTTAGTTCTACCAAAAATATCGATAAGTTTAAGCTCAGTATTACGAGATGTAATAACAATTTTATTACTACTATTAATAACGAACTTAGCATTTATCAGATGAATTGTACCATTATTTTTTACTTGAATACTAGATTCAGTAGCAGCACGGAAGGCTGCTCCACCAATATGAAAGGTCCGCATTGTAAGCTGAGTACCAGGTTCACCGATAGATTGTGCAGCTATTACACCGATAGCTTCACCTTTTTGAACTAAATTACCTCGTGCTAAGTCACGTCCATAGCAAAATGCACATACGCCAAAATTAGTATCGCAGGTAACAACTGAACGAACCTTAATATTATCTACTGAATTTTCTTCTAAAATATTACACCATTGCTCATTTAGCAGCGTATTACGTTTTACCAAAATATTTTTACTACCTGGTTTAATTACATCTTCTGCTGTAAGACGACCTAATACGCGTTCGCGTAACGATTCTTTTACATCACCGCCTTCAATAACAGGGGTCATATCAATCCCGGATAAAGTATTACAATCATCTTCAGTAACTACTAGATCTTGCGCGACATCTACTAAACGACGGGTAAGATAACCAGAATTTGCTGTTTTAAGTGCGGTATCCGCTAGACCTTTACGTGCTCCGTGTGTAGAAATAAAATATTGTAAGACATTCAGACCTTCACGAAAATTAGCAGTAATTGGTGTTTCAATAATTGAACCATCAGGTTTAGCCATAAGACCACGCATTCCAGCCAATTGCCTAATTTGTGCAGCTGAACCTCTAGCACCAGAATCAGACATCATAAAAATATTGTTGAATGATACCTGTAATTCTTCTACTCCATGACTATTAGTGACTTTTTCAGTAGACAGATTATCCATCATAGCTTGAGCTACTCTTTCATTAGCTGCAGCCCATATATCTATTACTTTGTTATAACGTTCACCAGCTGTTACTAAACCAGACTGAAATTGTTCTTGAATTTCTGCTACTTCTGTCTCCGCTTCATCTATAATATCAGCTTTTTTCGTAGGGATAATAATATCATCAATGCCAACAGAGGATCCAGAACGAGCTGCATAAGCAAAACCAGTATACATAATTTTGTCAGCAAAAATTACTGTAGGTTGAAGACCTAGCACCCGATAACAAGTATTCAACATTCTAGAAATAGATTTTTTTCCAAGAACCTGATTTACTAATGTAAAAGGTAATCCTTTTGGTACAATCATCCAAAGGATAGCTCGTCCTATTGTTGTTTCACAAATTATTTTTTTTTCTATTAACTCGTCATTATCATTTTTATGATATTCAGTAATACGTACTTTAACACGCGCATGTAACTCCGCAATTCCAGCATGATAAATACATTCAGCTTCTTTAGGTCCAGTAAGAATCATTCCTTCACCTTTGCAATTTACACGCTCACGTGTCATATAGTATAGACCTAATACGACATCTTGTGATGGTACGATTATTGGTTCTCCATTTGCAGGTGATAGTATGTTATTAGTAGACATCATTAAAGCTCTAGCTTCTAATTGTGCTTCACGTGTTAAAGGAATATGTACAGCCATTTGATCACCATCAAAGTCTGCGTTATATGCTGCACAAACTAATGGATGTAATTGAATTGCTTTACCTTCTATAAGTACTGGTTCAAATGCTTGTATACCAAGACGATGTAAGGTAGGTGCACGATTGAGCATTACTGGATGTTCGCGAATGACTTCATCCAACATATCCCAAACTACTGAGTCTTCACGTTCTACCATTTTTTTAGCAGCTTTTATAGTAGTAGCAATACCACGACGTTCAAGCTTGCCATAAATAAAAGGTTTAAATAACTCCAGTGCCATTTTTTTAGGTAAACCACATTGATTTAAATGTAGGTATGGTCCTACAGTAATAACTGAACGACCAGAATAGTCCACGCGTTTACCTAGTAGATTTTGCCTAAAACGACCTTGCTTTCCTTTAATCATATCAGCTAAAGATTTTAGCGGACGCTTATTAGAACCAGTAATAGCACGACCACGTCGTCCATTATCTAGTAATGCATCTACTGCTTCTTGTAGCATACGTTTTTCGTTCCTAACGATGATATCTGGTGCTGATAAATCAAGTAATCGCTTAAGACGATTATTACGATTAATAACACGGCGATATAAATCATTTAGATCTGATGTAGCAAAACGTCCACCATCTAGTGGTACTAAAGGACGCAAATCTGGTGGTAATACTGGTAACACATTTAATATCATCCATTCAGGTTTATTACCTGATTGTATAAATGCTTCTATTAACTTGATACGTTTAGTGATTTTTTTACGTTTAGTTTCTGATGTAATTTCTTCTAGCTCTTCTCTTAATAGTTCGCATTCTTGCTCAAGATCTATATTTTTTAATAAATTAAAAATTGCTTCTGCGCCCATTTGTGCATCAAATTCATCACCGAATTCTTCTAATGCATCTAAATACTGCTCTTCAGTTAATATTTGATTGCACTCTAAATTAGTAGTCATTCCACTTTCAATTACTACGTATGATTCAAAATATAATACACGCTCTATGTCTCTAAGAGGCATATCTAATAATAAACCAATCCTTGATGGTAAAGATTTTAAAAACCAGATATGAGCAGTAGGAGAAGCTAGCTCTATATGTCCCATCCGCTCCCGACGTACTTTTGTTTGAGTGACTTCAACACCACATTTTTCGCATATTACGCCACGATGTTTTAGACGTTTATATTTACCGCACAAACACTCGTAATCTTTTACTGGTCCAAAAATGCGTGCACAAAATAAACCATCACGCTCAGGCTTAAAAGTACGGTAATTGATAGTTTCAGGTTTTTTAACTTCACCAAAAGACCATGAACGAATCATATCTGGTGAAGCTAAGGTAATTTTAATAGCATCAAACTCTTCAGTGTTAGCTTGTGCTTTCAGCAATTTTAGTAAATCTTTCACGGCTTTCAGCTCTTGTTAGAGTTATATTGATGATAAGTAATAATTGATTTATGCTATAGTTATCATAACTAAACATTAGTCTTCTTCTAACTCTATGTTAATTCCTAGAGAACGTATTTCTTTTAGTAAAACGTTAAATGATTCTGGCATTCCTGGTTCCATATGTTTATTACCATCAACAATATTTTTATACATTTTGGTACGACCATTAACATCATCTGACTTAACTGTTAACATTTCTTGTAATGTATATGCTGCGCCATAAGCTTCAAGCGCCCATACTTCCATTTCACCAAAACGTTGACCTCCAAACTGGGCCTTACCACCCAGAGGTTGCTGAGTTACTAAACTATAAGAACCAGTGGAACGTGCATGCATCTTATCATCAACAAGATGATTTAGTTTAAGCATATACATATAGCCTACAGTTACTTTACGCTCGAATTTCTCTCCAGTACGACCGTCAAATAAAGTAATTTGCCCAGAAGTAGGTAAATTACATAATTTCAGTAATGCTTTAATTTCTTCCTCTTTTGCCCCGTCAAATACAGGTGTGGCAATTGGCATACCATTTTTTAAATTTTCTGCAAGATACAGTACTTCTTCATCAGAAAGCATATTTAAATCTACTTTTTGTCTGACATTATCACCAATATCATAAGCTTTTTGCATGAAATCACGTATTTTACTTATATTCTGCTGTTGAATTAGCATCGTATTTATTTTATCACCAATACCTTTAGCAGCCATTCCTAAATGTGTTTCTAAAATCTGACCGATATTCATTCTCGATGGAACCCCTAGTGGGTTTAGTACTATATCAACTGGTACACCATGCTCATCATAAGGCATATCTTCAATTGGATTTATCTTTGATATCACACCTTTATTACCATGACGTCCAGCCATTTTATCTCCAGGTTGAATCTGTCGTTTTACAGCTAAATAGACCTTAACTATTTTTAGAACCCCAGGAGATAAATCATCGCCTTGAGTAATTTTACGACGCTTATCTTCTAATTTTTGCTCAAAACTAGCCTTTAATTCATCGTATTGTGCCACTAATGTTTTTAACTGTTTGTATTTATCTTCTGTGGTTAGACTAAATTGTAGCCAATTTATGCTACTTAATTTTGAGATTTTATTTAGATCAATATCTATACCATCTTTTACTAATAAATCACTGATACGTTTAAATATACCTATTTCTAATATATGTAGTTCTTCTGTTAGGTCTTTTTTGACCTGATTCAGTTGCATTTCTTCTATTTCAATAGCTCGCTTATCTTTATCTATACCTTCTCTAGTAAATATTTGTACATCTATTACTGTACCAGAGAAACCATTTGGTACACGTAATGAAGAATCTTTTACATCAGAAGCTTTTTCACCAAAAATAGCACGCAACAGTTTTTCTTCTGGAGTTAGTTGGGTTTCTCCCTTTGGAGTGACTTTTCCTACTAGGATATCACCACTAGTAACTTCAGCACCAATATATACTATACCTGATTCGTCAAGTTTGCAGAGTGCTGCTTCACCTACATTTGGTATGTCTGCTGTAATTTCTTCAGGACCAAGTTTTGTATCACGTGATATACAAGTTAGTTCCTGAATATGAATAGTAGTAAAACGATCCTCTTGTACTACTCGTTCCGATATTAGCATAGAGTCTTCAAAGTTATAACCATTCCATGGCATGAAAGCAATACGCATGTTCTGACCTAATGCTAACTCTCCTAAATCAGTAGAGGGACCATCAGCTAATACATCACCACGTTCTACAGTGTCATTTAAATAAACGCAAGGTCTTTGGCTAATACAGGTATTTTGATTAGAACGAATATATTTACAAAGATGATAAATATCTATACCTGCTTCACCTAGATACATTTCATTAGAATTAACATTAATAATAATACGTGATGCATCTACATATTGTACTTTACCACCACGTTTAGCTACAGCAGTTACACCTGAGTCAACTGCTACTATTCTTTCCATACCAGTACCTACTAATGGTTTATCCGTTCTTAAAGTAGGTACTGCCTGACGTTGCATATTAGCACCCATTAATGCTCTGTTAGCATCATCATGCTCTAGGAAAGGAATTAATGAAGCACCTACAGAAACTATTTGTTGGGTAGAAACGTCCATATAATTTACTTTATCACGGCTAAATAGGCTAGATTCACCTTTATGACGACAAGTAACTAAATCTTCAATTAAGTGACCTGTTTCATTAAGGTTAGTATTAGCCTGAGCAATAATAAAATTACCTTCTTCAATAGCTGATAGATAATGAATTTCTTCAGAAACTATACCATTTTTTACAATACGATATGGAGTTTCCAAGAAACCATATTCGTTAGTTCGTGCGTAAACAGATAGTGAGTTAATTAAACCAATATTAGGACCTTCGGGAGTTTCGATAGGGCAAACTCTACCATAATGAGTTGGATGTACATCACGTACTTCAAATCCAGCTCGTTCTCTAGTTAAACCACCTGGACCTAATGCAGAAATACGGCGCTTATGGGTAATCTCAGATAAAGGATTATTTTGATCCATAAATTGTGATAACTGACTAGAACTAAAAAATTCTTTTACTGCAGCTGAAATTGGCTTAGCATTAATAATATCTTGTGGCATCATAGTATCAAGATCACTAATAGACAAACGTTCTTTTACTGATCTTTCTACACGAACAAGACCTAATCTAAATTGGTTTTCAGCCATTTCACCAACAGAACGAATACGACGATTACCAAGGTGGTCGATATCATCTACTTCACCTTTACCATTACGAATATCAATCAGTTTCTTCATGACGTCTATTATGTCTTTTGTACTCAATATTCCAGTACCTTCTATCTCTTTACGTAATAAAGCACGATTAAATTTCATTCTACCAACTGCAGATAGATCATAACGATCTACTGAAAAAAATAGATTTTCAAACAGGTGCTCAGCAGCTTCTCTGGTTGGTGGTTCTCCAGGACGCATCATACGATATATTTCTACTATCGCACTTATACGATCTTTAGTTTGATCAATACGTAGTGTTTCAGATATATAAGAACCATGATCTAAATCATTTGTAAATAAAGTTTCAATGACCTTAAATCCAGATTTAATTAGTTGATTTAGCAAATCTAGCGATATGACTGTATTAGCAGAAATAATTATTTCACCTGTTTTAACATCAAAATAATCTTTTGCTATTACTTTACCACAAAGATAATCAATAGGTACTTCAATTCTATTGATCATATCTTGTTTTAGCTTATTAATATGTCGTGTCGTAATACGACGACCTTTTTCTACATATATAGTATTATTTACTTTAATTTCAAATGACGCAGTTTCTCCGCGTAAACGCTCAGGAATAAGTTCCATGATGCACTTATATTCATTGATTTCGTACATTACTTTTTCAAAAAAAGTATCAAGAATTTGATGAGTATTAAAGTTTAATGCACGTAGCATAATTGTTGCAGGTAATTTTCTACGTCTATCTATGCGTACGAATAAGTGATCTTTCTGATCAAATTCAAAATCCAGCCAAGACCCTCGATAAGGAATAATACGTGCGTTAAATAGTACTTTACCTGAAGAGTGTATTTTTCCCTTATCGCTATCAAAGAAAACACCAGGACTACGATGTAACTGCGATACAATAACACGTTCAGTTCCATTAATAATAAAGGTACCATTATCAGTCATCAGCGGAATTTCACCCATATATACTTCCTGTTCTTTGCAAGAAGTTTTTGATGTTTCACGCTCATTTATTACTAAACGCAATCTAACTCTTAAAGGTACAGAAAAAGTAATACCTCTCATCTGACACTCTTTGACGTCGAATATAGGATCACCTAAACGATAACTAATATATTGTAATTCCGCGTTACCACCATAACTTTGTATAGGAAAAACAGAACTAAAAGCTGCTTCCAGCCCATATTTACCATTAGGATCACGCTCAATAAATTTTTTAAATGATTCAATTTGTATTGAAAGAAGATAGGGCACGTCTAACACCTGTTGACGTTTTCCAAAATCCTTACGAATGCGTTTTTTTTCGGTATAAGAGTAAACCATAGGATAGGGTTCCTCAACTAGCTGACTAATTAACCTACTATTATTTTATTTTTAACAATCAGTTAAAGTGATAACAACATATAAAATAATACTAATTAGTAGTATTTAGCAAAAATTAGCACAAAAAAGCTGGTAACTATAAAGCTACCAGCTATATATAGATATATCTATAAAACTAGTAAAGTTATTTAATCTCAACAGAAGCACCAGCATCTTCAAGAACTTTTTTTAGGGCTTCAGCGTCATTTTTACTAATATTTTCTTTTATAGAAGTAGGTGCTGATTCAACTAAATCTTTTGCTTCTTTTAAACCTAGTCCAACAGCACCCCGGACGGCTTTAATAACAGACACTTTATTACTACCTATAGCTGTAAGCACAACATTAAACTCAGTTTGTTCTTCAACAACTTCAGTTGGACTTTCTGTTACAGCTATATTGACCATAGAGGTCACGCCAAATTTCTTTTCCATCATAGAAATGAGCTCAGTAATATCTACAATAGACATGTTAGCTATAGCGTCTAAAATCTGTTCTTTATTAAGTAACATAGCAATTGCTCCTAAAGTATTATTTTACGCTAATTTTTTTTGGTCGCGTAATGTAACAAAAATTCGAGCGAGTTTTCCTATAGATGCTTCTTGAAGAGTAAACATCAGTTTTGCAATTGCTTCTTCGTAAGTTGGCATAGTAGCCAATTTGTCTATTTGTAACGCTGGAATAACTGCGCCTTCAAAAGCTGCTGCTTTTATATTTAGTTTAGTATGCTCTTGAGCAAAACTTTTAAATAAACGAGCTGCTGTACCAGGATGTTTAGTAGAAAATGCAATTAGTGTTGGACCTATAAAGGTTTTTGTGAGGCATTCAAAAGGAGTATTCTCTACAATACGACGCATAAGCGTATTACGGACAACAAGCATCTTAACATCTACTTGACTACATTTTTTACGTAGTTCAGTAAGTTGATTAACTGTAATACCACGGTAATCAGCAACAACAGCAGATATCGCAATTTTGGCTACTTTTTTTACTTCAGTAACAATAGTTTTTTTGTTTTGAAGATTTAGTGCCATAAATTTTTCCTAGATTAAAACAAAAATATTTAAATAGTTTTTAAACTGAAGTGGTATTGCTATCTGAACTATTCTAGTAGTTTTACTTAACTTAACTCTTTTGAATAATTTTTTATTATACCATAGCTAAGCTAGTTTGATCAATTACTAACCCAGGTCCCATAGTAGTAGATAGGCAAACTTTTTTAAAAAAAACTCCTTTAGTTTGTATTGGTTTATCTTTTTTTAAAGCGATCAATAAAGCTTCTAAGTTTTCTTTTATTTGATTTACATCAAAATTTATTTTACCTATAGTAGTATGAATGATCCCACTTTTGTCGTTATGGTAACGTACTTGACCTGATTTAATTTCTTTTATTGCTGAAGCAATATTATTTGTAACAGTACCTAATTTAGGATTTGGCATCATGCCACGTGGACCTAATATTTGTGCTAACTCACTAACTATGTACATAGCATCAGGAGAAGCAATAACTACGTCAAAATTTAACTTACCTTTTTTAATCTCTATAGCCAAATCATCCATACCTACTAAGTCAGCACCAGCTGCTTTTGCAGCTATCATCTCTTGCGTAAAGACCGCTACACGAATAATACGACCTATACCATGTGGTAATACCGTAGCTCCACGAATATTTTGAGCGGAATTACGTGCATCAATACCAAGTTTTACTGCTACGTCAACACTTTCTATGAAATTCACAGTAGCTAGTTTTTTTAATAAGGTTATAGCATTATATATATCATATTGTTGATTAGCATTAATTTGATTACGAATTACACGCATCCTCTGGGTTATTTTAACCATGTTTTAACCTTCTACTACCAGACCTATAGACAAAGCTGTACCTATGATAGAACGACATATAGCATCTATATTACTACCATTCATATCCATCGCTTTAGTTTCAGCAATATCGCGTATCTGAGATTTAGTAATTGTACCAACTTTTTCTAATTTCGGTTTACTAGCACCACATTTTATTCCTACTGCTTTTTTTAATAAAATAGCAGCTGGTGGAGTTTTAGTAACAAAAGTGAAAGAACGATCTGAATATACAGTTATAACAACAGGAATTGGCAAACCTTTTTCAAAACCTTCAGTTTTTACATTAAAATTTTTACAAAATTCAATAATATTAACTCCTTTCTGACCTAAAGCTGGTCCTACAGGAGGACTGGGGTTTGCCATGCCTGCAGGAACCTGCAGCTTTACATAAGCTTGTACTTTTTTTGCCATTTTAAAACTACCTTATCTTAATAATTGTTTATTAACAAGCTAAGTTAACCTTTTTCAACCTGGCAAAAATCTAATTCGACAGGAGTAGCACGACCAAAGATAGAAACGGAAACTTTTAGACGACTTTTTTCATAATCTACTTCTTCTACAACACCATTAAAATCAGCAAATGGTCCATCATTTACACGAACTAGTTCTCCTGGTTCGAATAATGTTTTTGGCCGTGGTTTATCACCTATTTGCTGTAAACGATTCATTATTACATTAACTTCTTTATCACTAATAGGTGCTGGATTATCTGATGTTCCCCCTATAAAACCCATAACACGAGGTACACTACGTACTAAATGCCAACTACTGTCATTCATTACCATATTAACTAATACATAACCAGGAAAAAATTTACGCTCGCTTTTTCTACGTTGTCCATTTCTCATTTCCACTACTTCTTCAGTGGGGACTATAACTTCACCGAATATTTCTTCGGTAGAATGTAATTTTATATGTTCACGTAATGATTTTGCTACTCTACCCTCTAAACCAGAAAAAGCTTGAATAACATACCAACGTTTTTTAGAATCTTCAGACATCTAAAACCTCAGTTTGGTAATCATAGTTAATATATTAATTATTAAACTATCTATTATCCAAATTACAATAGAAATAATAAAAGTCAATACAATAACTATTAAAGTAGTATATAATGTTTCTTGATAAGAAGGCCAAATAACTTTACGTACTTCAGTACGTGAGTCTTGCAAGAAGGCAAGAATTAACCGACCTGGCTCGGTTATCATAATTACTCCACCTGCAATAATAGTTATTATAAATAGCAATATAGTTCTTAGTATTACGCTGAAAAAATAATTACTAAAGATAGCTATCATAAATAACAGGAGTACAATAAACCACTTAATGATTTCTTTGTAACGTTGTTTTTCTTTATTTAATTTTTCTTTAGTATGATTCATTACTATACTATACTGTTTATTCTATTATTTGTGCAACTACACCAGCACCTACTGTACGCCCACCTTCACGTATAGCAAATCTTAATCCTTCATCCATGGCAATAGGCGCAATTAAATTAACAATCATTTTAATATTATCGCCTGGCATAACCATTTCAATATCTTTTGGTAGTTCAATAGTACCTGTAACATCAGTGGTTCTAAAATAGAACTGAGGACGATAACCTTTAAAGAATGGAGTGTGACGTCCACCTTCATCTTTGTTAAGAATATATACTTCAGAGGCAAACTTAGTATGTGGTTTAATTGATCCAGGCTTTGCTAATACCTGACCACGTTCTACATCATCACGTTTTATTCCTCTTAATAAGACACCAATATTTTCGCCAGCACGTCCTTCATCTAACAACTTACGAAACATTTCAACACCTGTACAGGTAGTTTTGATGGTATCTTTAATACCAATAATTTCAATTTCTTCACCAACTTTAATAATTCCACGCTCTACACGACCTGTTACTACAGTACCACGACCTGATATAGAGAAAACATCTTCAATTGGTAATAAAAATGGCTTATTAATAGCACGTTCTGGTTCAGGAATATAGCTATCTAATACATCAGCTAATTCAATTATCTTTGAAGACCAAATATCATCATTATCTAGTGCTTTTAGCGCAGAACCACGTATGACTGGTGTGTCATTACCTGGAAAATCATATTGAGAAAGTAATTCTCGTACTTCAATTTCGACTAATTCTAGTAATTCCTCATCATCAACCATATCACATTTATTAATGAATACGATAATATAAGGAACACCAACCTGACGTGCTAGCAAGATATGTTCTCTTGTTTGAGGCATGGGACCATCAGTAGCAGCAACTACTAAAATGGCACCATCCATTTGGGCTGCACCAGTAATCATATTTTTTACATAATCAGCATGTCCGGGACAGTCTACGTGTGCATAATGTCGATGTTTAGTATCATACTCAACATGAGAAGAATTAATAGTAATTCCACGTGCTTTTTCTTCTGGTGCATTATCAATTTGATCAAAAGCAAGCGCATTACCGCCGTAAACTTTAGCTAAAACAGAAGTTATTGCTGCTGTTAAGGTTGTTTTACCATGATCAACATGGCCTATAGTACCTACGTTAATGTGGGGTTTAATACGTTGAAACTTTTCTTTAGACACTTTTATATTCCTTACACTACACTATACTATACTAATGGTTATAGTATAATTACTTAAATTATTTAGTTTGATGTGCTTCGATAATAACCTTAGCAACATGACTTGGTGCTTCATTATATTTCATAAATTCCATAGAATATGAAGCACGTCCCTGAGTTTGTGAACGTAGATCTGTAGCATAACCAAACATTTCTGACAAAGGAACCTGTGCACGAATAATTTTTATATTATTAGTATCTAATATACCACTAATTAGACCACGACGACGATTTAAGTCACCAATTACATCACCCATATAGTATTCAGGTGTTTCAACTTCTACCTTCATAATGGGTTCTAAAATTACAGGTTTCGCCTTCATAAAACCTTCTTTAAAGGCTATAGCACCAGCTAGTTTAAATGCCATTTCTGAAGAATCAACTTCATGGTAGGAACCATCAAAAACAGTAACTCGTACATCAACTATTGGATAACCAGCAATAATACCACTTTTTAACTGCTCCTGCACACCTTTATCAATTGCAGGAATGTATTCTTTTGGAATAACTCCACCCACAATTTTATTTACAAATTCATATACTTTTTTTATACCTGGTTCTATTGGTTCTATACGTAGCCATACATGACCAAATTGACCTCTGCCACCAGTTTGACGAATAAATTTTCCTTCCTGCTCAACAGGAACACGAATAGTCTCACGGTAAGCTACTTGTGGTTTGCCAACATTAGCTGATACATTAAATTCACGATGCATACGATCAATCAAAATTTCTAGATGAAGTTCACCCATTCCAGCTATTAGTGTTTCTCCAGACTCTTCATCTGTCCATACGTGAAAAGAAGGATCTTCCTGTGCTAGACGACCTAAAGCAAAAACCATTTTTTCTTGATCAGCTTTAGTTTTAGGTTCAATTGCTACTGAAATTACAGGTTCTGGAAACTCCATTTTCTCCAAAATTATAGGTACCGAAGGATCACATAAAGTATCACCAGTAGTAACATCTTTTAGACCTATTGCAGCAGCTATATCTCCAGCACGTACTTCTTTGATTTCTTCACGTTTATTAGCATGCATTTGCACAATACGGCCAAACCTTTCACGTTTTTCTTTCACGGAGTTAAGTACTATATCTCCTGAACTTACCATACCTGAGTATACGCGGAAAAAAGTTAAGTTACCAACGAATGGGTCGGTAGATATTTTAAATGCTAGTGCTGAAAATGGTTGTTGATCGTTGTATTTATTATTATCATTAAGGTATCCTGCAATATTTACATTTTCAGTTTCTACCTTAAAAACACGATTAATAGATGAAACATCAGTAGGAGCTGGTAAATAGTCAATGACAGCATCTAACATAGCCTGTACACCTTTATTTTTAAAGGCGGAACCACAAGTTACTAATATTATCTCATTATTAATTACACGCTGACGTAGGCTATCTTTAATCTCTTTCTCAGAAAGAGAATCACCATTTAAATATTTGTCCATAAGTTCTTCTGATATTTCTACAGCTGCTTCAATTAAATTTTGATGCAATTGGTTAGCTAAATTTTGCATATCATCAGGAATTTCTTCATATGAAAAACTCATTCCTTGATCTAGTTCACTCCAATTAATAGCTTTCATTTTTACTAAATCAACTATTCCAGTGAATTTATCTTCTGCTCCTATTGCTAATTGAATAGGAACTGGGTTAGCAGAAAGACGAGTTTTCATTTGTTCAATTACACCTAAATAATTAGCACCAATTCTATCCATTTTATTAATAAAGGCAATACGAGGAACATTGTATTTGTTTGCTTGACGCCATACTGTTTCTGACTGTGGTTGTACTCCACCAACAGCACAATAAATCATTACGACACCATCAAGAACACGCATAGAACGTTCTACTTCTATGGTAAAATCAACGTGTCCTGGCGTATCAATAATATTAATACGGTGAGCATCAAACTGATTAGCCATGCCAGACCAAAAACATGTAGTTGCCGCTGAAGTAATTGTAATACCACGTTCTTGTTCTTGTGCCATCCAATCCATAGTTGCTGCACCATGATGAACTTCCCCAATCTTATGATTGACACCAGTATAAAATAAAATACGTTCAGTGGTAGTAGTTTTACCTGCATCAATGTGTGCACTGATACCAATATTACGGTAACGTGTAATAGGTGTTATTCGAGCCATTTGAATCCTCGATGACGACTTGCACGCTTAGATTAATCTAAAAAAACATTACCATCGATAATGTGCAAAAGCTTTATTAGCTTCGGCCATACGATGAATTTCTTCTCGTTTTTTTACCGCAGCACCTTTATGTTCTGCTGCATCACAAAGTTCATTTGCTAAACGTATAGCCATAGATTTATCACCGCGTTTTCGAGCAGCTTCTACTAGCCAACGCATTGCTAATGCATCACGCCGTACTGAACGTATTTCTACAGGTATTTGATAAGTAGAACCACCAACACGACGAGATTTTACTTCAATGGTAGGACGTACATTATCTAATGCTACTTCAAACGATTCTAAGTAACTCTTACCAGAACGTTTAGCTACCGTTTCAAGCGCAGTATACACTATGGATTCAGCAATAGATTTTTTACCATTAACCATTAATATATTAATAAATTTTGCTACAAGTTCAGATCCTAACTTTGGATCTGGTAATATTTTACGTTTACTAATAATACGACGACGTGGCATTTATCTACTCCATTCATTAACATTAAGAATCTTTCAAAAAACTAAGATGATTAACATTAATTAATTTGTTAAGTTTTTTGTTTTTTTACGCCGTACTTAGAGCGTCCTTGTTTACGATCTTTTACACCAGAGCAATCAATAGCACCACGAATAGTATGATAACGAACACCTGGGAGATCTTTGACACGACCACCACGAATTAATATTACAGAATGTTCTTGTAAGTTATGACCTTCACCTCCTATATAAGAGGTAACTTCAAAACCATTAGTTAAACGAACACGACATACTTTACGTAGAGCAGAATTAGGTTTTTTTGGAGTAGTTGTATACACTCTAGTACATACACCACGTTTTTGTGGACAGTTTTCTAGAGCTGGAACGTTGCTTTTTGCAACTTTAATAGTACGTGGATTGCGTACTAATTGGTTAATTGTTGCCATTGATTGTCATTCCTAGACATAAATCAACTTAAATAAATATAAATTATAATATTTATATATAAATAGTGTCAATATCAAAGCATAACTTTACCAGGCTATCTGTTGTGGATATTTTTCTGTTATTATTACTAATTCAGTATAACTAATTTTAACAATTTTATTAGAAATATAAGCAGATAATCCGCGTGCAATAATATCATTATTTAATGCATAAATAACCAAAGGAGTAGCTTGTAACATCATATAAAGTGCTTGTGAATTATTTAATCCAGCAATAACACCATCTGCCCATAACACTATTACATCTTTTGGTGTTACGCTACTACGTATTAATGCTGCTAAATCACATAAATAAGGAGAGTGACTAATAGTTACCAGCATGATTAAAATTTTATTATATGATTGTATAAAGATATAGTTTTGTTTAAAAAATTTGCTGGTATGAAATTAATATTCAATAACCAACTAGTATGTACATTAAAACCACGTTCTATTGCTGAATCTGCACATAAATATAAACTTGTTATGTTATATAACGGTATAATTCCAAATGCATTAATGAAATTTTTAGCCATAATTTGCTCTGGTTTTTGATCAGGTAATAACAAGAATATGCCATCAGAAACAAAAAATACCCCTATATTTTCACAAATAGCTGAGATAGCTAATAAAGCATCTAATCCTTCACGTCCAGCTGCTTCATTATGTGGTCCATTAGTAAATAAAAACGCTATACTTTTTTTCATAATATTAAATAAAAAAGCTAAAATTGAATAAATCTATCACATGTAAGTATACTTTCTCCCAAAGTAATAAGACTGCTTAAATTAAAAGCCGGTGGCAAGTTATGTCCAGATAAATTTAACTGTAATGCTTGTTCAGCATTAGTAATACCACGACGTAGTGCTGCTGATATACATACGTGTAATGATAATTGATGTTCTATAGCTAATTTTTGCCAAGCTTGAACTAAATTAATTTCATTGCTAGGATAAATAGTAAAACTATTAGCATTATACACGCCGTCTTGGTAAAAAAAAATGGCATTAATATAATGACCATAGTTTAATAGTGCTTGTGTAAACTGTAATGCACTACTGGATTTTTGGTTCCCATAAGCAGGACCTGTAACTAAAATAGTGTAATGTAACTTACATAACATAGCATGTTCAACATTAATTACATTGTGGACAAAAACCATGAGCTTCTACTACATTATGAGACATGGCAAAACAAGCTTGTTTAGCCATATTTTGTAATATATTTTTTATATTATCAGCTGATTTTTCTGTGACTTGACCACATTTATCACAAATAAAAACAGCATAAGTATGTGATGGATCATAAAAATATTTACATAACATAAAACTATTAGTAGATTCTACTTTATGAACCAATCCTTGCTCTATTAAAAAATCTAGGACGCGGTAAATAGTAGGTGGTTTTGCCTGTGGCTCTGATTTACGTAATAATTTAAGTAAATCATATGCACTAATAGCGTTTGTTTTTTGTGCAATAATTAACCTTAATACTTCTAATCTTTGTGGTGTAATACGTACATTACGTTGTTTACACAATTCCTCTACTTTATTAAGTAATTTAAGTTGGATCACAGCATTCATTATTCATTTCCTATTAGAAAATGATTGATTAAGATAATCATAATTATTATTTAATAAAGTATCACATCATGTGGAGCTAAGCGGGATTGAACCGCTGACCTCCTGCGTGCAAAGCAGGCGCTCTTCCAGCTGAGCTATAGCCCCATATTTATTATAGTTAGTTGGTAGGCCTGAGTGGATTTGAACCACTGACCTCACCCTTATCAGGGGTGCGCTCTAACCAACTGAGCTACAAGCCTCTAATTTTTTAGAAGATAGTAAAAAACTATAAATCTATATATATAGATATCATATTTATAACTAATAAGTCAAGTATAACTATTTTAGTGATCATGAACTAACAATAATAAATGTATCTATTTTTGTTACTTTTTATAAACATTAATTATTAATTTTTTCTTACTTGCTTGAGTAATAGGTATATGATAAAAGATAAATTAATAAATAAAGCTCATAAATATAATGATTTCTATTACTGATGCTGCGCAACAACATTTTGTTAACTTACTAACTAAACAAGATTTAGGTACTCAAATTCGCATATTTGTCACCAATCCAGGGACACCAAATGCAGAATGCGGTATTTCATTTTGTCCACCTTCTACTATAGAAGATAGTGATATTAAATTAACATTTAATAAATTTTTTGCTTATGTTGATGAATGCAGTGCTTTTTATTTAAAAGATGCAATGATTGACTTCATAACTGATAAATTTGGGACCCAATTAACACTAAAAGCACCTAATGTAAACCAACTATTAGATAGTTCTACTCCTCTAATAGAGCGCATACAGTACATAATATCATATAAAATTAATCCTCAGTTAGCTAATCATGGTGGCAAAGTAATTTTTTTAGATCTTACTGAAGATATGTTTGTTATTTTAGAATTTTCTGGTGGATGTAATGGTTGTTCTATGGTAGGTGCTACTTTAAAACAATACATAGAAAAACAACTAATAAACATATTTCCTGAACTCAAAGGAGTACGTGATGTAACTGACCATAATCATAGTGAAAATTCTTATTATTAGTAGTCAAATTATTTATAATTAACGTCATACTATATGGAGTACTTTAATGATGTTTAAATTACCTCCTTTACCATATTATTTTGATGCTTTAGAGCCTTTCTTTGATAAAGAAACCATGAAAATACATTATACTAAACACCATCAAACTTATATTAATAATATTAATAATATTCTAAAAAATATTCCTCAATTAATTAACTTATCAGTTGAAGAACTCATTCAAAAATTGGAGTTAGTACCAGTAGAACACAAAACAGCAATCAGAAATAATGCTGGTGGTCATGCAAATCATTCTTTTTTCTGGAACGGATTAAAAAAAGAAACTTTTCTTGACGGAACACTAAAAATTGCTATTCAAATGAATTTTGGTGATATAGATAATTTTAAAACTAATTTCGAAAAAATAGCTCTTGCTTGTTTTGGTTCTGGTTGGGTCTGGCTAGTTAAAAAAGACAATAAATTATTTATATTATCTACCGCAAATCAAGATAATCCATTAATGGGTAATCAAGGTGTTCCAATATTAGGTCTTGATTTATGGGAACATGCTTATTATTTAAAATATCAAAATAGACGTTCTGATTATATTAAAGCGTTTTGGCATGTAGTCAATTGGGATGAAGCAGCGGTACGTTTTAACAAAAGTTAAAACATTTGTTATTAAAAACAAATATAAAAATAACTACAGTAGAAATTGTATAAACTACTGTAGTTAGTATTTATTACTTTAGTGTAGGAAAGTATTATGATTAAATTAGGCGTTGTGATGGATGATATTACGTCTATAAATATAAAAAAAGATACTAGCTTTGCATTATTACTAGAGGCTCAATTTCGTGGCTATGAAATATATTATATGGAAATTAATAATCTTTATATAAGTGATGGTCAAGCACGAGCTTTTTGTCGTTTATTATCAGTAAATAAAAATAATAATAATTGGTATTGCTTTAATGGTGATAAAGATATTTTTCTACATGATTTAGATATTATTTTAATGAGAAAAAATCCACCAATAGATGAAGAATTTATTTATGCTACTTATATTCTTGAACTTGCAGAAGAAAAAGGAACATTAATTATAAATAAACCACAAAGCCTACGTGATTACAATGAAAAAATATTTCCTTCTTTTTTCAAAATTTATAGTCCTGATACACTAGTTAGTCAGTGTGAGGAACATATTCGTAAATTTTTAAAAAAGCATAATGATATTATTCTTAAACCACTAAATAGTATGGGAGGACAATCTATTTTTAGAATTAAAAAAGATGATCCAAACATATCAGTTATTATTGAAAATTTAACTAGTAAAAATACATGCTTTTGTATGGCACAACAGTACCTTTCAGCTATAAAAGATGGAGATAAACGTGTTTTTATTATTGATGGTGAACCAGTACCATATTGTTTAGCAAGAATTCCAAAAAATGGAGAAACACGGGGTAATTTAGCAGCTGGTGGATATGGAGAAGCACGAAAATTATCTAAAATTGACTGGGAAATTGCATACTTTTTAAGTAAAACACTAAAAAACAAAGGTCTATTATTTGTAGGAATAGATATTATTGGTGATAAATTAACTGAGATAAATATAACTAGTCCTACTTGTGTATGGGAAATAGAAGCTGCTTTTCCAATATCTATAACTGGTATGTTCATGGATGCTATTGAAAAACATCTAAAAATTAATTAGTAATATAAGTGATTATTAATTAACAGCATACTATATACAATATAGTATTTACGCAGTTTAAATGATAATTTAAGTGCTTTAGTGCTAGTATTATTTCTTAGTATTTAACAAAAAACTATAATAAAAAAATCTCAAAAATGAGAAAGCAGCTAAAAATATTAATAAAACAATATCGTAACAAATTTAGGTAATGCCTGATGGCAACAAGTGGTAGTATTATAGCATTCGATTTTGGTACTAAAAGTATTGGTATAGCTATTGGTCAGCGTATAACATGTACTGCACAACCACTAACTGCATTTAAAGCCAATGATGGTGTTCCTAACTGGTTACAAATAAAAAAAATTATAAATAATTGGCAACCAGATATTATTATTGTTGGCTTACCTTTAAATATGGATAATAGTGAGCAACCGCTTACGAATAAAGCACGCAAATTTGCTAATTTACTACAAGATATTTTTGATATTAAAGTAGTGTTACATGATGAACGTCTTAGTACCGTAGAAGCACGTTATGAACTATTTGCTAATGGTGGTTATCGTGCTTTAAAAAAATCAAAAATTGATTCTAAATCAGCAGTAATTATACTAGAAAGTTGGTTGAAACAATTTAATGAATATTAAAATCATTATAAAAAGGTTTTCATAAATAAAACATTTACCTAAATTAAGTTTATATATTCATATTCCTTGGTGCATAAAAAAATGTTTTTATTGCGACTTTAATAACTACTTATACAAAAGTAATATCCAGGAACAAAAGTATATAGATCATCTACTATTAGATCTTGAGCAAAATTTACATTTTTCTTATGGTCGTAATATAGCAACAATTTTTATTGGAGGAGGTACTCCAAGTTTACTTAGCATTAATGCCCTAGAAAAATTGCTATTTGGAATTAGTAAACATTTACTGCTATTATCAAACTTAGAGATTACTATAGAAGTCAATCCTGGTACAGTTACAGAAGAACATCTAATTAGTTACAAGAATATTGGCATAACAAGAATTTCTCTTGGAGTACAAACTTTTAACACAAAACAATTAATTAAACTTGGTCGTATTCATCAACCTACCGAAGCAACAAATACTGCATTATTAGTATCTAATATTGGCTTTAATAGCTTAAATCTTGATTTAATGTATGGTTTACCAAACCAAACAATTAATCAATCATTAAATGATTTACGTAATGCAATAGCCTTAGTACCACAGCATATTTCATGGTATCAGTTAGTAATAGAACCTAAAACTATCTTTGGTTATAATCCACCCCAATTACCAAACGAAGAGATACTTTGGGATATTTATAACCAAGGTCATGAATTACTAATTACATCAGGTTACCAACAATATGAAATTTCTAATTATGCAAAACCTGGTTATCAGTGCCTTCATAATATAAATTATTGGCGTTTTGGTGATTACTTAGGTATTGGTTGTGGCGCTCATAGTAAGCTTACTCAAGTAGATGGAACAGTACTACGTATTGTAAAAAAAAAACATCCACTTGTTTATATGGATGGTAAATATGTAGAAAAATATTATCAAGTATCACAAATAGATTTACCATTTGAATATTTTATGAATCGTTTTCGTTTGTTAGAAACAATCCCACGTCAAGAATTTACAAAATTAACTAGTTTAAATGAGAGCACAATACGTTTTGCTTTAGATCAGGCATTATCCTATGGATATATTTATGAAAGTGATACTACTTGGACAATCACAGAGCATGGTAAATTATTTCTTAATTCATTATTAGAATTATTTATATAAATTTATATTTTTATGGCTGTGAAGCAGATATTATTAAATATCAGTCATTTTTAACAAAATCAATCAAAAATAGATGTTTATGAAAAAAATTATTTATTGTACTTATCTTAAAAAAAAATCAGAGGGACAAGATTTTCAATTATATCCAGGGAAAATAGGTAAACGTATTTTTGATACTATCTCTAAAGAAGCCTGGGAGAAATGGCAAATTCAACAAACGATGCTAATAAATGAACAACAACTTGATATGATGAATTTATTTGATCGTAAATATTTAGAGAAAGAAATGATTAATTTTTTGTTTAAAGAATAAATGTTATTAATCACAATTTAATACTTACTATTAAGCTATTAATTTTGTAAAAATATGAACAATACTGTCCATTTATTATGGTTAATACCTTTATTAATATCTTGTTATTATAAAAAACAGTATATTAATCATGAGATTAGTATAAAAAATACTAAAGGTTTTTATATTTTAATGGGGCAATTATCAAATCATTTAGAAAAATTATGGGGTAGAAATGAAGTACTGATGTCAGGACCTAAAGATTATGTAAAATATATAAATAATTTTTATACCAGAATTTATATTAATGTTGATAATGGAATGATTAAAATAGAATCTATTGATAGAAATAAGTATATAAATTACTTACGTAAAAGTATTATAAATATATTATTAATGTATAATCATTACACAAATAACAATTTGTTAAAAACACAACCATTTTTTTATGGTCAAGTATTAGATAATTATCATCAACCAATTCGTTTGAATTTGCATGCAGCTAAATTTGCTGATTTTTTATTACAAACTCATCTAAAAAGTAGGACTTCGGGTCCACATAATATTTGGTTTATAAATATTAATCTAGTCCCTAACCATATAGATCATAGATCAAAAAAATATTTAAAAATAGTTAATAAAATTTCTCATAAATATGGGATCAATCAATCATTAATTTTATCCATTATACAAATAGAATCAAGTTTTAATCCTTATGCTGTCAGCAATACCAACGCTTTAGGCCTGATGCAAATTAAGCAAAATAGTGCTGGTCGTGAAGTATTTAAAATGAAAAACAAACTTGGCCAACCAAGCCGTAGCTATTTATTAAATCCAGAAAATAATATTGATATTGGGACCGCTTATTTAGCTATACTACAAAATAACTATTTAAATGGAATAGTAAATTCAATATCGAGACGCTATGCAGTTATTGTGGCTTATAATAGCGGTGTTAGCACATTACTTAAAGTATTTTCACCAGATCCCAATAAAGCATTAAAGATAATTAATACTTTACAACCAGATGATGTATACAAGATACTGTGCACAAATCATCCTTCTTTAGAATCAAGAAGTTATTTATATAAAGTTAATAACTTACAAAAAAAATATAAAAAATAATTAAATTGAACTTACACATAAAAACCATTTAATTATAATTAAATTAATTAAATGAAATATAGTTTATCGAACACATAAGCATTCACTGTGAAAAAACCAACATATGCATAATGTACCACCTATTCTTTATGATAATCAACAAACATTAAGTAAACTAGAAGTACCTTTACTAGGATCACATATTTTAAGAGTAATGGTATGGAATATTTTTAAACAACAAAGAGCTAATTGGTTATCTATACTACATAAATTTAAAAATAAAACACAACTAGTATTATTACAGGAAGCACAAACTACTCCTGAACTAATGAAGTTTGCTACTTCAAACTATTTATCTGCAGATAAAGTACCTGCTATTATATTTCCACAATATTCTTCCGGGGTTATGACATTATCTACTGCATATCCAGTGTATTGTTATCCTTTACGTGAACGTGAACCATTATTACGTATCGATAAATCAGCATTAATAACTATATATCCTATATATGATAAGCAATCCATAATGGTAATTAATATTCATGCAGTAAACTTTTGTGTAGGTATTAATGTATATAGTAAACAACTAGGACCTATTGGTGAACATATAATTAAGCATACTGGACCAGTAATTATGGCAGGAGATTTTAATGCGTGGAGTAGAAAAAGAATGCTAGCATTATATAAATTTGCTGAAACCATGAGGTTACAAGAAGTAAATTTTATTAATGATCAACGAACAAAAGTATTTGGTAGACCTTTAGATTTTATTTTTTATCGAAACATTAAAGTTAATGAAGCATCTGTATTAGTTACTAAAGCTTCAGATCATAATCCCCTTTTAGTAGCATTCCAAAAATAAATAGCTAATTTTATAATTCATATTAAACACTTAAGTTTTTGTTGGAAACTGATCTCTTTTTTTACGTAAAATAGCAAAAACACGCCATTCTTCGCCTAATAATGGGTAAAATTTAATTACATTTTGTACATAACAATCATGACAACGGAAAAAAATATTAATAATACGTTCTAAACCTAATGTTGTAGGTGATAAATTTTTATTTTTTGCTAGCAACTGTTTTACATGAGATTGATAACTACTAATTGCTTTATCTTTAGGTAATAAATAGTTAGCAAAAGCTATATTAACTAAAGTATATTCATGTGCACAACATATTATAGTATGTAAAGGCAATTTATTAATTTTTTGAAAAGAGTCATACATTTGTTTAGGAGTACCCTCAAAAATACGACCACAACCAGCCGAAAAGACTGTATCCCCACAAAATAACCATGGATCACTATAAAATCCAATATGTCCTAAAGTATGTCCAGGAAAATAAAAAACATTAAATTTTTTTTCTAGTAGAATGATACTATCACCTTCAGTGACAATTATATTTGTTCCTTTTCCTACAGTTTCATACGGGCCATAAACTGGTACAAAAAAATTTTTTAATAGTATAGGTACCCCATTAACATGATCATGATGATGATGAGTTAATAAAATATTAGTTAGCTTAAATTGATATTTTTTTAATACCTGCAAAACAGGTGCTGCTTCACTAGGATCAATAACTATACATTCTCTATTAGAATTATATAAAATCCAAATGTAATTATTCTGTAGTGCTACAATACGAATCAGATTCATCTTATAGTTGTTATTATAGTAGTTTTATACCCAACATCTTCTAAATATGGTTTTTTTGCTGCTGCACGAGCCATGTAATCACAACGTTCATTTTCTGGATGACCAGTATGACTTTTTAACCAAAAAGAATTTATTATATGTGATTGACTTGCTATATCAAATCTTTGCCATAAATCACAATTTTTTATATTTTTTTTAGTATTCTTCCAATTATCTTTTTTCCAATTATATATCCATTGCATCATACCTTGATGAACATACTGACTATCTAGGTAGATTAATACCTCACAAGGGTATCTTAATAACTCTAATGCTACAATTATTGCCATTAGTTCCATACGATTATTAGTTGTTAACCTGAAACCAGCGCTGCATTCTTTTTCATAATTTTTATAACGTAATATCACGCCATATCCACCAGGACCAGGATTACTAAGACATGAACCATCGGTAAAAATCTCTACCTTATTATGCATTGAATTTCTGATAAAATATTTTTTTAAAATAATAACAAAATTTTTACATAAACATAAATAAGTATTATGGAAACTAAAATTAAACGACAAGTTGTTTTAGATACTGAAACTACTGGAATGAATAAGCTAGGAAAACCTGATGAAGGACACAGAATTATTGAAATTGGTGCCGTAGAAATTATTAATAGACGTATTACTGGTAATTATTTTCATGTTTATCTAAACCCAGAAAGATTAATAGATAAAGAAGCTTTTGCTATTCACGGGATTAGTAATATCTTTTTACAAGATAAACCTACCTTTGCAGAAATAGCAGATAAATTTATTAAATTTATTTCCGGTAGCGAATTAATTATTCATAATGCAAAATTTGATATTAGCTTTATAGATAATGAGCTAATAAGACTAAAAAGTGGTATGAATAATCTTAATTATTATTGCAAAGTTACTGATAGTCTACTACTTGCACGAAAAATTTTTCCTGGAAAACGTAATAGCCTTGATGCTTTATGTGATCGTTATTTAATAAATAAAAGTAACAGGATTAAACATGGCGCACTATTAGATGCGGAAATTTTAGCAGAAATTTTTCTGAGAATGACAGGTGGTCAAATGTCAATTAATTTTAATTTTGAGCAAAACAATAAAAAAATCAACATAAAAAATATTAATGATCAATTATTATTAAAAATAATTAAAGCTAATGAGCAAGAACTTATTGAACATTATTCGATATTAAAATTAATAAAAAAGCATAGTAATAAATGTTTATGGATAATTTAAATTAATTATTTTAATATCATAAAAAGATTTTATAGAAATTTTTCTAAAATATATTTTAACTATATCATAAATTATATTATAAATTTTATATTTATATATATTTTATAAATAAAATAATTTGTAGTTAATCACTATTAATTTTATTTTTATAAATATTTATATATTTAATGAGCTAATAAAAAAATTAATACAATAGCCAATAATTGTGCTAATTTAAGGAAATTAATATGCCTGTAATTACTTTAATAGATGGTATAAAGCGTAAATTTTTAAATCCAGTTTCTTCTCTATATGTGGCAAACGATATCAGTCATTCTTTAGCAAAAAATTGTATTGCTGGCTGTGTAAATAACAGGTTAGTTGATGCAATGGATTTAATTACACAAGATGCTTCTCTTACTATTATTACTAATAATGATCAAGCAGGTATAGAAATTATTCGTCATTCTTGTGCTCATTTATTAGGACATGCTATTAAACAGTTGTGGCCAGAAACAAAAATGGCAATAGGACCAGTGATAGATAATGGATTCTATTATGATATAGATTTAGAATATGCTTTAAAGAAAGATGATATTAATTTACTAGAAGAGCGTATGCATGAATTAGCTAATAAAAATTATGATGTAATTAAAAAACAAGTAAGTTGGGAGCAAGCCCGTAATATATTTAAGTTACGTGGGGAGATATATAAAATAGCAATACTTGAAGAAAATATCAATCCTTCATCTTTAGTAACACTTTACTATCATGAAGAATATATAGATATGTGTAGAGGACCGCATGTACCTAATATGCGTTTTTGTCATAATTTTAAATTACAGAAAACTTCTGGTGCTTATTGGCGTGGAAAAAATGATAATCGTCAACTACAACGTATTTATGGTACTGCATGGAGTAATAAAAAACAACTTACATGTTATATACAATCTTTAACAAATATTCGACAGAGAGATCACCGTAAAATAGGTCAAGAATTAGATCTGTACCATATGCAGGAAGAAGCTCCAGGGATGGTATATTGGCATGTTGATGGTTGGATTATTTTTCTTGAATTAGAAAATTTCATACGTAATAAACTAAAAATTTACCAGTATCAGGAAGTAAAAAGTCCAGTAATGATAGATCGAATTCTATGGGAACAAACTGGGCATTGGTCAAATTATGCTGAAAATATATTTACTACATCGTCAGAAAATCGTGAGTACTGTATTAAACCTATGAATTGTCCAGGTCATGTCCAAATTTTTAATCAAAAAATTAAATCTTATCGCGATTTACCGTTAAGAATAGCAGAATTTGGTAGTTGTTACCGTAATGAACCGTCTGGCTCATTACATGGTCTAATGCGTGTTAGGGGATTTACTCAAGATGATGCCCATATATTCTGTACAGAAGAACAAGTAAGTAATGAAATAAATCATAATTTAAAAATTATATACGATATTTATCGGACTTTTGGTTTCAAAAAAATATTAGTTAATATTGCTACACGACCAGAAAACCGTATTGGTACAGATGAATTATGGGATAAAGCTGAAACAGATCTTGCATCTACACTAACAGATAATGGTATTACTTTTAATAAATTATTAGGTGCTGGTGCTTTTTATGGACCAAAAATAGAATTTACTTTACTAGATTGCTTAAATCGTACTTGGCAGTGTGGTACAATACAACTAGATTTTTATTTACCACAGCGTTTAAACGCTTATTATATTAATGCTAATAATAAAAAAAAAGTACCAGTAATGATTCATAGAGCTATTCTGGGATCAATTGAACGTTTTATTGGGATTCTTATAGAAGAGTATGCTGGTTTTTTCCCTACTTGGTTAGCTCCAACACAAGTGATATTAATGAATATTAGTAATAATCAGTCCGCATATGTTACAAAATTAATGGAAATTATATCATCAGCAGGTATTAGAGTGAAAACAGACTTGAGAAATGAAAAAATAGGTTTTAAAATTCGCGAACATACTTTGCGTCGCATACCTTATATGTTGATTTGTGGAGATCAAGAGATGAAAATAGGTCAAGCTACTGTACGTACACGCTATGGAAAAAATCTAGGTAGTATGGATATTAATGAGCTAATTAAAAAACTAAAACAAGAAATTAATGGCCGTGATCTTCATCAATTAGAGGAATAATAGTGCGGTCAATTAATAGAATTAACTTAGAAATATTAGCTCACAAGGTGAGATTAACAGGGATAAATGGTGAATCAATTGGTATTTTTACCCTAAAAAAAGCACTTGAAAAAGCTGAAGAAGCAGGTGTTGATTTAGTAGAAATTAGTCCTAATGCCGAACCTCCTGTTTGTAAAATCATGGATTATGGTAAATTTATCTATGAGAAAAATAAATCAAATAAAGAACAAAAGAAAAAACAAAAAATTATTCAGGTGAAGGAAATTAAATTTCGGCCTAGTATTGATGAAAGTGACTATAAAGTAAAACTGAGGAATTTAATTAGATTTTTAGAAGATGGCGATAAAGTAAAAATTACCCTACGGTTCCGTGGACGTGAAATTTCGCACCAAAAAATTGGTCTTGAAGTTATTAATCGTGTTCGTGATGATTTAAGTGACATAGCTTTAGTTGAATCATTACCAAGTAAAATAGAAGGACGTCAAATAACTATGGTGCTGGCACCAAAAAAAAACAATAAATTAAACTAGCTAAATTATATTACGAAAATATTATATAATTATATAGAGATATATTAATGCCAAAACTAAAAAGTATACGTGGAGCAGCTAAGCGTTTTAAGAAAATATCAACTGGTGGTTTTAAACATAAACAAGCTTACCTACGTCATCTTTTAACTAAAAAATCAACAGATCGTAAGCGTAACTTACGTATTAAATCTTTAGTGTCTAAAGGAGATAAACATTTAGTAATCCGCTATCTACCATATGCGTAAAATTTACTTATAAGCTAGCTTGCTTGGATTTATAACAAGGAGAAAATTATATGTCACGCGTAAAACGCGGTGTAGTAGCTCATGCGCGGCACAAAAAAATACTAAAACAAGCTAATGGTTACTATGGTGCTCGTTCGCGTGTTTATCGTGTTGCATTTCAGGCAGTACTAAAAGCAGGACAGTACTGTTATCGTGATCGACGTTGTAAGAAGCGTCAGTTTCGTAAAATATGGATCACACGTATTAATGCTGCTGTACGTAATCATAATATAAATTATAGTAGCTTCATTAATGGACTAAAAAAAGCATCTATTCACATAGATCGTAAAATATTAGCAGATATTGCTATCTTTGATCCAGTAGCTTTTACTGCTATAGTAAATAAAGCAAAAGGCACTTTTGCATATAAACAATTATGTAGCGTACGTGGTATGTGAATACTAAACTACTTTTTTTGCGACAATTACTCTTTTTTTGAAAAATTAGTGTTACTACTGCTAAAAATAAGCTATCAGCAGTATATATAAATAACTAAAAAAGTTAATTTAATTACATAATTGCAGGAAAAATTAATGCTAAATCTAGCAGAACTAGCAGACTTAGTTGCACAAGCAAAAAAAGAGATACAATCTTCTAATAATCAAGATGTTCTCAAGTTAGTACGTATAAAATTTTTAGGAAAAAAAGGATATTTTTCTCAACAAATAGCTAGATTACGTAATCTAACGCCAGAAAAACAACCAATGTTAGGTGCTATGATTAATGATGCAAAAAAAGAAGTTGAGCAAGCAATAATTGAACGTAACAATACTCTCACATTGGTAGCTATTAAGGAAAGACTAAACAACGAAACTATAGACATTTCTTTACCAGGTAGACGCATAGAAAATGGTGGATTACATCCAATATCGCGTACTATTTTACGTATTGAAAATTTTTTTAGTCAACTAGGATTTTTAATAGAAAGCGGACCAGAAATAGAAGATAGTTATCATAACTTTGATGCATTAAATATTCCTATTCATCATCCATCCCGCGCAAATCAAGATACTTTTTGGATAAATACTAACCATCTATTGCGTACACAGACTTCTGGAATGCAGATTAGAATTATGCAAACTTATCAACCACCCATACGTATGATTGCATCTGGACGAGTGTACCGTAATGATTATGATCAAACTCATACTCCAATGTTTCATCAAATAGAAGGATTAATAATAGATAAAAATATTAATTTTACGAATCTAAAAAGTATTATTTATGAATTATTATATTCTTTTTTTGAAGAAAAAATAAAAATACGTTTTCGTCCTTCATATTTTCCTTTTACTGAACCTGCAGCTGAAGTAGATATCATTAGTAAGAACAACTGCTGGTTGGAAGTACTTGGTTGCGGGATGGTACATCCTGTAATATTAAAAAATATGAATATTAATCCTAATATTTATTCAGGTTGTGCTTTCGGTATTGGTATAGAGAGAATGACAATGTTACGTTATGGTATAACTGATTTAAGAGTATTCTTCGATAATGATTTACGTTTTCTAAAACAATTTAAATAAATAGCAGAACTGCAATAATGAAATTAAGTGAACTTTGGCTACGTGAATGGGTAAAGACTACTATAGATATTAGCACTTTAGCAGATCAAATAACAATGTCTGGTATGGAAGTAAATAGTATAGAAGCAGTAACTAGGGAGTTTAATAATTTAGTAGTTGGTCATGTAGTCGAATGTTATAATAATAATAATTTATGGATAACAAAAGTAGATGTCAGCGGTCCTAATCTACTTAATATTATGTGTACAGCTCCTAATTGCCGTAGTAATTTAAGAGTAGTAGTAGATTTAGTTAGGACTGAATTATCGAATAAATGTTCACAAGGAAAATTATGTTCTTGTTATGACTTAGGGATAACAAATGATAAAAATAATATTAATATTATAGAATTACCTAATGATGCACCTATAGGATGTAATTTAAGTAATTATTGGCAATATTACGATAATATTATCGATATAAGCGTAACACCTAATCGTGCTGATTGCCTAGGAATCATTGGTATAGCACGCGAAGTAGCTATTGTTAATAACTTATCATTACCAAAAGTTTCAATTAAACCAGTAGCCCCAGTAAGTAACTATACATTACCAATTAATATTGAAGATTCAGTAGCTTGTCCTAGTTATATTGGTAGAATAATAACAGGAATAGATGCTAGTACTATTACTCCAATTTGGATACAAGAAAGATTAATTTATAGTAAAATATCATTAGTTAATGTAATAGTAGATATTACTAATTATATAATGATAGAATATGGTTATCCAATGCATGCTTTTGATTTAAAAGCTATAGATAATTGTATTATAGTACGACAAGCAAAGCCAAAAGATAAACTTACTTTACTAAATAAGTGTGAAATTACACTAACACAAGATACATTAGTTATTGCTGATAAAAATAAAGTATTATCGATAGCAGGAATATTAGGTGGTATTCAATCTAGTATTAAATTAAATAGCAGTGATATTTTTTTAGAGTGTGCTTTTTTTAACAATGTATCAATAATAGGCCGCGCACGTAAATATGGTTTACAGACTGAAGCTTCACTAAGATATGAGCGTGGAGTAGATCATAGACAACAATTAAACGTTATAGAGCGTGCTACTTCATTACTACTGGAAATATGTGGTGGTCAACCTGGTCCAGTAATTAATATAACTCATACTGATTATTTACCTAAAAAAAATACAATAATTTTATCTCGTGTCAAGCTTGATAGCTTAATTGGCCACTTCATACCAGATAAATTGATAACTGATATTATGGTTCGAATAGGATGTACAGTAAGTAATATAAAAAATTATGGTTGGCAAATTATAGTCCCTAGTTGGCGTATTGATTTAGAAATTGAAGAAAATATTATAGCTGAAGTAATGAGAGTATATGGTTATAATAACATTCCTAGTGTTGCTATAAAATCTAACTTATTTAATCCCCATATTTTTAATAAAGAAGCTAACTTAACGTTAGAACGTATTAAATTATTACTAATAGACCGTGGATATCATGAAGCTATAACCTATAGTTTCATTAATCCTACATTACAGGAATTATTCTATCCTGGTAAAAAAATGTTACGATTACCAAATCCAATATCGATAGATATGTCAGCTATGCGGTTATCACTTGTGCCTGGTCTGATTAGTGTCGTAGTATATAATCAAAACCGTCAACAGAAAAATCTTCGTATTTTTGAAAGTGGATTATGCTTTACTCAAGATAACAATATCGATCAAACAATTAGTCAAAATTTACTATTAGCTGGTACTATAACAGGATTAAGTTTTGATAATCATTGGGATTCAATGCATAAACAGGTTGATTTTTATGATATTAAAGGTGATATTGAAGCAATACTTGAGCTTACTGGACAATTAGAATCTTTTGAATTCAAAGCACAAGAAAATCCTATGTTACATCCAGGTCAAAGTGCAGCAATTTATTTTAAAAATGAATTAATTGGTTGGATTGGAGTTATTCATCCAAAATTAGAGGAACAACTAAATTTAAATAATAGTACGTTAGTGTTTGAATTAATTTTAGAAAAAATTACTAATCGTAAAATTCCTGAAGCTACATCTTTATCTTTATTTCCAACAACATGTAGGGATATTGCAGTAGTAGTAGCAGAAGAAGTACGCTCAATAGATATTATTAATGAATGTAAAAAAAATATTAATACTAATTTAATTAGTATTAATATTTTTGATGTCTACAAAGGTAAAGGAATATCAAAAGGTTTTAAAAGTTTAGCGATTCGTTTGATATTACAGAATAATAAAAAGACTCTCGAAGAAAAAAAAATTACGGCTATGATTTATAAATGTTTAGCTGCATTAAAAAATAGATTCAACGCCAATTTAAGAGATGAAACTTATGGCTCTTAATATAATAAGATATTGAATTATGTCAAAAAATATTTTAAATAAAACTGATGGTCTTTATGATAAGACCTGGTACGGGATAACTATGACTGATGCTGCTGCAAAACATATCAAAAATTTAGTTAAAGATGATATTAGTATGCTAGGGTTACGACTTAGTGTAAAAAATTATGGGTGCGCAGGATTTGGTTATGTTCTAGAAAAAGTTACAGAATATAATAACACTGATCTATGTTACGAACATGAAGGTGCTAAGCTATTTGTGCCATTATATGCAATGCAATTAATTGATGGCACAAAAATAGACTATGTAAAAAAAGGATTAAACTACGAATTTAAGTTTAATAATCCAAAAGCTACGCACGCCTGTGGGTGCGGTGAAAGTTTTGGCTTTTGAGCGGTGCATGATTATGGCACATAATAATTTTAATGATATAAAACAAATAAATACTAATACTACACAAAAAACAATTTCACAAAATAAGCAATACAAAGAAGGTTTTGTTACTAAGTTAGCTACAGAAAAAATAAAGTCTGGTATTAGCGAAGAAGTAGTACGTATTATTTCAGCTAAGCGTAATGAACCCGATTGGATGCTACAATTTCGCCTTAATGCCTATTATGCTTGGCTGAAAATGGAAGAACCACATTGGCTACATGCAGATTATAAAACACTAAACTATCAAGATTACAGTTACTATGCAGCACCTGCATTTAGTACTAATGATCAAATGAACAATAGAAATTACTTAACTAATGAAGTAGAAGAAACATTTAATCAATTAGGTGTTCCAGTTAGAGAACATAGTGCAGTAGCCGTAGACGCTATTTTTGACTCAGTATCCGTATCAACAACATATAGTAAAAAATTAGCCGAATATGGGATAATATTTTGTTCATTCAGCGAAGCTATTAAACAATACCCAGAACTAGTACGTAAATATTTGGGTAGTGTAATACCTATAAATGATAATTTTTTTGCTGCTCTTAATTCAGCAGTAGCATCTGATGGAACATTTGTTTACGTGCCAAAAGGCATACGTTGTCCTATGGAACTATCTACCTACTTTCGTATAAATGCAGCTAATACTGGACAGTTCGAACGTACTATTATTATTGCAGAAGAAGGTAGTTATGTTAGTTATATCGAAGGTTGTTCAGCACCAGCTAGAAAACACTATCAGTTACATGCAGCAGTGGTAGAAGTAATTTTGCTACAAGAAGCTGAAGTAAAATACTCTACGGTACAAAACTGGTTTGCTGGGAACCAAGAAGAAGGAGGGATATTTAATTTTGTTACGAAGCGAGCATTATGTATAGGAGATCATGCTAAAATGTCCTGGACTCAAGCTGAGACTGGATCAGCAATTACTTGGAAATACCCAAGTATAATTCTCAGTGGAAATAATTCCATAGGAGAATTTTTCTCTGTAGCATTAACTAATAATAACCAAAAAGCTGATACTGGGACTAAAATGATCCACATAGGAAAAAATACTACTTCTACTATAATTTCTAAAGGAATTTCAGCTGGAAAAAGTGAAAATACTTACCGTGGTTTAGTGAAAATAATGCCTGATGCAGTAAACTCTCGTAATTTTACCCAGTGTGATTCAATGTTAATTGGTAATGAATGTGGTGCCCATACCTTTCCTTCGATTGAAGTTTCAAACAATACAGCTAAGATAGAACATGAAGCAACCACTTCTCGCATTGGTAAAGATCAACTATTTTACTGTGTTCAACGTGGGATTAGCGAAGATAATGCTATATCAATGATTATTAATGGTTTCTGCAAAGATGTATTATCAAAACTTCCATTAGAATTTGCTATTGAAGCACAACGATTATTAGCTATTAGCCTGGAACATAGCATAGGCTAATTATTATAGTATTTATTATTACATATATTGTATTAAAATTTACTAAAGTTTTCAGTTTGCCTAAATTATATCGTGTAACAGGAACATCAAAAATGTTATCCATTAATAATTTAACAGTAGAAGTAGAAAATAAGTTGATTATAAAAGATCTGAACTTAAAAATAAATCCCGGTGAAGTACATGCTATTATGGGCCCTAATGGATCTGGTAAAAGTACTTTATCTGCCACTCTTGCAGGATATGAAGATTATAAAGTGAAATTAGGAAAAATATTTTTTAAGGGTAGTGATTTACTTAAATTAAATCCTGAAGAACGTGCAGGAGAAGGATTATTCCTAGCATTTCAATATCCTATTGAAATTCCTGGTGTAAATAATAATTTTTTTTTGCAAACTGCTATTAATGCAGTACGTAAATATCGTCATCAAGAACCATTAGATAGTTGTGATTTCATTGATCTTATTCAGACAAAAATAGATATGCTACAAATGCCTAATAATTTATTAACAAGATCATTGAATGTAGGATTTTCTGGCGGCGAAAAAAAACGCAACGAAATTTTACAAATGGCAGTATTAGAACCGGACTTATGTATTCTTGATGAAACTGATTCTGGGCTAGATATTGATGCTATAAAAATCGTTGCTAATGGTGTCAACATATTACGTAATGATAATCGTTCATTTATAGTTATTACCCATTACAAACGTATTTTGGATTATATTGAACCAGAATATATCCATGTATTATATAATGGTACCATTGTAAAATCGGGTAATTTTTCTCTAGCTAAGCAGCTTGAGGAGCAAGGCTATGGCTGGCTTTATAAAAAATAATAATTCTCAGGCTTTTTTTTTATCAAAGTGGCATAAGCTATTAGCTACTAGTAATAATCTATCAAATAATAATAATGCTTATTACCATTGGCAAAAGGTAGAAAAACTAGGTTTACCTATTATTAACAACAACAACAAATGGAAAAATAAACAAATTGATAGTTTATTATCGCATGATTTTACTAAATTGTTCGTCAATAATGTATCTTCTGCTGAATGCGATAATATTAGTCTAAATTTAGACGCATATAGATTAGTTTTTATTAATGGTAAATTTATATCTAAACTAAGTGATAATTACACTGGTAATTGGCAAGTAAAAGTAGAGTTAGCTAATAAGCTATTACCTATGCCGATATATTCAGAAGTTTTTCTACATATAACTGAAAGTTTAAGTGATGAGACTACCTATATACGCTTAACTGCTGGTAAAGTAGAAAAAAAACCAATTTACATTTTACATATTAGTAAAACAATTAATAATAATTTGAATATATTAAATTATCGCCATCATATTGATATAGAAAATAATGCTAAAGGTCAGGTTATTGAGCATTTTGTTAGCTTATCTAACAATAACCTGAAGCATTTTAGTGGTGCACGCATGACAATTAACGTCAGCGATAATGCCTATTTAAGTCATATAAAACTATCATGTGAAACAAGTCAATGTTACCATTTTGCACATAATGATATTATTATAGGTAACAATGCTATTGTACGTGATCATACTGTTATGATGAGCCAAGGTATTACACAGCACCAAACTAGTATGCAACTCAATGGCGAAAGATCTGATTTATTAGTTAAAAGTTTACTATTAACTATTAACAAAGATATCAGCGATATTTGTACCTATTTAGAGCATAATAAAGGTTACTGTATTAGTAGTCAGTTACATAAGATAATCTCTTGTAATAATAGCAAAGGTATATTTAATGGTATAATTAAAGTAAATAAAAATGCGTTCCAAACTGACAGTAAAATGATTAATAACAACTTATTGTTAGGTAAATTTGCAGAAATATATAGTAAACCCTTTTTAGAAATTTATAATAATGACGTTAAATGTAGTCATGGTGCTACAGTTAGTTGCATTGATAATGATCAAATGTTTTATTTACGTTCACGCGGACTAACTTACCATGATGCGAAGCAGATAATTATTTCTGCTTTTACAGAAGATATCATTAATACTATTGAAAATAATAATATTAAAAATATTTTACTTAACTGTATTAAAGAAGCTTTAAATCGGTTGTTAAATTTATGACGTATCCTATTGATAAAATAAGAGCTGAATTTCCTATACTATATAAGCGAATCAATGGTTATCCATTAACTTATTTAGATAGTGCTGCAAGTTCCCAAAAGCCTAATTCTGTAATTAATTGTGAAATGAATTTCTATCGACAAGAATATGCTGCAGTGCACCGTGGTATTCATACACTTAGTAGTAAAGCAACAGTGCGTATGGAACAGGTTCGTACTCAAGTAGCTAATTTTATCAATGCTGCTTCAGAAAAAGAGATAGTTTTTGTTAAAGGAGCAACTGAAGGTATTAATTTAGTAGCAAATAGCTGGGGTAAGTATCAGCTACAAAAAGACGATAATATTGTTATTACTGAAATGGAACATCATGCTAATATCGTCCCATGGCAGATGCTTGCACAAGATAAACAGATAACTTTACGTGTTATCCCATTACAACCAGACGGTACATTAAATCTTAGTAGATTATCTTTACTAATCAATGAACGTACTAAACTTGTAGCTGTTACCCAAGTATCTAATGTGTTAGGTACTGTTAATCCTATATCAAATATAATTACAAAAATACGGTCTCTAAGTAACGCACTAGTTTTAGTGGATGGTGCACAAAGTGCCATGCATCATAAAGTAGATGTGAAATCACTGGATTGCGATTTTTATGTGTTTTCTGGTCATAAAATATATGGACCTTCTGGTATTGGCATTTTATATGTAAAAAAAAACATATTAGATACTATGCCTCCATGGGAAGGAGGTGGTTCTATGATACATACAGTTAGTTTAATAGAAGGTACAACTTTTAACGAACCTCCTTGGTGTTTTGAAGCTGGATCTCCTAATATAGCTGGTATTATAGGTTTAGGTGCTGCCATTGATTATATTCAGAAGATAGGACTTAATAATATTTCCAATTGGGAAACAGATCTAATGCATTATGCTATATCTTCTCTACAAGAAGTACCTAAGTTTACTTTGTATGGTCTTAATAAACGTACTGGAGTAATATCATTTAACTTAGGTAAACATCATGCTTATGATGTAGGAAGTTTGCTAGATCAATACGGGATAGCTATCCGTACTGGTCATCATTGCGCAATGCCATTAATGACTTATTTTAAGGTACCCAGTATGTGTAGAGCGTCTTTAGCTATGTATTCAATTCGTGAAGAAGTGGATCGCTTAGTCATAGCTTTAGTACGTATTAAAAATATATTAAATTAATAATAATTATCCAAATTAACAAACTACAAACAAATATGATTAGTATTCCGGATAAAAATAAATTATTACGTTATTTTTCCATTTGTAATAATTGGGAAGAAAAGTATTTGTATATTATGCAATTAGGTAAATCCTTACCACCCCTACCGTCCGGTACAAGAACTAAAGATTATTTAATTTCAGGATGTCAAAGTAATGTATGGATTGTAATATCAGCTACTGATAATGGATATATAAAGTTATATGGTGATAGCGACGCAGCAATAGTAAAAGGACTTATTGCTATTGTTTTTATCATTTATACAGGGTTAACATTAACAGAGATTATTAGTTTAGATATTAGTGTGTTATTTAATAAGTTATCACTAAATAAACATCTAACTCCTAATCGTTCACAAGGATTATACGCTGTAGTCAGAGCTATCCGTACTAAAGCGGCCGCATTTGTGGCTTTGCAAGCAAGCCAAGCCCAGGCCAAGCAAATAAGCATAAATAACTAGTTGTTATGTTAGTATATCTATACTAAGTCTTATGAATTAAAAAGTTAATAACTAAATATTTGTTAAAAAAATTAATATTTTATGACAAACCTTAGTAAGCTTAATATCAAGAACAAACTAATAAAATATCAATTTATCATATTACTTATGATGATAATCATATTTTTTATTACTTATAGTGTTTATTACTGGTCATATGAAAAATTTTATGAGAGTACTAATGATGCTTATGTTACTGGAAACTTAGTAAAAATAACTCCTCAGTTAGTTGGTACTGTAACTATGATTACAGTAGATGATGGAGATTTTGTCAAAAAAGGGCAATTATTAGTTAAGCTTGATCCTAGCGATACTATTATCGCTCAAGAAAGTGCGGAAACTAAGCTAGCGAAAGTAGTTCGACAAGTATGTAGAATACATGATAAAATTAATGTTTATAAAAAAATAGTTAATAAACGTAATATCGAGCTACAAAGTGCTCGCACTAATTATAAAATTCGCCTTTATATGCTAAGTAAAGGATTAATTTCTAAAAATGAATTATCTAATTATCTTAATAAGTTAACTTACGCTGAAAATTTGTTGTCCTCAGCACAGCAACAGTTAGATACTATGATAGTTCTAGCAGATAAGACTACTACTATTGCTCAACATCCTGATGTACAGCATGCTGCTGCGCATGTACGTAGTGCATACATAAATCATAAGCGTAGCAATTTATTTGCTCCAGTGAGTGGATTTATTGCTAAAAGATCAGTCCAAATAGGTAGCTATATAGAACCCGGTACAGTATTGATGACTATAGTACCGCTAAATAATATTTGGATTGAAGCTAACTTTAAAGAAACTCAATTATTATCAATGCGTATAGGACAGCCAGTAGAAATTAAATCTGATTTATATGGTAATAAGATTACCTATCATGGCAAAGTGGAAAGTATAGGAATAGGTACTGGTAGTGTTTTTGCGCTACTACCGGCACAAAACGCTAGCGGAAATTGGATTAAAATAGTACAAAGATTACCAATTCGTATTAGTATCAATCCAGATAATTTAGATCGTTATCCACTTCGTATAGGTTTATCTACTAATGTCAAAGTTGATTTACATAATCAGAAAGGACCTTTATTAGCACCGCATAAAGGTAATAATATCAGGTATATTACAGAAATATATGATAATCAGTTATCGGAAGCTAATAAATTAGTATCAAATATTATTTATAATAATTGTGAATTAAGCAAAAGCCCACATTAGTTAATAACTACTATGAGTGATAAATATTTTCGTCCTCCCAGCTTAGTTTTAGCAACTATTGGTATATCTTTAACTACTTTTATGCAAGTATTAGATACTACTATTGCTAATGTAGCATTACCTACAATTGCAGGAAATCTAGGAGTATGTTCAGAACAAGGTACTTGGGTGATTACATCATTTGCCGTATCAAATGCTATATCGCTACCACTGACAGGCTGGATAGCACGACGTATTGGTCATACTAAATTATTTTTAGTATCTTTACTACTATTTATCATTACTTCATTTTTATGCGGGATAGCACAAAAGTTAATACAACTTGTTTTTTACCGTGCCTTACAGGGGTTCTTTGCTGGACCACTTTATCCTATTTCTCAAACTTTATTATTATCAATTTATCCTATAGATAAAAGGGGTATGGCGCTATCGCTATTAGCAATGGTAACTGTAGTAGCTCCTATAATAGGACCATTAGCAGGAGGTTTTATAACTGATAATTACTCTTGGTCTTGGATTTTTTTTATTAATATACCAACAGGTATTTTAGCAATTATTATAGTATTCACTCAACTTAAAAATCGTCCTGATGAAACAGAACAAAAGCCCATTGATTATATTGGTTTATTCCTATTAGTATTAGGAGTATCCCTATTACAAATAGTCCTAGATAAAGGAAATAATCTAGACTGGTTTCAATCAAATTTTATTAACATTGCCATGTTAATAGCAGTAATATCACTAACCTTTTTAGTACTATGGGAATTAACTTACAAATATCCAATTATTAACTTTCGCTTGTTTAAATACCATAATTTTTCAGTAGGAGCGTTAAATATAGTTTTAGGTTATTCTGGTTTTTTTAGTATTAACTTAATATTACCGCAATGGTTACAACATCAACTTGGTTATACTCCTCTTTGGGCAGGATTAGCAGCAGCACCTATTGGTATTTTACCTATGGTTATCAACCCATTAGTTGGACGTTATGGACTGAAATTAGACTTAAGATTATTAGCTAGTTTTTCATTTTTAGTTATGGGTATTTCTTGTTATATGCGCTCTAATTTTACAACTATGGTCAATTATGAGCACATAGCTATAATCCAATGTTTTATGGGCATTGGTATTGCCTTATTTTTTATGCCACTAAATCAAATTTTATTGTCAAGTTTACCAGAGAAAGATATTACTGATGGTGCTAGTTTAGCTACTTTTATCCGAGTTCTAGGAAGTAGTTTTGCAGCTTCTATTACTAGTTGGTTTTGGCAATGGCGAAATATTTTTCATCATGCGCAATTAACAGAAAATATTACGAGTGATAATAAAACAATAAAACTTTTTTTAGATCATCTATCAGGTAGTGAACAAATGAAAATAGCGCAGCTAGCAAATATTATAGAACAACAGTCTGCTATGCTATCCACTATAGATTATTTTACTATATTAGGATGGATGTTTTTCTTTCTCAGTATATTCATATTTTATTCTAAACCACCTTTTACGTATACAGGAAAGGCTTAGTTATTAGAGATCTTTCTGAACTTCAATAAAGATTATTTATCATAATATGATATTATGGATGGTAGGTCGTGCAGGATTCGAACCTGCGACCAATTGATTAAAAGTCAACTGCTCTACCAACTGAGCTAACGACCCATGCCATGTTTTTTTAAACCAATATTTTTATTAAAATTATATGGTAGGTGATGACGGATTCGAACCGCCGACCCCCTCCTTGTAAGGGAGGTGCTCTCCCAACTGAGCTAATCACCTATTTTGTATCTATACAATAGCATTATAAGAAACAACTGAAATGAGTCAACGACTTTTCTAAATAAAATACTATTTATCTTCATTTTAAGGGATATTTTATATGAAAATTAAAACTCGTTTTGCACCTAGTCCTACAGGATATCTCCATATAGGTAGTGCTCGTACTGCATTATATTCTTGGTTATTTGCGAGACATCATGGTGGTGAGTTTATATTACGCATAGAAGATACTGACCTAGAGCGTTCTACACCACAAGCTATTAATGCTATCATAGATAGTTTAAACTGGCTTAAAATAAATTGGGATCAAGGTCCTTATTTTCAAACTAAACGTTTTGCTTACTATAACTATATGATAAATCATCTACTAAATAATGGTCATGCTTATAAATGTTATTGCTCAAAAAATAGACTAGAAAATATACGTAATCAACAGATGATTAATGGTGAAAAACCACGTTATGATGGATTTTGTCGCAATAATTATCAAAAAAATATTTTTGATGATCTACCTTATGTAGTACGTTTTCGTAATCCAAAAGAAGGTTCAGTTATATTTAAAGATCTCATTAGGGGTATAATTCAGTATAGTAATAAAGAATTAGATGATCTAATTATCCGTCGTACCGACGGTACACCTACCTATAATTTTTGTGTTGTCGTCGATGACTTTGATATGAAAATCACTCACGTTATTCGTGGTGAAGATCATATAAATAATACTCCGCGCCAAATTAATATCCTAAAAGCTCTAGGGGCACCATTACCAGAGTATGCTCATGTTTCTATGATTATGGGTAATGACGGAAAAAAACTGTCTAAAAGACATGGTGCAGTTGGAATAATGCAATACCGAGATGAAGGATTTATACCAGAAGCTGTTCTCAATTATTTAGTACGCTTAGGTTGGTCTTACGGTAATCAGGAAATTTTTTCCTTAGATAACATGAAGAAACTTTTTAGTATAGAAGCAGTGAGTAAATCTGCTAGCACATTTGATAATAAAAAATTATTATGGTATAATCAATTTTATATAAAAAATTTATCACCAGATAATATTGCACAACATCTATTTTGGCATCTAAATAATAACTGTACTAATATAGTTAGTGGTCCTCCACTAAAAGAATTAGTACAGTTATTTAGTAAACGTTGTAAAACAATAAAAGAAATGGCTAATTATTGCTATAATTTTTATCAAGATGTTTGTCAATTAGATCCTGAAGCAGCAAAAATATATTTGACAAAAGATGCAACTAAGCTATTACAAAGAGTAAGAGATAAACTATCGATAATAAATAATTGGACTAAAGAATCAGTACATAATGCTATTGTCCAAACAGCAAATGAATTAGAAGTAAAAATAGAAAAAGTTAGCATGCCGTTACGTGTAGCAGTGACTGGTGTCAGTTATTCTCCTGATATTGATTTAACTATTAAAACAATAGGAAAATTAAGGTCGATAAAACGCATTGATATTGCCTTAAAACTAACTTATGGAGATGATTAGGTAGATTTGTGATGATTATTAAATAATTAACTGAATATATTATTAATAAGAATATAGATAAAAAGGGGCTATAGCTCAGCTGGAAGAGTACTTGCATGGCATGCAAGAGGTCAGCGGTTCGATCCCGCTTAGCTCCACAATTATACCACAATTATAAAAGTAACCAACTTCAAACACTATAGCTAGTAGTAGCTAGTTGCTTATTCTTACAAAGCAAATTACAACAACCATAGTATTTTTTAGCACAGTTATTACATTGAATAAACAAACGATGACAGTGTGTGTTACGACAATTAGTATAACTATCACATAGTGAATTACATTGATGGCAATGTGCAATAACTTCTGAAGTGATACGTTCGCCGAAACGTTCATCAAAAACAAAATTTTTGCCAATAAACTTTATAGGTAATCCTAATTCTTTAGCGCGATTAGTATACCCGATAATACCACCTTCTACATGGTATATATTCTTAAAACCATTATGTAACATCCAGGCGCTAGCTTTTTCACAACGTATCCCACCAGTACAATACATAACAATATGTCGATTTTTATCATGTTGTAACATCTTAACTACCATATAAAGTTGTTCACGGAAGGTATTAGATGGAATATCAAGAGCCTGCTTAAAATGACCAATTTCATATTCATAATGATTACGCATATCTACAAATAACACATCAGGATTATCTGCCATGATATTTACTTCTTCGGCTTTTAAATAATGTCCTACATTTAAGTAATTAAAACTATGATCTGTAATTCCGTCAGCAACAATACTAGCACGTACCTTGATACGTAGTACCCAGAAGGAAAGAACATTATTATCTAGTGCGATATTTAGTCGTACTTTATCTAACTTTGGATGAGAGTTGTATAGTATTGTACGGAAACTATTGAAATTATTTTTTCTAACACTAATTTGCCCATTTATCCCTTCAGTAGCGATATAAATTCTACCTAAAACATGTAAATCATTTAATTTACGATAAATAGTATCACGAAAACTATTCGGATCATCGATATAAAAATATTTGTAAAAAGAAATAGTAGTACGCCGCTCAGTTTCAACTAGCATACGATTACGTAATATTTTATTCGATATAGTATTATGTAATACTTTCATGTTAAATTATCAATAATAAATAACTATAATATAGTTATTATAACATTGAGTTATACATAAGTAGTATAAATCAATATTTTTATTTTTTATTTATATAATTCTAATTAATATAGATACTATAGTAGTTTTGATATTATTGTTGCTCAGCCTGTAGCTGCTAAAGGAGTAACAAAAAATTTTTAACTAAAATATTTTTTTGCAAAGATTGCAAATTTAGTAATGCTGACTATGTTACTTTAGTATAAAAAAAGCTACTAGCTATAATTAGTATTACTCAAACAGCTCAATTCATTACTAGTGCTAATTATAATTGATGATTAAAAATGTAGGAAGATACAACAACACAACAGTATTGACACGCTGATTACTGTTATCAAAATTGCACCTTTGTCAGTATTTATTATAATACTAACTGAACCTAAAACTGTCCTGAAATTTTATAAGGAACAAAGGAACAATTGTGTAAACTACGCTGTGATAAAATTTAATCTAGTCTAATTAAGGGTACTTTGCTGCGGTAAAGTTAAACGTTTTTGTCTTTATTAGTTATGAAATTTTTATTAGTACCTTACTCATTATAGTGAAACAATTTACTACTGTACTAAAGAATTTAATTCGGTCATTGCTTCTAATATGTTAGAAGGTGTTACTAACCCCTGAATTATACCTAATTCATTAGCTACGATTATTAGTTTATCTTTAGCACTGCGTAGTTCTTTCAAAGAATTTAAAATATTTCTGGACTCTAGTACGATCAAAGCTGGTGTTATAGCTTCATATAAATTAATTTTTTTGCCTTGTTCAAGATATAACATTAAATCTTTAGCACGCACTATACCTATTAAATTATCTAATTCGCCATAACATATTGGTAACAAATTATGGGGCGTAGTGATTAACTTAACTATTAATTCTTCTACTGGAAGCTTACTATCAATCCATACAATTTGATTTCTAGGAGTCATTATGCTACTTAATTTTTTTGATGCTAGTGATACTATACTAGTTATAAGATAGTATTTTTTTGCAGCAAAATTTGCATCCTGTAGTAATGTATGAAACTGATTGTCAACTGATGAAGGTTTATAAGGTTTATATTGAGCACGTCTACCTATTAGTAACATAATGACTTCTATAGTCAGCTCACGTAAAGGTTTTTTAGTATTATTTTTAATAAAATTACGCCAAGCTATTTGGTTCAAAAGCTCTATAATAATAGAGAAGCAAATAGCAGAATATAAATATCCTTTATGAATATGAACACCAAATCCTTCTGCAATTAGACTAAGCCCTATCATTAGTAGAACGCTTAAAAATAAAACTAATACAGTATGATTATTAACAAAATTGGTTAAGAATTTAGAAACTAATAGCATAATCCCCATTGCTATCACTACCGCTGTAATAGTTAGAGTAAGATTATTGATTATACCTACAGCTGTAATCATAGAATCCAATGAAAAAACTGCATCAAAAATTACAATTTGTACCACAATAGCACAAAAATTAGCATAACCATTACTAGAACTGCCATAATGTTTTTTATTTTCTAATAGTTCGTGAAGTTCAGTAGTAGCTTTAAATAATAAAAAAAAACCACCTAATAACAAAATTAGGTCACGACCGGAAAAAGATAAAGATTTTATACTAAATAATGGAAAAGTTAGAGTAACAATCCATGACATAAAAGACAGTAATAATATACGCATTATTAGTGCTAGTATAAGTCCTATCATACGAGCACGATCTCTTTTTTTTGGTGATAATTTATCTGCCAACACAGCAACAAAAACAATATTATCAATACCCAAAATAATTTCTAACATTATTAGGGTCAGTAATCCCACCAAAATTGAGGGGTCTATGAGACATTCTATCACAGGACAGACTCCGTAAGAAGATAGGATAGGTAATAATCGATTGTTATATGAGTTAATAATCTATATTTTTTTACTTATAAACTATCTATATCAGCTAGTTCAGCGATAAATACTTTTTTAAAGTAATCCCTTTATTTAGATAAATTAATTTTTTATTACTAATTATAGCCTAATTATCAGACAATTGATGTATTTTTACAAAATATAAAATATTCACTCAATTAGATCAATCTATTAAATTAATATCTATTATACGCTAAACTTGAGCGTAATTAATATGATATTATTATCATAGTTATAGTGGTTACTAGCTATAATGAAGCTAGTAGTAAATACTTAATATTATTCATATATAGGAGGTGTTTAGTGAGTATTGCTATAATTATTAGTACTCACGGATCATCAGCTGAACAATTACTTAAAACAGCAGAAATGATTTTAGGTAAACAAAAAAATGTTGCTTGGATAGATTTCTTGAATGGAGAAAATACTGACATATTAATTAAAAAATATAATACTAAACTAGAAAACATGGATACTACTAATGGGGTATTATTTTTAGTTGATACCTGGGGAGGTAGTCCATTTAATGCTGCCAGTAAAATAGTTATGAACATAAATAATAATAACTATGAAGTTATATCAGGGGTAAATATTCCTATGATAACTGAAATATTTATGGCACGTGATGATAATCCATCTTTTCAGGAACTGGTTAAAATTGCAGTATATACCGGTCGTTTCGGCGTGAAATCGCTAAAAGCTAATTTGTCTTATGATGAAGACACACTGACAAAGCACACACACACCGTGCCTGTAAAAAACCATCAGGCTAATCATAATAATCATATGATTATAGTGTTAGCTAGAATTGATGATCGTTTAATTCATGGACAAGTAGTAACTAGATGGACTAAAGATACTAAAGTAAAACGTATAATTGTTATCAATGATGAAGTAGCAAACGATGTAATACGAAAAACTATACTAACTCAAGTTGCTCCTCCTGGAATAACTGCACATGTCGTTGATATTGCTAAAGCTATCAGAGTTTATGATAATCCAAAATATGCTAATGATCTAGTAATGCTATTATTTACTAATCCTTCTGATGTATTACGTATAATAGAAGGTGGAGTAAATATTACTAAAATTAATATTGGTGGTATGGCTTTCTGTAAAGGTAAACATCAAATTAATAATGCAGTATCAGTAGATGATACAGATATTGCTGCATTCAAACAACTAAATAAATTAGGTATTGAGTTAGAAGTACGTCAAGTACCATCAGATTCCCCACTAAATATGATGAATTTAATTAAAAATAAACTTGGAAAATAATCCATATCATAACAATAATAAATTAATAACATTAATTATAATAGGTGTATTATATATTTGAGAGGAAAATGCAATGGAGATAACCACGCTTCAAATAATACTAATGTGTCTCGTGGGCTGTATTGCAGGTATGGAATCTATTCTAGACGAATTTCAGATTCACCGTCCATTAATCACATGTACCTTAATTGGTATTATTCTAGGTAATATGACAACTGGGATAATAATAGGTGGTACGCTAGAAATGATAGCACTAGGCTGGATGAATGTTGGTGCTGCAGTAGCACCTGATATCTCATTAGCCTCAATTATAGCTACAATACTAGTAATTGCATGTAAGCAAGATATCTCTACTAGTCTGGCACTTGCTATTCCGCTAGCCGCAGCCGGACAAGTTTTGACTATAATAGTGCGTACTATAACAATTGGATTTCAACACGCAGCTGACCGAGCAGCAGAGCATGGTAACCTAAAAGCTATAAGTTTTATCCATATTTCTGCTTTATTATTACAAGCAATACGTATTGCGATTCCTGTGTTTATTGTGAGTATTTCAGTTAGTACTGATACTATGCATACTATTCTTACTTCTATTCCAGAAGTAGTAACTAATGGACTGCGTATCGTAGGAGGTATTATTGTTGTAGTAGGTTATGCAATGGTAATTAATATGATGCGTACTAGTTACTTAATGCCATTTTTATACCTTGGTTTTGTGATTTCAGCATTTACTAGCTTTAATGTAGTAGCACTAGGTATATTAGGCATAATAATGGCTATTTTGTATATTCAATTAAGCTCACAAAGTGCAGCAGTACCACCGACTACAGCACTATCGCAAGATCTAAATAAAAAAAATCTTGATAATGAATTAGATTAATGAGGTGATTATCATGAGTAATACGATTGGTACTAAAAAAAATTAACTATTAGCGATATTCGTGCAGTATTTATTCGCTCTAATTTATTTCAGGCATCATGGAACTTCGAACGTATGCAAGCACTAGGTTTCTGTTTTTCTATGGTGCCAGTAATTCGCCGCCTATATCCTGAAAAAAATGAAGCGCGTAAGCAAGCAATTAAACGACACCTGGAATTTTTTAATACACATCCATATGTAGCAGCGCCTATACTAGGTGTGACTATGGCAATGGAAGAACAGCGCGCAAACGGGGCGCTGATTGATGATGCGGCTATCAATAGTGTAAAAGTAGGTTTTATGGGTCCTCTTGCTGGCGTAGGTGATCCTATTTTTTGGGGTACATTACGACCAGTGTTAGCAGCGCTAGGTGCTAGCATAGCGCTAAGTGGCAGTATATTAGGACCAATGATTTTCTTTATATTATTTAACATTGTACGTCTAACAATTCGTTATTATGGTGTATCTTATGGTTATCATAAAGGGTTGAATATCGTTAAAGATATTAGTAATGGTTTATTAAAAAAACTAACTGAAGGAGCATCAATTGTTGGATTATTTGTTATGGGAGCACTAATTAATAAGTGGACTCATATTAATATGAATTTTGTAGTATCAAGCGTGAATAATTTAGAAGGTAAAACTACATTCATAACTATGCAATCAATACTAGATCAACTAATACCTGGTTTGGTTCCTTTACTACTTACTTTTGGTTGTATGTGGTTACTACAGCGTAAAATAAACGCAATATGGATATTAATGAGCTTTTTTGTATTTGGCATTGTAGGTTATTGGATAGGTTTACTTGGCTTATAATATACAACTAGCATTAATTAATAATTAGGCATTAGTAATATGTTATATGCTAATCCAAACAATATTTCACAAAACTGTAAATTTGATAAAAATTAATTATTTAATGATACTAAATATCAATGGATAATTATGATGTTATTATTAACTAACGCTAATAATGTTTATATTGGCTGCATTATATTAATGCTGCAGATATTAAATTTATATTTACTAATCATGTAAAATTTTTAATTATAGTATAATGGATTAATGAACCTGTTAAAATTATTATTTAGTATACTGGGACTATGTATTTATAAGTAAATAAATTTTCAAAAAAAGTTAATTAGTTTTATTCCACACATAAGTAAAAAATAATATTTATAGAATAAATAATTATATAAATATTACTGCAGCATATACAACATAATCAATAATAATTAAAGAGGTATTGTTTACTTAGTGTCAACTAGTATTTTAGCAATTGATACCGCTACTGAAGCTTGCTCAGCCGCATTAATGATAGATCAGACAATCATAGATCGCTTTGCTGTGATACCACGTGAGCATACTAAAAATATTCTACCAATGGTAGATAGCTTATTAGCTGAAGCAAATATTAAATTATCAGATCTAGATGCCTTAGCTTTTAGCTGTGGTCCGGGTAGTTTTACTGGAATACGTATTAGTATTAGTATTGCTCAGGGATTAGCATTAGGCGCTAATTTATCTCTTATTGGCATATCAACACTTGCGACTTTAGCTCAAGGCGCATGGCGACAGACTGGTGCTAATAAGGTAATTCCAGCAATTGATGCAATGATGGGAGAAGTGTACTGCGCACAATATCTTCGTTATAATGACGGAATATGGTTAGGTAAAAAAACTGAAGCAGTACTAAAACCTAAAGATTTAGTTACTATGATCTCAGAATCCGAACTTACTGGTTCCTGGGTGTGTGCAGGAACAGGATGGATGAATTATCCAGAATTAATAACATTTAAGCAAAAATATATTAATAATTCTGATATAGATCAGATAATTTTACCTTCAGCGCAAGATATGCTACCATTAGCATTACAGCAATTACGTAATGGTTACTTTAATTCTTTAACTACAGTAAAACCAAATTATCTAAGGAATAAAGTAGCATCTAATAAACCTATATCAAATAAGTAGATAAAATAGAAAAATTAGTAATTAATGTATTGAATATGTATTCAAATTGAATTATTTTCTACATTGTAAACTATTTGCGATTTCAGGTAGATTTATTTGAAGATCAATAATGGATACATCACCATGTTTTATGTTCAGCTGTACAGAAAGCACCTCAGAATATATTGATAATGATAAGTATTTATATAGTACTTGAAGTAAATCGTACTTTAGCTGAGGTACGTAATGATGTATTTTGCAACTTTTTCGTTGCTCCGCAACGATAATTTGTAACCTTTGTTTAGCTAAATTAGCTGGTGTTTGTTTGCGTGAAAAACAAAAATTGAATAATTCCATGTTTCATACACCAAAAAGACGTCTTAGAAAACCCTTATTATCTTCGGCAATAAAGCGTAAGGGACGTTCATAGCCTAATAATCGATCCACAATATCAGAATAAGCTTGGCCAGCATGAGACTTTTTATCTAGTATAATAGGTTCACCTTGATTAGAAGATCGTAAAACTGAATTATCTTCAGGTATTACACCTAATAGCGGAATTCTTAAAATATCAATTACATCAGACATACTAAGCATTTCACCACGGCTAACTCTACTAAGGTTATATCTAGTTAGCAACAAGTGTTCCTTAATAGGAGCCATATTTGTTTCAGCACGGCGCGACTTAGAAGACAAAATCCCTAATATTCTATCTGAGTCTCTCACAGAAGAAACTTCTGGATTAGTCGTAATAATTGCTTCATCTGCAAAGTAAAGTGCCATTAATGCACCGTTTTCAATTCCTGCAGGAGAATCACATATCATGAAGTCAAAAGCCATATCATTTAAACTAGTTAGTACTTTTTCTACCCCGGTCCTAGTAAGGACATCTTTATCACGAGTTTGAGAAGCTGGTAAAATATATAGATTTTCAGTGCGCTTATCTTTTATAAGCGCTTGATTTATATGTGCATCACCATTAATAACATTAACAAAGTCATATACTACTCTACGTTCACAACCCATAATCAAATCTAGGTTTCTTAACCCAATATCAAAATCAATGACTACAGTTTTCTTATTTTTATTGGCTAAACCAGTAGCAATTGCTGCACTTGATGTAGTTTTACCAACGCCACCTTTTCCTGAAGTTACAACTATAATGGTTGCCATAAAATGTTCCTTTGTCAATGGATTAAAGGTGTGATATACAGTGCACCGTAGCGCAGGTAAATACGTACAGCTTTTCCTAATAATTCTACAGGAATTTGATCTAATAACCAATATTGTCCTGCAATAGATACTAGTTCTGGTGATATATAACTACAGAAAATTTGACAATCAATATCTCCAGATGCACCTGCTAGCGCCCTACCACGCATCATCCCATATATATGAATATTACCATCTGCGATTAGTTCTGCACCAGCACTTACGCTGCTTGTGATAATCAAATAACTATTACGTGCATAAATTTTTTGTCCTGAACGGACCGGAGTATTAATTAATATTGATGGACTAATAGCTAGATTCTTATTAGTAAGAACTTTAGCACTACTGTAGTTTTTAATTACCTTTCCTTCGTTTATAATTGGCAGTCCGCTACTTAGAATTTTATTTCTTAGGGTAGAATCTTGACAACCACTAACGGCAACTACATGTAGCCCAGTTGCTAATATCGCTCTGGAAAAATCAAGCCAATTACATTCGCTATTAAGATTAGCAACATTTATTATTACTGGCGCATGTTGAAATAAGTTAGGTGCTTGTTTTACTTTTTCCTGTATGGCCTTAATAATTTCTTCTAGTGGCGCATTATTAATATTAATTACCGATAAAGTAAAACTACTACCTTTTATATTAATTGGCTTTTTTATCATGTTATTTTAAATAAATTTGCTAGTCTCTTAGGCATATTAAGTTAATTACGTTTATTAAAAATAATTTTTTTATTTAAAGTACAAAACTGTGCCAGCAAAATGACAATGCCTATTATTATATATCCAGAAAAAATGAACATCATCCATTTAGTCATTGATAGTGAAATTAAATTTAATTTATTTACGGCACAGTTACTGTTACTAGTGTTATAAAATAAATAAGGGAAAAATTTATCTAAATAATGTAGCCAACTAGGAAAATTAATAACCAAATCACAGATAAAAAAAGGTGAAATATTAGTCTTATATTGAATAATAGAAACCCTGAGTCCTTTCCAAGCGCTGTATATCAATACAGATATACCTATAAAGCGTAATAAAAATATAGAAGGTGATATTGCAACTAAAATACCAGCAATCATAATGCAATACAACGTCAAACGTTGGTAAATACATAGCACACAAGGATTAATTAACATTACATACTGTAAATAAAATCCAACTACTTCTAAAATAAAAGCAGTAAGTGCAAGTAGTAACCAAATTATACGATTTTTAGAGCAGCTATATAAATAGATATACATATTCAATAAAAAAAATAATCGGATACAGATTATTTTTTAGATTTATATCAGGTAATTAACGCTATTAGTAATAACAATTAGCGTTATTTATAGTTAGCAATATACGATATTAAATCCAAAACTTTGTGAGAATATCCTGTTTCGTTATCATACCAGGCAACTAGTTTAACAAAATTTTTGTTTAAAGCGACACCAGCTTTAGCATCAAAAACCGAAGTAAGAGTCTCACCATTAAAATCAGTTGAAACTACGTTTTCATCTGTGTAACCCATTATTCCTTTCAACTCACATTCAGAAGTTTGTTTTATCACTGAGCATATTTCTTCATAAGAAGTAGATATATTTATACGTGCCGTTAAATCGACTACCGATACGTTTGGAGTAGGAACTCTGAAAGATATACCTGTTAACTTACCATTAAGTTGAGGAATAACTTTACCAACTGCTTTTGCAGCTCCAGTAGAGGATGGAATAATGTTCTGAGAAGCTCCCCTCCCCTCACGCCAGTCTTTATAAGAATTGCTATCAACAGTTTTTTGAGTAGCTGTCATTGCATGTACAGTTGTCATCAGTGCTTCAACAATACCAAAGTTATCATTTATAACTTTAGCTAATGGAGCCAGACAATTAGTCGTGCATGAAGCATTAGAGATAATCTTCTGACCATTATAAGACTTATGGTTTACACCCATAACAAACATAGGTGTATCATCTTTAGATGGACCAGTAAGCACAACTTTCTTAGCTCCAGAAGTAATATGTTTACGTGCAGTTGCCTCAGTTAAGAATAAACCGGTTGCTTCAGCTACGATATCTACGCCAACTAAATCCCATTTTATATTAATAGGATCTTTTTCAGAAGTACAACGTATATGTTTACCATTTACTATAAGATAACCATCTCCTACTACTAATGTGCCATTAAATATACCATGAGTGGAGTCATATTTCAACATATAACCCATGTAGTTAGCATCTAATAGGTCGTTTATAGCAACGATTTCAATGTCATCACGTTTCTGCGCAGCACGACAAATCATCCTCCCAATACGACCAAAACCGTTGATACCTATTTTGATAGTCATCATTTCACCAGTAATTAATAATTAATTATAAAAATATGTTTCTTTGATGGGACATGTAACAACCATTTACTTGTTCTTGTACTTTATTGTTATGTAGTTATGCCTTACCTTTTTCACAATTTAGGCAAAATGCATAGCGATTTTGAGCATCAAATAATCCTATCCCACCATTTTGATTTATAAAATTTAATATATTAATAATAGGTTTAGGTATAAAATTATAATTTTCTACATTAATTTGATTCAGTACAATATTTATTATACTTGGCTGATTTATATACCAATTAAGTTGATAATTTTCAATATTGGCTAACTCAGCTGCTTTATTGACAGCATCATCAAAATCACCTAATTTATCTACTAGCCCTTTATTTATGGCATCGCTACCAATCCATACATGACCCTGAGCAATGTTTTCAATTTCATCTAATGTCTTATGACGAGATTCAGCTACTAGCTGAATAAATTTATTATAGCCATTTTCTACTGTAAGCTGCATTATTTTTGATAATTCTATTGGTAATTTTTTTGTTATTGATCTATTTGCTATTGGTGAAGTAGCTACTCCATCAGTATGTATGCCAATACTGTCAAGAAAATTTTCTAAAGTATGGATAAAACCAAAAATACCAATCGAGCCAGTGATGGTACTTTTGCTAGCAATAATAAAGTTTCCCGGTGTAGATATCCAATAACCACCTGAAGCTGCCATACCACCCATAGATATTACTATAGGTTTATTAGCAGCACGTGCTGCTAATAGTTCTGCGTGAATTACTTCTGATGCACTAACGCTACCACCTGGGCTATTTACTCTCAAAATAATTGCTTTAATATTAGGATCTAAACGTGCATCGCGTATCTGAAGAGCAATTTGCTCACCACAAATAGATCCAGGTGTTTCTGGTCCGTCATTTATTGTACCTTCTACAAAAATAACAGCAATTTTAGTACTTTGCTGGACTGGATGAATGAGCTTATAATCATAGATACTAATAGCATTAAATGATTTACTTTGATCATTTTTGCCAAAAATTTTTATCATAGCTTGATCAAAACTAGCACTAGAAGTTACTTCATCTACCCATTTATTCTTTAGTGCTAACTGTGCCATATCACCATTGACAGCTTTTAATCTAGCAAGTAAAGTAGGAAAATCAGGAAAAAGTTCTGTTGGTGTTAACTTACGATTTATAGCTACTATATCCATATAATTTTGCCATAATTTTCCAAGCCAACGACTATCAGCGGATCGAGCTGCTTCGGACATATTATCACGTAAAAAAGGCTCTGCTGCAGATTTGTATGTACCTACACGGAAAATATAACTATTTACTTTCAGCTTATCTAGTAGAGACTTATAGTAGAAATTATTAGTAGCAAAACCTCGTAAATCTACCATACCTTGTGGCATAAGATAAATTTTATTAGCATAGCTAGCAAGAAAATACTGCGCCTGATTATAACTATCACCTATAGAGTAAATAGGTTTCCCACTATCTCTGAATTCACTTAGCGCTTTACCAATATATTGAAGTGAAGGTTGATCTGCACCATTAAAGTTTTTTAATGATAGTACTAAACCAGTAATATTAGTATTACTTTTTGCCTGTCTAATTATTTCTACTATATCGAATAGTGAATTCTCTTTTATGTTTTTTATGCCAAATAATTCACGACCAAGTAGTCTCAATTTATTATTTGCTATGGCATTATCTACAATGGTACCAGTGATATCCATAATGAGAGCACCTTGTGTTACCGAAGATTTCGTATGATTAATCTGCAGGGGAATACCTACTATAATAACTATTATTAAAAATATAAATATGTTACAAATAAAATTACGTATAAAAATAAGTAAGCGCCAAACCAATCTGCATTGGTTTTTTATAATGTTCCACAAGGTAATAATCATTTATATATCTATCCATAATAATCAGCTTAAAATGTGATTTTAGCTTATATGATCAGCATATTATATATAATATATAATAATAAAATTATTTTAATTATTTATTTAAATATTACATATTTATGTAAAAAATTTTTTGTATTGCTGATAGTAACAAAACAAGTAATTATACCAAGAAATCAATTAATCAATAACTTTCCAGTTTAATAACTGTTGTGCAAGAAAAGATACAACAGTTTCTCCATTAGCTAAATATATTAGCTCTGGTGGATAGGTATCTTTGCGTTTAATAGATATGAACTCTTTATTAAAAGGTAATCCATAAAAATTTGGTCCATTGAGTGAACAAAAAGCCTCAAAGTATTCTAGTGCGTTCAGTTCTTCAAATACTGTAGCATAAGCAGGCAAAGCCACTGGGGCATTGAAAATTCCAGCACAACCACAAGCTGACTCCTTACTATTACGATAATGTGGTGCTGTATCTGTTCCTAAGAAAAAACGATCGAAACCACTAGCAACAGCAGCACGAAGCGCTTTTTGGTGACAACTTCTTTTAAGTATAGGAAGACAATAAAGATGTGGACGAATTCCACCAACTAGCATATGGTTACGATTAAACATCAAATGTTGCGGGGTAATAGTTGCTCCAATATAGCTATTTCCTTCTAAAACATAGTCCACTGCCTCTTTAGTTGTAATGTGCTCCAATACTATTTTTAAATTATTGAATTTGCGATGTATAGGCTCTATTACTTGTTCAATGAAGCGTACTTCACGATCAAAGATATCAATTTCAGGATTATTTAATTCGCCATGCATTAATAATGGTATCCCGAAATCTTGCATAGCAGATAATATAGGATAAATTTTAGTTATATCAGTTACTCCATAGTGTGAATTAATAGTAGTATTAGCTAGATACAGTTTAGCAGCAGTAAAAACATTATTTTTAAATCCTTCAATAAGTTCTTGTTTGTTCATTGATTGCGTAAGGTAGCAGGTCATCAAAGGTGTAAATTTATGTCCAGCAGGTAGCGCAGCCATAATACGTTCCCGATAAGCTATTGCTTGGCAAATAGTTGTTACTGGCGGTGTTAGGTTAGGCATAATAATTGCGCGCCCGAAATAACGGCTAGTATAAGGTAATACTGTACGCAACATATCATCATCGCGCAAATGCACATGCCAATCATCTGGTCTGCGAATCTTGAGTTCTACTATTTTTACTGTCATTAAAAAAAATTTCCGTATATATATATTATGCTATGCTGTTATCCTATACGATAGGTATGATGTTTGGTAGTTACTGTACTTGTACTACCAGACATTTTACACATAGGGGATTAAGTTAAATGGATGTATCTTGTAGTTTAATTACTTTATCTTGCCTATTTGAATTACTACTATGAGCAGCATGTGATGATGATCTGGTAAGCTCATAACGATCATAACGACGACGGCGTTGTCCGCTAACTCTTAAATAACGCAAACTACGTGATCTAATTGGTTCTGTTTTCTTATAATTATTGCAATAATATGCCTCTGAATTTACAGAAGCAGTTTGCTTAGACACAATGATGTTTGTTGGACTGCACTTAATAACTCTTATTTTTTTATCTATCAAGTTAAATTGTCTCAGCTGTGACATATTTTTTACTATATTTTTAGTATCAGCGTGATGATAATAACTATCATCAAGTATTTTAGGTAATACTTGAATTTTTTGTTCAGTGTATTCTTCTTTTTTGTTTATTGTAGATTGGCTATTTGCCAAATACTGCTGCTTATTGCAAATGGTTGAGATAAATTTTTTTGACGTACTAATGAGTTCTTCTTTATTATTAGACGACACTTCCGACTCTGTTTTAATTAGCATACTATATTGTTGTGGATAACATTTATCTAATTTATTTGAAGCTATGACTAAAGATTTTAACCCGGCAATTAATCTAAAAAATAATTTAATCATTGACGCATAAATAACTGGTGTTTTTGCTATTTTGATTCTATTATCTGGACTAATTACATTAGTATTAGTCATAGCAGGTTGCTCATCACGTTTTCTTTCAGCGTTGATATCATCAATTTTATCTGCTTGATGCTGCATCTTTTCCGTACTGTATAGTTGCGGTAATAAATAGCTGAGTGTAGTTGCTTCTTCACCTTTACGTATCCTGATAACCACATAATTTGGAGTGTGCATTTGATCATTAGGAACAATAATTGCACGTACTCCACCTTTACGCTTCTCTATCGCATTAACTGCGGCACGCTTTTCATTAAGCAAATAAGAAGCAATAGGTACTGGTACGATAGCATGTACTTCATGAGTATTAGCTTTTAGTGTTTCTTCTTCTATGATACGTAGTATAGAAAGTGATAATGATTCATTATCACGTATGGTACCAGTACCACCGCATCTAGGACATAAATGATGGCTTGACTCACCTAATGATGAACTAATACGTTGGCGAGAAAGTTCCAATAAACCAAAACGTGATATGCGTCCTATCTGAATACGAGCACGATCTTTACGTACTGATTCACGCAAACAATTTTCTACTTCACGTTGATTACGTACTTGCGTCATATCAATAAAGTCTATTACTATTAAACCTCCTAGGTCTCGCAAACGTAACTGACGAGCAATTTCTTCAGCTGCTTCTATGTTAGTATTAAAGGCTGTTTCTTCAATATCTAAGCCACGGATTGAACGAGCTGAGTTAATATCTATGGCAGTTAACGCCTCCGTAGTATCAATGACTATTGATCCGCCAGAAGGTAAACGTACTTCACGTTGGAAAGCGGATTCAATCTGTGATTCTATCTGGTAGTAACTAAACAAAGGAATTTCACCACTGTATAGCTTTAGTTTACTAGTAAAGTCAGGACGACCAAGTAATGTAATATGTTCTTTAGCTAAATTTAAAAATTTAGGGTTATCTATCAGAATTTCACCAATATCTGGCCTGAGATAATCACGGAACGAACGTACTATTACATTGCTTTCCTGATAAATCAAAAATGGTGCTGGACGACTATCAGCTGCTTTTTTAATTGCCTGCCAGTGTTTAAGACGGAAAGATAGATCCCATTGTAATGCTTCTGCTGATTTACCAATACCTGCAGTACGAACTATTAGTCCCATACCTTCTGGTAGTTCTAGTAATGATAAAACCTCCTTTAGTTCATTACGATATTCACCCTCAATTCTTCTTGAAATTCCTCCTGCACGAGGGTTATTAGGCATCAAAACAAGATAGCTTCCAGCTAGACTAATAAATGTAGTAAGTGCCGCGCCTTTATTACCTCTTTCCTCTTTATCTACTTGTACAATAATTTCTTGACCTTCATGCAGTACGTCTTTAATGTTTAACCTATTATTACTAGAATAGTTAGGAGGAAAATATTCACTAGAAATTTCTTTAAAAGGCAGAAAACCATGACGATCAGCACCATGATCTACAAAAGCTGCTTCAAGACTTTGTTCAATACGGGTAATGATACCCTTGTATATATTTGCTTTTTTCTGTTCATGTCCCCAGCTTTCAATAGCTAGGTCATACAATTTCTGGCCATCTACTAAGGCTACGCGTAACTCTTCTTGTTGAGTGGCATTTATTAACATTCTTTTCATTATCAATTACTCATGTTTAGCATTAGAGTGGTAGGCAACAAAGAACTGCATAGCCGTGTCATAACCTACCTACTACTTATTTATAAGTTATAAGCATTATTTGGGTAGTATGTGTTTTATAAAACAGGAAAAATCTATCAGTATGATTCGTATCATTAAATGAGAGATAATTGCTTTTGATTGTTTACCAGCTAAGTAGTAATTAATTTGCCGATAGCTAGGCTATAAATGATTAACAATTACGTATTACGCTATTGCTGCGTTTCGGTTTTATCAAGTAAGCTAAACCTAGTTTCATACGCACACGTATAAACGTGTAAGTAAATACATTATTTCATTGCTGACACATATATAGCAAGACGACTTTGTTAAATGTCATTGATCGTATTAGGTAAATACGAACTTAAAGTGCAATACTTAACCTAATATAGTTAGGAACATAATAAATAAAGGTAATAAATACTATGGTTTTACCATATCGATCTAAACAAGCACCTAATTATCAGGTAAATATTATTAACATATCTACACATGAAGCTGGTCAAAGAATAGATAATTTTTTGCTTCATAAACTAAAAGGAGTACCTAAAAGCCTTATTTATCGTATTATTCGTAAAGGAGAAGTACGAATAAACAAAAAAAGAATAAAACCTAAATTTAAATTAAACATTGGTGATCAACTACGCATACCACCAGTACTTCAAAATAATAATCAGCATATTTCTCCTAAACTTGAAAAAGTAGCTGCTTTAAAAGAAGCTATTATTTATGAAGATAATTATATTTTAATATTAAATAAACCAGCAGGAACTCCAGTACATAGCGGATGTAAATTGAGCTTTGGTATCATAGAAGGACTACGTGCATTATGGCCTAACAATTATTTCCTAGAACTTATACATCGACTAGATAGAAATACCTCTGGTATTTTACTTGTAGCAAAAAAACGTTCAGTTTTACGTATGATGCATGAGCAATTAAGAATGAACAGTATCAAAAAATATTATTTGGCACTGGTACGTGGTCAGTGGCCGTCTACTACTACAGTAGTAGATGCACCATTGATGAAGACAAGTGTATCTAGTGGGAAACGCCTAGTACAGGTTAACAGCAATGGTAAATTGTCAAAGACTTTTTTTAAAGTAGAAGAAAGATTCACACTAGCAACTCTAGTTAGAGCAAGTCCAGTTACCGGGCGTACCCACCAAATTCGTGTACATAGTCAGTATGCAGGTCATCCTATTGCTTTTGATAATTATTATGGTGATAATATTTTTGATAATAAATTAAAAAACAGTGGCCTAAATAGGATTTTCTTACATGCTGTATCGCTTAGTTTTAAACACCCTGCTAGCGGTAAAATATTACATATTGAAGCTCCTTTAGATAACTCATTACTTCAATGTATACGTTATCTACGTACCTATCATAAATAATCAATATGTTAAAATTTATTAATATAATTCAATTAAGCTATTTATGTACGTACCGTACCTAGCCTAGCTATACATTAATCAGTTAATAAATGAAAGAAGCGCCTTATTGTAGGATAGTTTTATATATATAATATATAGTATTTATGCTTATATAAGTCTATTATTACTAGAATAACTTTAAAAAAGTTCTGTAAAAAATTTACATATTTGATAATTGTTATCAAACAAATTGTAGTTTTTTATAAAGGAGTTAGGTATATGGCTGTACAACAAAATAAACCTACCCGTTCTAAACGGGGTATGCGACGCGCTCATGATGCACTTACAATAACTACTACATCAGTAGATAAAACTTCTGGTGAAATTCACCTGCGTCATCACATTACTACTAATGGTTTCTACCGAGGTGGTAAAGTGATAACTAGGTAAATCATAAATAAATAAAGGTAAATACCTTGAGAGGTATAACCCTAGCACTAGATGCTATGGGTGGTGATTTCGGTCCTGATGTAATAGTGCCAGCAGCTTTACAGGCACTGAGATATTATCCACAACTTGAGCTTTTGCTTGTTGGCAAGCCTGCAGCAATTACTAATTATTTAGTCAAATATAATTCTATATCCAATGATAGAATATCAATAGTTCCAACTAAATATATTATAAATAGTGAAGCAAAACCATCACAAGCAATACTATCTAGTCAAGGGACATCAATGCGTGTTGCTCTTGAGTTAATTAAGGTAGGACGAGCTCATGCTTGTGTAAGTGCAGGTAATACTGGTGCACTAATGGGTTTAGCAAAATTAGTTTTAACACCTATCGCTGGCATTCACAGGCCTGCATTAATGGTTATATTACCCCATCAAAACAATGGTAAAACAGTAGTACTTGATATAGGAGCAAATATCAAGTGTAACGCTATGATGTTAGTGCAGTTCGCAATTATTGGTGAAGTAATAGCGAAGCAAATTATTGGAGTAGTAAATGTTCCAAGGGTTGCGTTATTAAATATTGGCGCAGAAAATACTAAAGGCTTTGGGAATATTCACCAGGCTGCAAAAATATTAAGTAATATTTCTTCAATTAATTATATTGGTTATCTTGAAGCTAATGAATTATTAACTGGAAAAACAGATATAATTGTATGTGAAGGTTTTGTTGGCAACGTTACACTAAAGACAATGGAAGGGGTCATAAGATTTTTTCTTTCATTAATTAAATCTTCAGATGATAGCGTTCAGCATAATTTCAGTATGAATACAAATATAGTTTGTAACTTTAGTTACATGAATCCAGACAAATATAATGGTGCTTATTTAGTAGGTTTATGTGGCACAGTAATTAAGAGCCACGGAGCAGCAAATCAGCAAGCTTTTACCACAGCAATTACACAGGCAGTAAAAGCAGTAGAGAGACAAATTTCTAAAAAAATAGCGTCACGTTTGGCTGAATGCTGGATTACTACAGAGTGATTTAGTACAAATGTATACAAAAATCCTAGGCACGGGAAGCTATCTCCCTGCGCAAATTAGGTCTAATGCTGACCTAGAACACATGGTAGATACATCAAATGAATGGATTGTTACTCGTACTGGTATACGCGAACGCCGCATTGCTAATGCACATGAAACTGTATTTCGTATGGGATATTATGCAGCTGAACAAGCACTGAGTATGGCTGGCATAGCAGCAGAACAAGTGGGGATGATAATAGTAGCGACTACCTCATCAAGTCATGCTTTTCCTAGTTCAGCATGTCAAATTCAAAGAGAATTAGGTATTACAGACTGTGTGTCTTTTGATTTAGCTGCGGCTTGTGCTGGATTTGCTTATGCCCTAAGCGTTGTCGATCAATATGTTAAAAATGGTGCTATTAAGCATGCACTAGTTATTGGTGCTGATGTTCTTAGTAAGAAGCTAGCTCCTAATGATCGAGGAACATTAATTTTGTTTGGTGATGGCGCAGGTGCAGTTCTGTTAGGTGGTTCAGCAAAGCCTGGAATAATTTCCACTCATTTGCATGCTGATGGAAGTTATGGAGATCTGTTAACCCTACCTTATAACAACAATAGCTTAAATTATACTGCAGATTCTTATCTTAAAATGTCTGGTAATGAAGTATTTAAGGTGGCGGTTACTAAGTTATCACATGTTGCTGATGAAACCCTAAAAATCAATAATTTATCTCACGAAGATATTGACTGGTTAGTACCTCATCAGGCTAACCTACGGATTATTTATGCAACAGCAAAAAAACTAGGGATGAAAATGAATAAAGTAATAGTTACCTTGGATAGACATGGAAATACTTCTGCTGCTTCTGTACCGTTAGCGCTCGATGAAGGAGTACGTGATGGTAGGATAAAAACAGGACAATTAGTTTTACTAGAAGCGTTTGGTGGCGGTTTTACCTGGGGTTCCGCTCTACTACGTTTTTAATAAGGAAAAGAATAGTGAATAAATTTGCTATGGTATTTCCAGGACAGGGTTCTCAAAAAGTTGGGATGCTAGCTGAAATAGCAGCATACTATCCTGAAGAAGTTAAAAAAATTTTTAACCAAGCTTCGATTGTGCTAAATTATGATTTATTAAAGCTAGTAGAACATGGTCCTGCTGAAGAACTTAATAAAACTTGGCATACACAGCCAGCATTATTAACAATGTCGGTATTGATATGGCGTATATGGCAAAAACTTGGCGGAATTATGCCAATGTTTATGGCAGGTCATAGTTTGGGTGAATATTCAGCATTAGTATGTGCTGGAGTATTAGATTTTACTTCTGCAGTCAAATTAGTAGCTATACGTGGTAAGTTAATGCAGAAAGCCGTTCCTGCTGGCATCGGCGCAATGTCTGCGATTATTGGTATCGATCATGCTACTATTGCAGCTGCTTGTTCACTGGCAGCGCAGGGACAAATAGTTTCTCTAGCAAATTTTAACACTCCGAATCAAGTGGTCATTACTGGCCATAAAGAAGCTGTTGAACGTGCTAGTATTATCTGTAAAGCTCATGGTGCTAAAATGACGCATAGGCTTATAGTCAGCGTCCCATCACACTGTATATTGATGAAACCTGCTGCAAAGCAGTTAGCAAAAGTACTGAACAATATAAATTTTTCAATTCCAAAGGTGCCGGTAGTACATAATGTTGATGTATGTATTTCTAATGATCCAAATATAATTCGTAAGGCGCTAGTACGTCAACTATATAGCCCGGTACGCTGGACAGAAACTATTGAGTACCTGTCTGCACAAGATATTAACACTGTACTTGAAATAGGACCTAGCAAAGTACTTACTGGATTTACTAAACAAATTAGTAATAGACTGTATTGTGCTGCAGTTAATAACAATACTTCATTATCTATGTTAATTAACAAGATAACTAGGGTAACACAATGAATTTAAAAAATAAAATTGCTTTAGTTACCGGCGCTAGCCGTGGTATTGGTAGAGCTATTGCAGAAAAATTAGTAGCTCAGCAAGCAGTAGTAGTAGGGACTTCTACTAGCGAAAATGGAGCATATAATATTAGTACCTATTTAGGTACTAGTGGTAAGGGTATGAAACTGAATGTTTCAGACCTAGTATCTATCGATGCTTTTTTCAAAAAAATGCGTACAGAATTTGGGGATGCTGATATTTTAGTAAACAATGCAGGTATCACACGTGATAATCTTCTTATTAGGATGCAAGAAGAAGAATGGCAGTATGTTTTAGATACTAATCTAACTTCAGTATTCCGTATGTCTAAAGCTGTAATAAGATCGATGCTGAAAAAAAATTACGGCAGAATTATTACTATAGGTTCTGTGATAGGATCTATAGGTAATTTAGGACAAGCGAATTACGCAGCTGCTAAGGCAGGATTAATTGGATTAAGTAAATCGCTGGCTCATGAAGTAGCATCTAGAGGTATTACAATAAATGTAGTAGCACCAGGTGTTATTAAAACAGATATGACAGAAGTATTAACAGATGAAAATCTGTGTAGAATTTTAGATAAAATTCCAGCTAATCGTTTTGGTTATCCGAAAGAAATAGCAAGTGCAGTAGCTTTTTTAGCATCTGATGAGGCTGCATATATTACCGGGGAAACGATACATGTCAATGGAGGCATGTATATGCTATAAAAATAATAAAATTATAGTTTGCGTTATTTACTATAAATAACGCAAAATAGTATTCAAAATTAGTAATACTCAGCCTGTATTTTAGTGGTATAGTTTTATATGACTAAAAGACAAAAACCATCGCGAAAGCGATTTTTTTTTGATAGGAAATTTAAAAGTATGAGCACTATCGAAGAACGAGTTAAGGTAATAATCGCTGAACAATTGGGAGTGAAGAAAGAAGAAGTAGTGAATCATGCTTCTTTCGTTGATGATCTAGGCGCTGATTCTCTTGACACTGTCGAGCTAGTAATGGCGCTGGAAGAAGAGTTTAATACTGAAATTCCAGACGAAGAAGCGGAAAAAATTACTACTGTTCAAGCAGCAATTGATTTTATTCAAGCAAGCCAATCGGTAATAAGTTAGTGAAATTAGGCGGTCAAGTATATGCAAGTATATGATCGCCTATATAATTATATAACTAACTTTATAATATCATAAAGGTATCATTTTTTAATATGAGTTAGCTATGAAGTTATGTTATAGATAAACTGCCAACCTAATTATCAATTACAGGTTATTTCATTAAATGCTAACTGCTGCTACCTTTTTATATTTATAGTTAGTTAGTATCATATGTTGCTGCACTATAGGCTGCTAATAGGCGAGCTTATACTATAGTCGTATTATTATCTAACAACGTTACATCCCAACACCAAAACATTATGCATGCAATGATAAACTTATTATTTCGATCGCTATGGTTGCGATTAAGCGCTAAAAGTCAATATCAATATAGTATAACTTGATTTAATAATAGATACTAACCTAAGCAGGTGTGATGCTTAGGTTAGTATTATTTAGCTATATAAATTACAAACAATTTGCGCCAGATACGCTGCTAAAGCAAGCTTATTATCTTAATACTGGATTAAAAACAAGTAATTTAATTATAATCAACTAAAGTTAATACCTATTATAATACAAATATTTAGGTTAATAATATATTATTATGCATTAACTATTCATCATACTTTTAATACTTTATATTAAGTAAAGACTAATGAATATAAGTAAATACTAATGAATAATAGTAGATTTATTGTTGTTGAAGGTCTAGAAGGGGCGGGTAAAACCTGCGCTATTAAGCAAGTAATTACTACTTTACGTAGCTATGGTATTACTGACGTAGTGGTTACTCGTGAGCCAGGTGGTACTCCATTAGCGGAAAAATTACGAAAAATAATAATAGACTCCGCAGAAGATGATGTTATTACTGAATATACAGAGCTTTTGTTATTATATGCTGCCCGTGTTCAATTAGTAGAAAGTGTTATTAAACCAGCTTTAAAGCGAGGTTACTGGGTAGTAAGCGATAGACACGATCTTTCATCCCAAGCTTACCAAGGCGGAGGTCGTGGTATAAATAAAAAATTATTAAAAACTATACGTGATGCGGTTTTAGGTAATTTTTATCCAGATTTTACTATTTATCTAGATTTACCTCCTACTAAAAGTAGAGATAGAGTACTAATGCGAGGATCAAAAATAGACCGAATTGAAGCTGAATCACTATTATTTTTTCAACGTACACGTGCACGTTACCAGGAATTAGTTGCAGATAATCCTAGTATTGTTACTATTGATGCCAAACAACCATTGGAGCAGTGCAGTGCTGCGATTCACGACCATATAGTGCAATGGCTTAGCTCAAACTCACAGTAAAGGTAAATCACTATCTATGATAATATACCCTTGGCTAGAATCTACTTACCTAAACATTTTAAACATTTACCAACAGGGTAAGGGATATGCGATATTAATATCTAGTCCACCAGGTAACGGCAAGGCATCTTTATTTAAAGTTATTATTCGTTGGTTAATGTGTAGTATTAAGCCAAAGTCAATGAAATATTGTGGTCAGTGCAATAGCTGCCAGTTAATGAATACAGGTAATCACCCAGATTATTATTATCTCAATATAAAAAAAGAAAGAAATAGTATTGGAGTAGATATAATACGCATGTTGATAGAGAAATTATATTCTCACGCGTACCAAGATGGAGCTAAGTTAATATGGCTAGCGCATATAGAATTATTAACTAAGCAAGGAATGAATGCACTACTAAAAATTATTGAGGAACCGCCAGATAATACTTATTTTCTACTTGGGTGTAGAGATTATGCATGTATTTTACCAACTTTATTAAGCCGCTGTATTTACTGGCAGTTACCTTTACCGATAGAATCTATGGGGTTAAGTTGGCTACATCAGCAGAATAATGATACTTATCCTATATTAGCAGCACGCACAGCGCTACGTTTATGTGGTGGTGCTCCTTTAGCTGCGCAATATTTATTAAATTCAGCATACTGGGAACAGAGAATAGAATTATGCAGCACGATTAGCAAAGTTTTACATAGTGGTAAGTTTTTAACTTTGCTACCTTTAATTGATGTTAATGATGATGCACCGCTAAATTGGTTACTAACTATATTAGTTGATGCGCTGAAACTACAGCAAAGTTCGCAAGATTTTTTAGTTAATTTAGATCAATCTGCTTTAATTAACGCTATAGCTAAGCGTTGGACTACTATTTATCTACATGATAAAGTACAACAATTGCTATATTGCAGAAAAAAGTTGTCAGATATTAAAGGTATTAATCGCCAATTACTACTTGCACATAGATTATTAAATTGGGAATTGGAGATTAGTAAGTACACTTATAACAATAATATATAAATAAGAGCAGTTATGTTTTTAATTGATTCCCATTGTCATATTGATAAATTAAATTACCATAATTTACACAATGATGTCCAAGATGTCATGCACAAAGCTAGGATGCGTGATGTTAGGTTAATTTTATCGGTGTGTACCATGCTATCTAATTTTGATAGGATAACATCCTTAATTGGTAATCGTAATGATATTCTTTATTCCTGTGGTATTCATCCATTGAATATTGATGTACCACCATATGATTTATTAGCACTACGTACTAGAGCAGCTAGAAATGATGTAGTAGCAATTGGTGAAACTGGACTAGATTATTATCATCAGCAGGATAATAAAAAGCAGCAACAAAATTTTTTCCGTGAACATATACGTATTAGTAAAGAGTATAATAAACCTCTGATTGTGCATACCCGTAGCGCAAGCAACGATACTATCGATATTTTACGTAAAGAAAAAGCTGATAGTGGAGTATTACATTCTTTTACTGATGATATTAATACTGCTAAAGTAGCACTAGATATAGGCTTTTATATCTCTTTTTCTGGTATTATCACATTTCGTAATGCTGATATACTACGTGATACAGCTAGATTTATTCCTATGGACCGTATCTTAATTGAAACAGACTCCCCATATTTAGCACCAGTTCCTTATCGTGGTAAGGAAAATCAACCAGCTTATTTACGTGATATAGCAGAATATATAGCAACGCTAAAAGGAGTTAAATTAGAAAAATTAGCTATGGTGACTACAGAAAATTTCTGTCAACTATTTCACTTAGACACTGAAATGACAATTAAACACTTTAATAAAACAAGTTAATTAGTAAATATTTAAATTTTTTAAACTTCATATTGGAACTTAATTTAATATTAATATGAAAACAATAAATATTTTTAGTAAAATTATTAGTAGGGAGATTTTGGCTGATATTATATATCAGGATAATCTAGTTACTGCTTTTCGTGATATCAGTCCCCAAGCCCCTATTCATATTATTATCGTTACTAACAAGTGTATCCCAACAGTAAATGATGTTACAATTCAAGATGAAATTATATTAGGGAGAATGATTGTAGTAGCTGCAAAAATAGCTAAAAAAGAGAGCATAAGTGATCATGGGTACCGCTTAATTATTAATTGTAACAATCATGGGGGACAAGAAATTTATCATCTCCATATGCATTTGCTTGGAGGTAGACAACTAGGTCCGTTAATAACCTAACTATAATAACTAAAATTATGAACAATAGCTGGTTTTTTATTATGCTACTAACTACGGTATCATTACTAACATATGGTCATCAAAAAAATAAATTTTTTTCTAATTTGCCAACTAATGAGCTAGTTCAAATGCCACCTAAGTTTAAGTACATTAACTGGGAAGCAAGTCTTTCTCCATTAGTAAATAATATGATGTTAGTTGATGGTATTAGGAAAAATAGTTTGCTACTAGTTAATACTATTAAAAATAATACTAATGGTAGCCTCAAGTCTGGCCAAGCTACTACTATGTTAAGAAGCTTAATTGCTGCTGCTAATAGCGAAAAATTTACTCTAATCAGAGTAGATACTATTAAAAGTGCGCGCATTAATTTAGGACTTTCTTACGAAGATAGTTTAGAATCACGTAGTAAAGCAATAGCATTGGCTAGATATCTGAAAGCACAATATGTGCTATATAGCACAGCTAATGGGGATATTAAAAAACCAGAACTAGATATGCAGTTAATGCTAGTAAATACTGGAGAGATTGTCTGGGATGGTAAGGGTATTATTATATATTCAAAATAAATTTTTGAACAATATTAAGCGGTTATATATTTATTGATCAATAACAGAAAAAAACTAATGTAATAATGTATCAGCCAATCGCATTATATATTGGCCTGCGCTATATGCGTGGGAATGGATCAGATAAATACGGTAATTTTGTTTTCTGGCTTTCCACTATCGGAATTACGCTAGGAGTCATTGCGTTAGTTACTGTGTTGTCGGTAATGAATGGTTTCGCACGAGAACTAGAAATTAATATTCTTGGCTTTGTTCCTCAGGCTATGCTAACTAACAGCAAAGGTTCTTTAGAACCTAAAGAACTTTCTCTATTAAGCATTAATAAACTTAAAGGTATTAAAAATGTTGCACCTTTAACTACTGGGGATGTAGTCTTACAAAGTAACACAGGTTTAGCGGTTGGCGTAATACTTGGTATTAATAATTCTGATCCAGAACCATTAAAAAACTATTTAGTTGATACCAATATTAATACACTTACCCCAGGTAAGTATAAGGTAATTCTTGGTGAAAAATTAGCTAGTCAGCTTGGTGTTAAATGTCGTGATAAAATACGCTTAATAGTTCCTTCTATTAGTCAATTTACACCAATTGGTCGTATGCCGAGCCAACGCTTATTCACTGTAGCTGGTACATATGCTGCTAATAGCGAGGTAGATTACTATCAACTATTAGTTAATCAACAAGATGCATCGCGTCTTATGCGTTATCCATCTGGTTATGTCACTGGCTGGCGACTATGGTTGCAGCAACCTATGCTTGTCGATAAGCTTAGTAAGCAGAATTTACCAGATGGATTAGTTTGGAAAGATTGGCGTGAGCGTAAAAGCGAACTATTCCAAGCAGTGCGTATGGAGAAAAATATTATGGGATTACTTATGAGCCTGATTATCGCTGTTGCTGCATTTAATATTCTAACTTCTCTATGCTTATTAGTAATTGATAAACAACGCGAGGTAGCTATTTTAACAACACAGGGATTAACTCGTAGTAAAATTATGCTTTTATTTATGGTTCAAGGTACTAGCTATGGAATTATTGGAGCATTATTTGGTATTATTATTAGCATAATTTTGGTAACTAAACTTCATATGTTAGTTTTCTTTGATAACATAATTTTTCCTTTTGAAATAGATAAATTACAGATTACTATAATTGCTTTACTTGCTATAGTAGTGGCATGGTTATCTACTATTTACCCTTCTTGGTATGCCGGAACTAGGAATGCTATTGATGCTTTGCGTTATGAATAATCATGAATAAAATCCCATTATTACAATGTACTCAGCTTAGTAAGAGTTATAAAGAAGGTCAGCTATATACTAATGTGTTGCTGAACGTTAATTTAACTATACAACCAGGTGAGATGATAGCAATAATGGGTCGCTCTGGTTCTGGTAAAAGTACGCTGTTACATATTCTTGGAGGTTTAGATACACCAACTTCTGGTGAAGTAATGTTTGAAGGTCAGCTTATGAATAAACTAAGCGAAGCTGCGCGCGCTAAAATACGTAATAGCCGACTTGGTTTTATTTATCAATTCCACCATTTATTATCAGATTTTACTGCTCTAGAAAATGTAGCAATGCCTAAAATGATAGGAGGAGCTAAAGCAAAATTAGCAAAAACTGTAGCACTGGAAATGCTAGCAATGGTAGGACTAGAAAAACGCAGCGCTCATAGACCTGCTGAGTTATCTGGCGGTGAGAGACAGCGAGTAGCTATTGCACGTGCATTAGTTAATTACCCATCGCTTGTTCTTGCTGATGAGCCTACTGGCAATCTAGACAAAAGTAACGCAGATAGTATTTTTAATATAATTAAATCAATAAATATGCAACATGGTACTACTTTTATAGTAGTAACGCATGATTTACGATTAGCTAATAGCTTAAACCGAAAACTTCAGATAAGTGAAGGAATTGTGCTGCAACAAAGTATAAAATTTAGCTCTAATTAATAATTAAATGAGTATCATACCTTTATCATTACAGATTGCGCTACGTTTTAACCTTAGAATGCGTGGTGGGATGGTATCTATTATTTCTATAATATCTACCATCGGGATATCTATTGGTGTAATGGTACTAATTATTGTTCTTAGTGCGATGAATGGTTTTGAACGTGAATTAAATCAGCGTATACTTGCTGTTGTAGCACATGGACAAATTGAACCAGTAAATCCTCCTCCATTCTTAGAATGGCATAAATTGATAAAGCGCATAGAAAAATTGCCAGGAATAGTAGCAGCTACACCTTATATTAATTTCACAAGTCTAGTAGAACACGATGAAAAACAACAGATTCTTCAAATTAAAGGGGTAGATCCAGCACAGGAAATACGACTAAGCGCGCTACCGTACTTTGTAAAAAACCAAGCTTGGCATAATTTTATGGCCGACAAGCAACAGATTATTATTGGTCAAGGTGTTGCTGACAATCTAAAAGTTAAACTAGGTGACTGGCTAAATATTCTAATTTCAAATAGAAATATAGATAAAAATATAACACAGTTGCAATATAAGCGTATTAATTTACAAGTAATTGGTATCTTTTCGTTAAGTAGCCAGATAGATAATAACTTTGCAATGATACCATTAATAGATGCCCAGCATTATTTAAATACAGGTAAAAATATTGATGGTATTGCTATAAAAGTAACAGATATTTTTAATGCTAATAAACTAGTACTAGCAGCTGCCAAAGTTACTGATCGCTATGTTTTTCTAAGTAGTTGGATGGATACTTATGGTGACATGTATAAAGATATTAAAATGATACGCTCTATCATTTATCTAGCTATGATGTTAGTGATATTGGTAGCTTGCTTTAATATAGTATCTACTTTAGTTATGGCAGTAAAAGATAAATACGCAGATATTGCTATATTACGTACTTTAGGAGCTAAAGACTCTTTAGCTTATGGTATTTTTCTATGGTATGGTTTATTAGTTGGTATTTATGGCTGCATTATAGGTGCCATATCAGGCGCCATAATTGCTGTAAATTTAACAAAACTAGTTAAAATGATAGAGAACTTATTAGGTTATTCGCTATTGTCTAGCAACATTTATTTTATTAATTTTCTACCAACTGAATTACATTTGCAGGATATACTTATTGTTATAAGTACTGCTATACTGCTTAGTTTACTAGCTAGTTGGTATCCAGCGCAGCGAGCAAGCAGTATTGATCCAGTACACATTCTAAATAAGAAATAATTATTTCATACTACTACGCTATTTGTAGTATATGTATGTTTATGACTAGACTACTATTACTGACTATGCGATAGTTAAATAGTTAACTAACTTAGCAGCAAGACCAGTATAATTAGCAGGTGTCATAGCTTTTAGTCTAATTTTTACCTCATTAGGTAATGATAAATTATCTATAAAATCTTTTATTTCAATTGCAGAAATTTTCTTACCGTAAGTAAGAGCATGAAGTTTTTCGTAAGGTTTATTGATCCCGTAACGACGCATAACAGTCTGAATAGGCTCTGCTAGGACTGCCCAATTTAAATTTAATTCTTCTAATATGTAGTCTTCATTTACCTCTAGTTTACTCATTCCTGTTAAAGTTGCATTATAAGCAATAAGGCAATAACTTATACTAACACCTAAATTACGTAATACTGTAGAATTAGTCAAATCTCGCTGCCAGCGAGATATGGGTAACTTACTAGCTAAATAGTTCATATTTGCATTAGCAAGACCTAAATTACCTTCTGAGTTCTCAAAATCAATTGGGTTAACTTTATGTGGCATAGTTGATGAACCTATTTCTCCTACTATAGTTTTTTGCTTGAAATAGTTAAGAGAAATATAGCCCCATATGTCACGGTTGAAATCTATAAGGATAGTATTAAAGCGTGCTACACAGTTTAGCAATTCTGCAATATAGTCATTAGGTTCAATTTGGGTAGTATAGGGATTCCAATTAAGACCAAGATCGGTAACAAACTCTTCACTGAAGCTATGCCAGTTTACTTCTGGATAAGCTACTATATGGGCATTATAGTTACCTACTGAGCCATTAATTTTACCAAGTATTTCAATTGTTTTTAGCTGATTTAACTGTCGTACCATACGATAGGCAAAGTTAGCCATCTCTTTACCTATAGTAGATGGGGAAGCAGGCTGACCATGAGTACGCGATAGCAGTGGGATATTTTGATAATTAGTAGCAAAATTATATATTATATTAATTATTTTAATCCACATTGGTAATAATACTTCTTTGCGTACTTTCGTGATCATAAGTGCATAAGCAAGATTATTGATATCCTCAGAAGTACAGGCAAAATGTATAAATTCTATCGCTGATAGTAAAGTAGGTAATTCTACCATTTTTTCTTTTAGAAAATATTCAACTGCTTTTACGTCATGTTTAGTAGTACGTTCAATAGTTTTGATACGCTCAGCATCTTCTATACTGAAATTATTTACTATTGCGTTTAAATAATTATTTGTTTTATAGTCAAATGGTGGCAATTCTTTAATATCAGTGCAAGATGATAGTTTTTGTAACCATAGTACTTCAACCTGTACGCGAAATTTAAGTAAACCAAATTCACTAAATATAAAACGCAAAGCTTTTACAGTTTCATTATAGCGACCATCAATAGGAGAAATAGCTGTTAAAGAAGATAAATCCATTTTTTGCAATTCCTAAAAAAATAATAAATAAGGGTTAAGGGTTAACATTGTAACAGTAGCTGTTTAGTCTGCGCGAACAAATGATTACGGCTAAACATTAACTGTAGTCTACCACCTCCTACTTGTTGCCACAAAACAGCGGAACGGATACCAGCTAGTAGTACCGCACGTACTTTATTCTGAATGTGACTATTTTTTAAAATTGTAGGGGTACCAGTAACTTTAATACGTAAACCTAATGGACTGATTACCTCCATATAAATATCAGAAATAGCACTAACTACAGTTTCTGATAAAATATCAAAATTTAGTATTTTTTGTTCAAGCTCACTGATGTAAAGACTTAGCTTATTCTTTGCTTGAATATTACAATGTAATTTTCTTTCTAAGACTATTAAACCAAGAGTATAACGAGCTAATTCTGCGCTTAGCTCTTCTCTTGTAGAAAGAGAAAGGACTTTTTGTAGCGTCTCTAATCCTATCTTTAAATTAACTAATGCATCGCTGTAAACTGACAGTACTGATGAAGGATGCCGATCAAGTATGCTATGTAATAAAATTCGCAACTGGTGTTCATCGCACTTACTATAGTATGCTAGTTGCTGCACCAATCTGGCACTCTGACATACTCCGGCTAATGCTAGCGTTATATCAACATAATTTTTCGCCAAAATCACTCCGGGTTAAATATGTAAGCAATACAAAAATAATTATTAACTTCGAGCTTGAATAACACCTCCACCTAGGCAAATATCTGCTAGATATAATACTACTGACTGTCCGGGTGTAACTGCTGCTACCGGATAATCAAAAATAACTAGTAACATATCATCGTCAACCATAGGTTCCACCAAACAACCTATATCAGGCTGGCGATAACGAGTTTTTGCTGTGCAACGCAGCGGTTTAGTCAAAGAGATACGACGATCTACCCAGTGTATTTTATAGGCTATAAGGCTAGTAGCCATTTGCCGTGGATGTTCGTGTCCTTGGGCAACAATAAGAACATTTTGTTTGATATTTTTATCTACCACATACCAAGGATCATTACTACTACTATTACGAGTTCCACCTATACCTAGACCTTTACGTTGACCTAACGTAAAATAAATTAAGCCTGGATGATAACCTATTTGTTTACCATCCACTGTTACTATTACTCCTGGTTTAGGAGTAATATATTTACTTAGTAAATCACGTAACTTACGTTTGCCAATAAAACATATCCCGGTAGAGTCTTTTTTAGCAGTAGTGGCTAATCCAAATTGTGCAGCTATAGCTCTTACTTGAACTTTATTAAGTTCTCCTACTGGAAATAAGCACTGTGCAATTTCTTTATATCCTAGAGTATAAAGAAAATAACTTTGATCTTTTTTTTCATCTTTTCCGCGTAATAAAAGGCTTTTCCCTTTAATTTTTTTACTTCTAACATAGTGTCCAGTAGCAATGTAATCAGCAGATAAATTTTTTGTTGCAAAATATAGAAAAACATTAAATTTAATCTCTTTATTACATAAAATATCTGGATTAGGAGTCCGTCCAGCGCGATATTCAGCTAAAAATAATTCAAATACTTTATCCCAGTATTCAGCAGCAAAGTTAACTGCATGCAGAATAATACCTAATTGATCACATACTGTCTGAGCATCATAAAGATCCTTAGCAATAGTACAATATTTATTATTATCGTCTTCTTCCCAATTTTTCATGAATAGTCCTTCAACTTGATAACCTTGTTGCTGCAACAACAAAGCAGACACTGAAGAATCCACACCCCCTGACATTCCCACGATAACTTTTTGTTTTTTATTCATATGATATAAAATAAATAGGTATAGGTATCTAATTCGGTTAATTTATGCAGCGCAGTACTTTATTAAAAATATATAATTCATGATTTTATTACTATGATATTATGATATATAGATCTTTATTCAGTATAATAGATATTATATAGATTAGGTACTAGATAATTTTATGTTTAGCTAATATTAGCTGGCTCCTCTGACTGGACTCGAACCAGTGACATACGGATTAACAGTCCGCCGTTCTACCAACTGAACTACAGAGGAATTTTATAATTATTTTAATACTATACTATAGCACATAGTATAGTAAAGATAAATACTTAAATAGCACGCTTCATCTATTTATTGTATTGAAATATTTAAGGTTTAAACTAATAAAAAAAGTTTTCACTGTATGCTGTGTTATCCTTCTAATATTTAGATATAAGAGAAAATATTATTAGTATGAACGATAAACGTATAGAAAAAGATTCAATGGGGATGATTGAGGTACCTGCAGACAAACTTTGGGGAGCGCAAACTCAACGTTCACTAGAGTATTTTACTATTTCTAACGAAAAAATGCCTATAGAACTTATCAATGCGTTAGCACAAATTAAACGTGCTACTGCAGTTGTCAATAATCAGCTTCAATTACTAGACGAACAACTTGCCAATGCTATTATTAAGGCTACTGACGAAGTGCTAGCAGGGAAGCATACTAATGAATTCCCTTTAGTAATTTGGCAAACAGGCTCTGGCACTCATAGTAATATGAATATGAATGAAGTACTAGCAAACCGTGCTAGCGAGCTGTTAGGTGGTAGGCGTGGTGAATCACGGCTGATTCATCCAAATGATGATATTAACAAAAGCCAAAGTTCTAACGATGTATTTCCTACCGCAATGCATATTGCGGCAGTAGTTGCAATTTACGAATATTTAATTCCACAAATCACACAACTAAAAACTACTTTTAGTAATAAGTCAGTAGACTTTAGCAACATTATAAAAATTGGTAGGACGCATTTACAGGATGCAATACCTCTTTCCCTTGGTCAGGAAATTTCTGGTTGGGTGAATATGTTGGAGCACAGTATAGAACATATAGAGAACATTACTCCACATCTATACGAACTAGCGCTAGGCGGGACTGCCGTCGGCACTGGTATAAATACCCATCCTGAGTATGCGGTACGTGTCGCTAAAGTTATCGCTGATTTAACAGGTTACCCATTTATTACTGCACCTAATAAGTTTGAAGCTTTAGCTACATGCGACGCTTTAGTGCACGCACATGGAGCATTAAAAGGCTTAGCGGTATCTATGATGAAAATAGCTAACGACGTACGTTGGCTTGCTTCTGGACCACGTTGTGGTATCGGAGAAATAAATATACCAGAAAACGAACCAGGTAGTTCAATTATGCCAGGAAAAGTCAATCCTACACAGTGCGAAGCTATCACTATGTTGTGTTGTCAGGTTATTGGTAATGATACTGCTATTAATATAGGTGGAGCATCTGGTAACTTCGAGCTTAATGTTTACCGTCCGATGGTGATATATAACTTTTTGCAGTCAGTACGACTATTAGCTGATGGAATTAATAGTTTTAATCAACATTGTGCAGTAGGTATAGAACCTAACGAAGATCGCATTGAAGAATTATTAAACAAGTCACTGATGTTAGTTACGGTGTTAACTAAGCACATTGGTTATGATAAAGCAGCAGAAATTGCAAAAAAAGCGCATAGAGAAAAACTAAATTTAAAAACGGCAGCACTAACATTAGGTTATGTTTCCGAGCAACAATTTGATAAATGGATTCAACCAAACAATATGATTAATAATTTCATATTATAATTAATATTGTATTATTAATCAATAAATTAGCACTATTATGCTTGGCTTGGGCTTGTTGCTAGCTAGTTAATCTTATTATGAAAGGTAAATTATGATCACCACCGATGGAAATAATGCTGTAGCTTCGGTAGCCTATAGAATAAATGAAGTTATTGCCATTTACCCTATTACTCCTAGTTCTACTATGGCTGAGCAGGTAAATACCTGGTATGAGTTAGGAAAAAAAAATATTTGGGGGGATATTCCTAGAGTAGTAGAAATGCAATCAGAGGCAGGAGCTATTGCTACAGTACATGGTTCGCTACAGACAGGCGCTCTAGCTACTTCATTTACATCATCTCAAGGATTATTATTAATGATCCCGACGCTATATAAACTAGCAGGACAGTTGATACCATTTGTACTGCATGTTGCTGCCCGTACTGTAGCGACACATGCTTTATCTATTTTTGGGGATCATTCAGATGTGATGGCAGTACGTCAGACCGGTTGCGCTATGTTATGTGCAAGTAGCGTACAGGAAGCACAGGATTTTGCTTTGATAGCTCAAATAGCTAGCTTAAATAGTCGTCTACCGTTTATCCACTTTTTTGACGGTTTTCGCACATCGCATGAAATTAATAAAATAAATCCTATATTAGATGAGACCATCAAGACTATACTTCCCCAAGCGGCTATTGAGGCACATCGTAGTAGAGCATTAACTCCAGATAATCCGGTACTTCGTGGCACTTCTGCTAATCCTGATACTTATTTCCAAGCTAGGGAAGCTACCAATCCTTGGTATCATCAAGCTTATGATCATGTTCAGCAAGCAATGAAAAAATTTCATATAGCTACTGGTCGTAAATATCAGCCATTTGAATATTACGGTCATCCTAAGGCAGAAAGACTAATTATAATTATGGGTTCTGCTATTGGTACTTGCGAAGAAGTAATTGATTTTTTAATAAACCGCTGTGAAAAAGTAGGGATGATTAAAGTTAGGCTATTCCGTCCTTTTTCTGCTATGCATTTACTAGCTGTTATCCCATCAACAATTAAGGCAGTAGCCGTATTAGATAGAACTAAAGAACCTGGCTCCTTAGCAGAACCTTTATATCTAGATGTTATTACTGCACTAGCAGAAGCCTATAATTTTGGAAAACGAAACAATCTGCCGCTTACTATTGGTGGGCGCTATGGCTTAGCTTCAAAAGAATTCGATCCTCCTTGCGTATTAGCTATTTTTAAAGAACTTACACTTATACGTCCAAGACAAAGATTTACTGTTGGAATTTTTGATGATATTACCCAACTATCACTATCACGATTAGAAGATAATATCTTTCCACGCAAAGCTAAATTAGAAGCAATGTTTTATGGCATTGGTAGCGATGGTTCAGTATCTGCTACAAAAAATAATATTAACATTATTGGTAATAATACATCGTTTTTTACACAAGGTTATTTTGTCTACGATTCTAAAAAAGCAGGTAGCTTAACAGTGTCTCATTTAAGAATTAGCGACAAACCTATCAATTCAGCTTATCTAATTAGTAATGCAGACTATATTGGTTGCAACCAATATAATTTTATACATAAATATGATATAGTAAGCAAATTAAGATATGGAGGTATCTTTCTTCTTAATACTCATTATCCAAAAGATGAGATATGGATTATGTTACCGCAGGAAGTACAGTCACGACTTATTCATCGCAAAGCCTCTTTATATATTATAAATGCAACAAAAATTGCTAGCCAATATAAACTTGGTGCACGAATTAATACTATTATGCAAATGGCGTTTTTTAAATTAACTGGTATTTTAACTTTAGATAAAGTGAAAAAAATTTTGCCAGAGGTAGTAGCACAAAGTTATCGTAATAAAGGAAAAGAATTAGTTGAGTCTAATTTACAAGCTTTGAAAGCCGCATGTAACGCACTTTGTCACGTTCCTTTAGGTACTAATATAAATGAATATAGTCCTAGACTAGAACCTATTATTTCTAATGCGGCACCTAATTTCGTTAAAACTGTCACAGCTGTTATGTTAGCTGGTCTTGGCGATACTTTACCAGTTTCTGCCTTCCCAAAAGACGGGACTTGGCCAATCGGTACCTCACGCTGGGAAAAACGTAATATTGCTGAACAAATTCCACTATGGCAGTCTGATATTTGTACACAATGTAATCATTGTGTAGCTGCCTGTCCTCACGCTGCTATCCGTGCTAAGGTAGTAGCACTAGAAGCATTAGATGGAGCTCCGATCAGCTTACAATCAGCAGATATCAAAACACGTCATCTACGTGGAAAAAAATATTTGCTACAAGTTGCACCGGAGGATTGTACTGGTTGTCGTCTGTGCGTTGAAGTATGTCCGGCTAAGGATCATAAAAATAAAGATAAAAAAGCTATTAATATGGTTTCTCGCCTGAAGCATCTTAAAGAAGAAAAAGTTAATTATGATTTTTTTCTTAAATTACCTGAGATTGATACAAAAAATATAGAACATCTTGATATTAGGATGTCGCAATTTATCACTCCTTTATTTGAATATTCTGGTGCGTGCTCAGGTTGCGGGGAAACCCCTTATATAAAAATATTAACCCAGCTTTACGGCGATAGACTGCTGATTGCTAATGCTACTGGTTGCTCATCTATTTATGGTGGTAATTTACCAACAACACCTTATACTACTAATGTAGATGGTAGAGGTCCAGCATGGGCTAACTCATTATTTGAAGATAATGCTGAATTCGGTCTTGGCTTCCGTTTAACAATAGATCAGCATCGCAAAAGGGTATTACGATTACTAACAACCCAGTATGCAAAACTACCTAAATTATTAATAGATGGTTTACTTAGTTCTGAAGTAACGATACATGAACGTCGTAAGCAAATTATTGAATTACGTAGTTTACTGGCTAACAATAATAATGAACATTCACTAGAATTATCTAACTACGCAGATTATTTAGTTGATAAATCTATATGGCTTATAGGTGGTGATGGATGGGCTTATGACATTGGCTTTGGGGGGTTAGATCACGTTATGAGTATGACTGAGAACATTAATGTTCTGGTATTAGATACCCAGTGTTACTCTAATACTGGTGGTCATCAGTCTAAAGCGACGCCGTTAGGCGCAGTAACTAAGTTTTGTGAACATGGCAAGGATAAAGCAAATAAAGATCTAGGTATTAGTATGATGATGTATGGTCATATTTATGTGGCGCAAATTTCTATTGGTGCTAAGATGAATCATGCAGTAAAAACTATCCAAGAAGCAGAATCTTATCCAGGACCGTCTTTGATAATCGCTTACAGTCCATGTGAGGCACATGGATATGATCTTGCGCTAAGTCATAATCAAATGAAAAAACTAACCGCTACAGGTTTATGGCCTCTCTATCGATACGATCCAAGACGGAACAATGAAGGTCAATTACCACTTGTGCTAGACTCCAGCATGCCTACTACTAGTAATTTATCAACAACATTGTTTAATGAGCAGCGTTTTCGCTCTAATAAATTACAAACATTATGCGCAACGTTAGAAAAAAAATTGAAGCAAAAACATAACTTATTAGAGTTAATAGCTGGTATAAAACATAAATAAATTTACATATAAATCATATAAATTATGTATGTTTATTTTAACCTAATTTATTAGTATTTTACCTGTATGTAAAATTAATTAATGGTAAAATACAATACTCTAATATAAATTAGTAAGCAGCAAGGTAATTTTTGCCAATGTCCAGTTCGGAACGTAACGCAAAATAACTATTTTAAAGTTTAATAGGCTAAAATATAAAAATTATCTATATAATAAGCTATACTAGCTTTTATTACTTTTACGAATTAATTCACCGCTTAGAGCATCACGTATTTCTGAAGGATAAATTCTACCTTCTATTAGCCCGTCCATTACAGGAAATTTTGCACCAAATTTATTACGCACTTCGTTAATATTACGTGCTGGAGACTCTCCACTTAAGTTAGCACTAGTAGATACTATTGGTTTACCAAATGCAAGACATAACCTTCGTACTGGTTCAAAAGCACTTATGCGGACTGCTAATGATGAAAATTTACCTGTTAACCATCGTGGAGTATTTGCATTAGCTGGGATTACCCAGGTTACATGACCTGGCCATAGGGAAAAAATACGTTCTCGTTGTTTAATATCTAAACTAGAATCATCAATATAATAAGTTAATACTTCATAAGTAGCAGCAACTAAAATAAATCCTTTTTGATCCGATCTTCGTTTCAAAGCTAGTAGCTTATTGACAGCTTTTTCACTGTTTGGATCACAACCTAAACCAAACATTGCTTCTGTCGGATAAGCTATCACCTGTTGCTTATGCAACAATGTAACAATCTGAGTAATATTGAGCAAAATTAATAACTATCCATAAAAAATTAACCAATAATATTACGTTTATAAAAAAAATTAATTTTTTTATGTTAATGCATAAAAATATTTATTAACATGTTATTAACATTTAAAATACATTAATAAATAGTATTTAATATGCTTTTAATATGTGAATTAATTAACTATGTCAGTATTAAATATAATATATTACCCTGATGATCGACTACGTAAAATATCTAAGCCTGTTACTCAAATCAATGACGCTATACAACGTATAGTCTATGATATGCTTGATACTATGTACGCAAAAAAAGGGATAGGTTTAGCTGCGCCACAAGTAGACATTCACCTACGTATTATTGTACTTGATATCTCAGAAAATAAAACACAGCATCTAGTACTTATTAATCCTGAAATACTAGCAAAAAGTGGTGAAACAGGCATTAATGAAGGCTGTCTATCGATTCCTCATCAAAGTGGTTTTGTCCTAAGAGCGAAACATTTGAAAATTAGAGCGCTAGATATTCAAGGTAACAGCTTTCAGTTAGAAACACATAATATACAGGCTATCTGTATTCAACATGAGATGGACCATCTAATTGGCAAGCTATTTGTTGATTACCTATCAATACTAAAGCGTCAGCGCATATGTAAAAAAATTAATAAACTTAATAAACGTGTGCGCGCATAATCGATATAGCGTAAAAGTAACCTGACCTGAACTTAATATTATCATTAATCCATCGTGTCCGAATCTATACGAATTATTTTTGCTGGAACCCCTGATTTTGCAGCGCTTCATTTATCAGCTTTGATAACTTCATCTTATAAAGTTGTAGGAGTTTTGACACAACCAGATAGACCAGCTGGACGTGGCTATCGTTTGACTGCTAGTGCAGTAAAACAACTTGCTCAATTAAATAATTTACCAGTATTTCAGCCCAATTCTATGCATCAACATAATATTAAGTATATATTTGAGCATCTGAGTGCTGATATTATGGTAGTAGTGGCTTATGGACTGATTTTACCGCAGGAGGTTTTAAGATTTTTCAAGCTTGGTTGTATTAATGTGCATTGTTCACTATTACCTCGCTGGAGAGGAGCGGCACCTATTCAGCGCGCATTATGTGCTGGTGATACTACCACTGGTGTGAGTATCATACAGATGGATGCAGGACTAGATACAGGTGCTATTTTATATAAAGCTACCTGTAGTATACTACCGGGGGATACTAGTACTACACTATATAATAAATTGACTAAACTTGGTCCTACTGCTTTGATTACTACTATTAGTAATATTATAGCCGGTCGCCAGTTAGCAGAGCCACAAGACAATAAACTAGCTACCTATGCTAATAAATTAAGTAAGAAAGAAGCACGACTGAACTGGCATATGCCTGCAATTCAGTTAGAGCGCTGTATTAGAGCTTTTAATCCCTGGCCAGTAAGTTACTTTAAAGTAAACAATAATACTATAAAAGTATGGCGTGCTAATTTGAATTATATAAAACATAACAATAACCAAGTACCTGGTACCATTGTATCAGCAGATCAAGTAGGAATTAACATAGCTACGAGCGATGGAGTACTAACTTTAACGATATTACAACCAGCTGGTTCAAAGCCAATGTTAGTTAAAGATTTACTTAATTCCAGATTGGAATGGTTTAAACCAGGTAAAATATTAACTTAAATAAGTAATCCTAACACATATAATAATATTAAGATTAGGAGGAGGTGGGATTCGAACCCACGGAAAGTATCCCTTCGCCGGTTTTCAAGACCGGTGCCTTAAGCCACTCGACCACTCCTCCCTCCGTAAATAGAATACTATAAATTATAAATATAGGATAATACTTACTATAGATAATTCAAACTATATTTGAGTATTTTAGCAATTTATGTTTTAAAAACAAACAATAACATATGCTATAATTGTTCCTTTTTATATCACTCACTAAATAAATTCCATGCAATTTAATGATAAAGAAATAGCTACTGACGTTCAAGGATATTTAATTAATCCTAGTGATTGGAGTGAAGCATTAGGATTAGAAATAGCAAACCAGGAAAATATTAACCTCAGCGAACAACACTGGCAAGTAATCTACTTTGTGCGTAATTTTTATCTAAAGTTTAACATATCACCAAGTATGCGTATGCTAGTAAAAGTTATGATGCAAAAATACGGTGAAGAAAAAGGTAATAGTATTTATTTATTTAATCTTTTTCCCAAAGGACCTGCTAAACAGGTTACTAAAATTGCTGGACTACCTAAGCCGGTAATATGCCTATAGTAATAAATTGTCTATATTTGTTGTTAATTTATTTTTAAAAAACTTACTTATGATCTATAATAAAAAAAATAATATGTCCCTTGATTTACTAGTAGCCTCCCCCAATTTTACATATGTAAATTAAAAAAAATATATCAAGTATATATTCATATAATATGAGGTATTATTATGATTTCTAGTAAATTTGGTATAGGACAACAAGTTCGCCATAAACTACTGGGGTACTTAGGGGTAATCATCGATGTTGATCCAGAATACTCGCTAGATAAGCCCTATATAGATAAAATGGCTGCTGATGATACCCTAAGAAAAGCTCCTTGGTACCATGTGGTAATGGAGGATGAAGAAGGAAAACCAGTTCACACTTATTTAGCAGAAGCTCAGCTAGGATATGAAGCTGTCCCTGAACATCCGGAACATTCTACGTTAGATGAATTAGCTGAATCAATTAGGTTACAATTACAGGCTCCACGTTTAAGAAACTAATATTATATTTGGAGTGATATAAAATTTATAATCAGTCAAATATAATTTGGATAAAAATACAAATTCTCAACTAATGATTTGAATAATAAAAAATTAGAATGGCAATATTTAGTTCCTGATACCGCAAAATTTGCGGATATGTTTAATAAAAAATATCCGCATCTTATCTCGCCTTTAACTGAGCTTCAACAGCGCTTAATGAACTGTTTGAAGCAACTTTGCCATACCAGATCTCCAAGTAGATTTTTGTTAATTAAAGCAAAAGAAGAGGAAGAATACTTTAAATTAATTGCTGAAACAATTAAAAGCATTATCCCTGCTCACTCTAAACCAATAGGTGGAAAATATACTATAACTAGCGTAAGAATAATTAACTGGCAGCAAGCCTCTACGCTAGAAGATAATTTTGCAGCCAAAGATGTCTGTACCTGGCAAGCTTGGGTAGAACAAGAGCAACTTTTTGGTTCTCTCTACTGCTATAAAGAGAGCATCAATCTACAACCAGGTCTAGTACACTACGTGAACGGTGGTATTTTATTACTAGGTGCTAATACATTAGTGAGCCAACCCCTGTTGTGGCTACGTATAAAACAAATGATTATACAGCAGCGTTTCGACTGGCTACCAGCGAAAGAAAATATACCACTATCTATTTATATACCTTCTATGCCGCTAAATTTGCGACTGATAATAATCGGAGATAACGAAGTCTTAGCCGCGCTCCATACTATGGAGCCTGATCTGCTTAGACTAGCATTGTATGGAGAATTTGAATTAGATAAGCGTATTAATAATGCTAAAGACATAGCACAGTGGTGCTCGTGGGTTAATACGTTGGCACATCGGCAAGGATTGCAAGCACTACATTCTGATGCATGGCCTGAATTGATCAAACAATCAGTTCGCTATAGCGGCGATCAACTCAAGTTGCCACTTTGTCCACATTGGCTTACTAGAAGATTAAAAGAATCAGTTTTATACTGCTACAATAAGGTCATCAATGCTACTGCACTGTATGAAAGCTATCGTACTAACATTTGGTGTGAAAGCTATATTTGTGAAAGCATGCAACAAGATATAGCAGAAGGACAGATTATGGTAGATACTGAAAGTAAAATTACAGGTCAAGTAAATGCACTATCTGTGCTATCGTTTTCTGGTCATCCGTTGCTATTTGGCCAACCATCACGTATTAGCTGTGTGGTCCATTTTGGTGATGGAGAAATCCATGATGTTGATAGTAAAGCAGAACTAAGCGGTAATCTTCATACTAAAGGGATGATGATTATGCAAGCTTTTCTTATGTCAGTACTCAAGTTAGATCGGCAATTACCATTCTCTGCGTCGTTGGTGTTTGAGCAATCATATGAAGAAATAGACGGTGACAGCGCATCATTAGCAGAACTAGTAGCGCTTATAAGTGCATTAGCTGATCAACCAGTTGATCAGCAAATTGCAATTACTGGATCAGTAGATCAATTTGGTCGCGTTCAGTCGATTGGAAGTATCAATGAAAAAATTGAGGGTTTTTTTACATTATGCAATACGCGCGGACTTACTGGTAATCAAGGAGTTATTATTCCTCACACTAATATTCGTCATTTGTGTTTAAACGATCATGTTATTCAAGAAGTACGTAATAACAATTTCTCTATTTGGCCAGTAAATAATATTTATGATACTTTGGAAATATTGACTGCTATGCCTTTTTCTAATGAAAAGCGACCTAATCTAATAGATTGTATTCGTGAGCGAATTATTAAGATACAAAATAGGCAAGAACGGCAATATTTATTACCATTTGGTTTACGCTGGTTAGCTAAGAGAGTGTTTTATTAAACAGAACTAACAACTAACTAAATTACAAATAAATAGCTGGCTGGCATAAATAAATGTGTATAATTTATGATTCAATTTTTATAATGTATGATAAATAAACGTAATTTTTATTCAAAAGAAGATCTAATAGCATCCAGCCGCGGTGAATTATTTGGTAAATTTGGTCCTCAGCTTCCAGCAAATTATATGTTAATGATGGATAAAGTAGTAAAAATAACCGAGTCTGGAGGAAATTACCATAAAGGTTTTATTGAAGCTGAACTTGATATTAAACCTAACATGTGGTTCTTTAGTTGTCATTTTATTGGCGACCCAGTAATGCCAGGTTGTCTAGGATTGGATGCTATGTGGCAATTAGTAGGTTTCTACCTGGGTTGGCTTGGCGGAGAAGGTAAAGGCAGGGCATTAGGGGTAGGTGAAGTAAAGTTTACCGGTCAAATTTTACCTAGTGCTAAAAAATTAATTTATCGTATTCATGTTCGCCGTATTATCCACCGTCAACTAATTATTGGTATGGCCGACGGTGAAGTAATCTGTGATGGGAAAATTATTTATACCGCAAGTGATCTAAAAGTTGGTTTATTTAAAGATATTGCTGCCTTCTAATTAATTGTAAATATAAGTATCATATACGTTTTAATTTATATTAAATATCGCTGATAATATCCTTTATTAGGCGAGGTCCATTAAAAATTAAGCCTGAATAAATCTGAATCAGCGCCGCGCCAGCAGCCATTTTTTCTCGTGCCGCCATCAAAGAATCAATACCACCAACACCGATAATAGGTAATTTTCCTTTTAACTCAGAAGATAAAATACTAATTACTTCAGTACTAATTAAGTGTATAGGACGACCACTTAAACCACCAGCTTGCGAACTATGATCTAACCCATGCACTAATTCTCGATTAGTAGTAGTATTAGTTGCAATTACTCCATCAATATTATGTTTAACTAGCATATCTGCCATCTGAATTAGTTCAGACTTAGTCATATCAGGTGTAATTTTTACCGCTATTGGTACATATTTATTATGATATTCCTGTAATGCTGTTTGTTTATCTTTTATCGAGAAAAGTAAATTATCTAACAGTTCTCCAAATTGTAAATTAGTAAGCTCAGGGGTATTTGGTGATGATATATTTATTGCGATATAATCAGCATAAGGATATACTTTTTCCATACAAATTAAATAATCATCTTTTCCTTGTTCGATAGGAGTATCTTGATTTTTACCAATATTAATACCTAACACACCACCAAAATTTGAGTTTTTGATATTGTTAATGAGGTTATCAACCCCCAAATTATTACACCCCATACGATTAATCAATCCACCTGCCTTAACTAACCTAAATAGTCTTGGTTTTTTATTACCAGGTTGGGCGTGCGGAGTAACAGTACCAACTTCAATAAAGCCAAACCCCATAGCACCTATTGCGTCGATGTAATCGCCATTTTTATCGAATCCAGCAGCTAGACCTAATGGATTTTTAAAAGAAATCCCCATACAATTAATAGCCTTAGTAGGAACAGATTGTCTAACTAAAAACTCTAATGGCGTACCTGTGATACGCTTAAGCTGTTGAAAAGTAAATTCATGGGCTTTTTCTGGTTCTAATTGGAATAATGCTTGTCTGATCAGAGGATAAAACATAATATCTCCTTATTTATAATATTGTTTATATAATCTTGTGTTTATATAATATGGATTTAAGAAATTACAACAGAAGTGTATGAGCCGCAAATATCATACATGTTATTCTACCAATGGTGATAAACTATTAGTAAACAGATTGTTAAAAACAAATATTGCTAGAAAGTATACCTAATTGAGAAAAAATTGATTTTTGTATTGTTACTTTACCTACCTAAACAGTAAATAGATAACATAACAAAATTATTTATTTTAGTATGACACTGTTAATTTAAGCTATAGCACTACATAAATTTTTTGGAAAATGTATATGAAAACACTACAAATAGTAAATATCATCAAAGGGTATTTTATAGCTAATAGTGAAGTCACTATACAGGGTTGGGTTCGTACCCGTAGAGATTCGAAAGCAGGAATATCTTTCCTTTCTATTTATGATGGTTCATGCTTTGATTCATTGCAAGTTATTATTCATAAAAATATATTAAATTATAAAAATGATGTTTTACGTCTTACCACTGGTTGCTCTGTAAAAATTACTGGGATGGTAGTTGCATCAATGGGTAGAGGACAAAATTTCGAGATACAGGCTAATACAGTAACAGTAATAGGATGGATCGAAGATCCAGATACATATCCTATAACAGCTAAAAAGCATAGTATGGAATATCTAAGAGAGGTAGCCCATTTACGTCCACGTACTCATGTTATCGGCGCCGTTACTAGAGTACGACATACTGTAGCACAGGCTATTCATAGATTTATGAATGAACAAGGTTTTTTATGGGTTTCAACTCCATTAATTACTGCTTTTAATAGTGAAGGTGCAGGAGAAATGTTCCGAGTTTCTACGCTAGATTTAGACAAATTACCGCATAACGATCAAGGAAAAGTAAACTATGAACATGATTTTTTTGGTAAAGAAGCTTTTCTTACTGTATCAGGTCAGTTAAATGGAGAAAGTTATGCTTGTGCACTCTCTAAAATATATACTTTTGGTCCTACCTTCCGCGCAGAAAATTCTAATACTAGTCGTCATTTAGCAGAGTTTTGGATGGTTGAACCAGAGTTAGCATTCGCTAATTTAACTGATATTGCTACTCTAGCAGAAAAAATGCTTAAATATATTTTTAATACTGTATTGATAGAATGTGCTGAAGATATGCAGTTTTTTGCTGCAAAAATTAACACTAATGCTATTAAACGATTAGATAAATTTATTAGCACCGATTTTGCCCAAGTAGATTACACAGAAGTTATAGATATATTACAAGCTTGCAAGCATAAATTTGATAATCCTATTGTTTGGGGTATAGACCTTTCTTCTGAGCACGAACGCTATCTTGCTGAAACATATTTCCAAGCTCCTGTTGTAGTAAAAAATTATCCAAAAGATATAAAAGCGTTTTATATGCGAATGAACGATGACGGTAAAACTGTAGCAGCTATGGATATTTTAGCACCAGGCATTGGTGAAATTATTGGTGGATCAGAACGTGAAGAACGCCTGGATAAATTAGATAAACGTTTAGCTGATCTTGGACTAAAACAAAAAGATTATTGGTGGTATCGTGATTTACGCCGTTACGGAACTGTACCTCATTCAGGTTTTGGATTAGGTTTAGAACGATTAATTGTTTATGTAACAGGAATGCAAAATATACGAGACGTAATACCATTTCCAAGAAGCCAGCGTCAGGCTTCTTTCTAATATCAATTAATTATAAGTATAATATAATATGGATTGTCAGTTATCGCAGCAAATAAAAGTTATTACTACGTTCATAACCAATAGTGGACATTAACCCATGTCCTGGCAAAAAAAATTATATCATCAGCAAGAGTGAGAAGTTGGTTATTAATAGAGTCTATTAATATTTGTGCATTACCACCTGGTAAATCAGTACGTCCTATTGAATCTCTGAACAGCACATCCCCCATTATAATAAATTTTCTTATTTTATTCAACAAAACAATATGACCCGGAGAGTGACCAGGACAATGGAGCACATGGTAGCGTTCCATTCCTACATTAATAATATCTCCGTTAGCTAACCAGCTATCTGGTAAAAATGAGTATATAACCGGCCAACCAAATATTTGGCACTGTAATGGTAGGTTTTCTAACATAAATTTATCGGCAGAGTGAGGTCCAATGATAGGCACACCGTAATGCTTAGCTAATGTATTAGATGCTCCTACATGATCTAAGTGACCATGAGTTAAGACAATCTTTGTTAGATTAATGTCAAATTTATCTATTTCTAGGCATAATCTTAGTGCCTCTCCACCTGGATCTACTAATGCTGCTTCTTTAGTTTGGTCACACCAGATTAGGGAACAGTTTTGATGTAAATCTGTTACAGTAATTATATGATAATGCATCATATTTAATTATTTACTCACTAATATTTATTAACAATTGTACAAAAAACATCATTTTTATTTTTTTTTAAAATATTTAAAAGTAAAATAACTACTTATGTTATTAGGAAAATGTTCACTTAAGCCAATCTAATTTAAGCTTATATTGTGGTACTGATAATAAAATTATTATTATTTCAAGATAGATACTATAAATAATTGTGTATTGCTGTTTGTAATTAATATGATGAATATCTAGGTTGTTGTAGGCCCAACATAAGTTAAATAATTTGATAAAATTTTAAACAAAATACCCGCTAAGTATACATTTAATAATTTATGGTATATATAATTGTTAATGTTAATAAGTAATTAACAGTTGATGTTCCTATCCTCCTAGGAGGTACTAGTAGTTAGTAGGTAATTTTATTTTTATGATCTAATTGGTTATTTATTGTTAGTTAATATAGCATAGCATTCATTCTATTTCTAGAATGTGCTGCTATCTACTACGTAAAATAAGTGCAGTCCTAGCCAACCAACACCAATAAATAATATATAATATATATCTTGTTATCATTATTTTTGCCTTAATGAAAAAAAATGTTGCACTATGCCCTAAATATCGTTAGGGTAATAATACATATACTATTAGTTTAATAAACCTACTTATAAGGAACACTATGAATAAAATTATCATTAATCCATATCATCATACACCTTAGTAGTCTTTCAGGCTATTGGTGCTGGAAGACATTTAAATCTTCCAGTGGCGGATAATGTAATTATCATAAGCCCTCGGAAGAAATCTTCCGAGGTTTTTTTTTGCATTAGTCAATAATCATTTACTTAGGGCATAATAAATAATGTTGGACAAATCACGATTAAGGATAGCAATTCAAAAATCTGGCAGACTCAGCAAAGAATCTCAGAAATTATTAGAGCAATGCGGGATAAAAATCCATTTACAACAGCAACGGTTACTAGCCTTCGCTGAAAACATGCCTCTTGATATTATGCTAGTGCGTGATGATGATATTCCAGGCCTAGTTTTAGATAGCGTAGTAGATTTAGGAATTATAGGTGAGAATGTATTAGAAGAAAAGCTGTTGACTAGGCGTGCTCAAGGTGAAAATCCTCGCTATGTAATTCTACGTAGATTAGATTTTGGTGGATGCCGTCTATCTATGGCCTTACCTATTGATCAAATTTGGACCGGTCCTAAATGTCTACAAGGAAAACGGATAGCGACTTCTTACCCACATATTCTAAAAAAATACCTTGATAAACTAGGTATTAATTTCAAATCTTGTTTATTAAATGGTTCGGTAGAAGTAGCACCACGCGCAGGTCTAGCAGATGCAATATGTGATTTAGTGTCAACAGGTGCTACCCTTGAAGCAAACGGCTTACGTGAAGTGGAAGTAATTTATCGTTCTAAAGCTTGCTTAATTAAGCGTGATGGAGATTTTACACTTACTAAGCAAGCACTGGTAGATAAATTAATGATACGTATTCAGGGTGTAATTCAAGCACGTGAGTCTAAATATATTATGATGCACGCACCAACAGAACGACTGGATAATATTATTAGTCTACTACCTGGAGCTGAGCATCCAACAGTACTACCATTAGCTAGTGATAAAAATTTAGTAGCAATGCATATGGTAAGCCGCGAAACATTATTCTGGGAAACAATGGAAAACTTAAAAGCATTAGGCGCTCGTTCTATTCTAGTGCTGCCAATTGAAAAAATTATGGAGTAAAGTGATGATAAATTCTACATTATCGTTACCATTACGCTGGAGTGAATGCACCGTAGAACAGCAAAAAATGCTACTTACCCGTCCTACAGTAAAAGCTTCAGCTAGTGTGATATCCACTGTTAGTGAAATTATTAACAATGTAAGCCAACAAGGCGATAATGCTATCCGTAACTTCAACCTAAGTTTTAATGGTATAGAAACACCGCAATTACGTATTCCTGAACATGAGATAGCATTAGCAACTAGTAGGATAGCACCATATGTAAAACAGGCAATGGTATCTGCGATGATGAATATAGAACGTTTTCATAGTTCTCAGCAGTTACCAGATGTAGAAATTGAAACTCAGCCAGGCGTAAACTGTAGACTATTAACTAGGCCTATTGCATCTGTTGGTTTCTATATTCCTGGTGGATTAGCCCCATTATCTTCTACAGTACTTATGTTAGCTATCCCTGCACGTATTGCTGGATGTAAAAATATAATACTTTGCTCACCACCTCCTATTGCTGATGAGATTATGTATGCAGCTCAACTTTGTGGAGTAAAAGACATTTACCAAGTAGGTGGTGCACAAGCAATAGCAGCTATGGGATTGGGTACTGAGTCAATTTATAAGGTTGATAAAATTTTTGGTCCTGGCAATAGTTGGGTAACAGAAGCTAAACGACAAATTAGCACACTATTCAATCTTAGTGTTGCTATTGATATGCCTGCGGGTCCTTCAGAAGTTATGATTATTGCTGACAGCGGTGCCTATCCAGTATTTATCGCCGCTGACCTACTTTCTCAAGCAGAACATGGTCCTGACTCACAGGTTATTCTGCTGACTAATGATACTCAAATTGCTAATCAGGTTGCTGGAGAAATAGTAAGTCAGTTAAAAACTTTACCGCGTGCTGCTATTGCACGTCAATCTTTAACCCATAATAGACTAATTATCACTGATAATTTAGCTGAATGCGTGTCAATAAGTAATAGTTACGGCCCAGAACATCTTATTATTCAGACTCGTAATTCAGAACAATTATTGAAACATATTACCAACGCAGGATCAATATTCCTAGGGGATTGGTCACCAGAATCAGCTGGAGATTATGCATCTGGTACTAACCATGTACTGCCTACTTCTGGTTATACAAAAACCCATTCTGGTCTAAGCTTAGTTGATTTTCAAAAACGCATAACAGTGCAGCATTTAAGTCCTCAGGGGTTATTATTATTAGCACCTACTATTGAAACATTAGCGCAGGCCGAACAACTTATCGCTCACAAAAATGCAGTTACTTTACGTGTAGCCATGATTAAGGAAAAACAATGAGTATTTTTAAGTTAGCTAGGGCTAATGTGCGTACACTAGAGCCCTATCAATCAGCCCGTAGGATAGGAGGAAAAGGTAGTATTTTGCTTAATGCTAACGAATATCCACAGCAAAAATTATACATGCTACGTAGTAGTAATATTAATCGCTATCCTGATTGCCAACCTAAGGAGATGATTAATAGATATGCCGCTTACGCAGCAGTGCAACCAAATCAGGTACTAGCCTGCCGCGGTGCTGATGAAGGTATTGAGCTGATGATTCGTGCTTTTTGTGAACCAGGAAAAGATGCTATTTTATTTTGTCCTCCTACCTACGGTATGTATAGTGTTAGCGCTGAGACATTTGGTATCGAGTATCGTACTGTTCCTATGCTTGATAATTGGCAGCTAAATATTAATGAAATATTTGCTAAGCTTAATGGTGTTAAGTTAATTTATATTTGTAGCCCGAATAATCCAACAGGCAACATTTTAAATAAGCACGATACACGTAAGTTACTAGATATGACTTATGGAAAGACGTTACTAGTAGCTGATGAGGCATATGTAGATTTTTATCCCACAGCTAGTATAACTAGCTGGCTTAAAGATTATCCGCACTTAGTTATTCTGCGTACTTTATCTAAGGCTTTTGCTTTAGCTGGACTGCGCTGTGGTTTTACTATTGCGAACGTTGATGTGATCCAATTATTACTTAAAGTAATCACACCTTATCCTTTATCGCTCCCAGTAGCTGATATTGCAGAACAAGCGCTAAGTGATGAAGGTATACGTCAAACTAGTAAAAGAATAGCTAATATTAAAGCTAATAGAGATTTTCTGATGCATGAATTAGCTTTTTGTCCTTGCGTGCGCTTAGTATTTCCTAGCGTTAGTAACTATTTATTAGTCCATTTTGATCCAGCTTATGGTGTGTTTAAAAATCTATGGAATCAAGGCATTATTTTGCGTGATCAAAGTAAACAAACAGGATTAGCTGATTGTATACGTATTACTGTTGGTACTAGCTTAGAATGCAAAAGTTTGATCGCAGCACTAAAAGCATTAAGATGCTGATATAAAGGAGTAATACATACCTATGAGCGAAAAGTTTGTGTTTATAGATAGAGATGGTACGTTGATTCGCGAACCACTAGTAAATTTTCAGGTAGATCGCATGGATCAGCTAAAGCTAGAACCATACGTAATTCCAGCTCTTCTGCAGTTACAAAAAGCTAATTTCAAATTAGTAATAATTACTAACCAAGATGGTCTTGGTACATCTAGTTTTCCTAAAGAGGATTTCGAAGGTCCACATAATTTAATGATGCATATTTTTAACTCTCAGGGGATATTCTTCGATAAAGTATTAATATGTCCCCATTTTGCAATCGATAAGTGCAATTGCAGAAAACCAAATACAGCATTAGTAGCACCCTGGCTAGTAGGTGATAAACTAGATAAGGCTAATAGCTATGTTATTGGTGATAGAACAACAGATATTATCCTAGCACATAATATGGGGATCAATGGCTTACTTTATCAGCGTGATATTCTTAATTGGCAAATAATATGTAATAAATTAACTTGCATTGATCGCCATGCTAAAGTGACACGTGTTACCAAAGAAACATCTACTGAAGTAGAAGTATGGCTAGATAGGGAAGGTAATAGTAATATCAATACAGGAATTGGTTTCTTTGATCATATGCTTAATCAAATTGCTACCCACGGAGGGTTAAGTATTAATATTAAAGTCAGTGGAGACTTAAATATTGATGATCACCATACTATTGAAGACACTGCACTTACGCTAGGCGAAGCACTAAAAGAAGGGCTAGGCGATAAGTGTGGTATTGGGCGTTTTGGTTTTGTACTACCTATGGATGAATGTTTGGCACGTTGCGCATTAGATCTTTCTGGCCGTCCATACTTAGAATATAAGGCAGAATATAATTCTCCTAAAATAGGGGATATGAGTACACAAATGGTTGAACATTTCTTTAGATCACTATCTAATGCAATGGCCTGTACACTACATTTAAGAACAACAGGTAATAATGACCATCATATAGTAGAAAGTTTGTTCAAAGTATTTGGGCGTACCCTACGTCAGGCCATACATATTAATGGCGATACTCTACCTAGCTCAAAAGGAATGCTATAATGAAGGTAGTCATAATTGATACTTGTTGTGCTAATATTTTATCAGTTACCGCTGCTATCCGTCGTTTGGGTTATCAACCTGAGGTGAGTCATGATGCTAAAGTCGTTTTACAGGCAAATAAGTTATTTTTACCAGGAGTTGGTACTGCGCAGGCGGCGATGAAACAATTATATAACAGTAAACTTATTAATATAATTAAAATGATTACTCAACCAGTACTAGGGATATGCCTAGGTATGCAGTTGCTTGGTAGCTTTAGTGATGAAAATTTTGGAATACAAACTCTAGGAATTATCAACACTCCTGTTAAAAAACTTTCTAATGAAAGTAACATTTGTTGGCCGCATATGGGCTGGAATAAGGTAAAACAGTTACAAAACAACCCCAGCAGCAATAGGCTGTTTAATGGAATTCCTGATGATAGCTACTTTTACTTTATACATGGCTACGCTATGTTACCATGTAACTCAACAATAGCTCAATCTAACTATGGTGATACCTTTACTGCTGCTGTCGCAAAAGACAATTTTTTTGGCGTACAATTTCATCCTGAGCGTTCAGGTAAGGTTGGCCAAAAACTAATTAACAACTTTCTGGAGATGTAAATAGTGATAATACCTGCGTTAGATTTAATTGACGGTACTGTTGTACGACTATATCAAGGTAACTATCAGCAGCAAAATAACTACGGGAAAGATCCAATCTTGCACCTGCATAATTACTTAAGTCAAGGAGCCGAATTACTACATTTAGTAGATTTAACTGGTGCACGTGATCCATCATTACGACAAATAAAGCTGCTTACTAACTTATTATCTTACTGTGCACCTGCAAAAGTACAAATTGGCGGTGGTATTCGTAGTGCAGCAGATGTAGAAGAATTACTAAAATATGGTGCTAATAGAGTAGTTGTAGGTTCTACAGCAGTAACGCAACCGCAAGAAGTACAAAATTGGTTTAAAATTTTTGGCCCTGATGCTTTAGTACTTGCACTAGATGTACGTATAGATATTAGTGGTAAGCGTTGGATAGCTATAAGCGGCTGGATGGAAGACTCTGGCTTAATGCTAGAACAAGTCATAGATCAATACCTTCAGACAGTAGGACTAAATCATATTCTATGCACTGATATCTCTCGTGATGGCACACTATCTGGTATTAATATAGAATTATATCAGTCTTTATGTAGCCATTGGCCGAGTATTAAATTTCAGTCATCAGGTGGAATATGTAGCTTAGATGATATTGCTAAACTACATCATAGTGGTGTACATGATGTCATAATAGGGCGTGCATTATTAGAAAATAAATTTACTGTTGCTGAGGCTATGGCATGCTGGCAAAACGTATAATCCCTTGTCTAGATGTACATAATGGGCAAGTTATTAAAGGTATACAATTTCGTAATCATAAAATAATCGGTGATATCGTACAGTTAGCTCGTCGCTATGCAGAAGAGGGGGCAGACGAATTAGTCTTTTATGATATTACAGCTTCATCAGATGGTAGATTAGTGGATAAAAGTTGGATAGCTCGTGTTGCTGAAGTAATTGATATCCCTTTTTGTGTTGCTGGTGGTATTAAAAGCGTAGCGCAGGCTGCTGAGGTGATATCCTTTGGTGCGGATAAAATATCAGTTAATTCCCCTGCTATCGAAGATCCAGATTTGATTAGTAGGTTGGCAGATCGCTTTGGCATTCAATGCATAGTGGTTAGTATTGATACTTGGTATAATAGACTACTTAATCAATATCAAGTTAAGCAATATACCGGTGATGAAAAAAGTATAAAATTAACTAAATGGCAGACATTAGATTGGGTAGAAGAAGTTCAGATACGTGGTGCCGGTGAAATAGTGCTAAATATGATGAATCAGGACGGGGGATGTCTAGGCTATGATTTATTGCAGTTGCAACATGTACGAAAAAATTGCAGAGTACCGTTGATTGCTTCCGGCGGTGCAGGAACTATGCAACATTTCTTAGATGCATTAATTAATGCTGAAGTTGACGGCGTGCTTGCTGCATCTGTTTTTCATAAAAAGATAATTAATATTAGTGAATTAAAAACATTTCTAGCAGATAAAGGAGTAAACATAAGATTATGTTAACTGATAAACAAACACAGGAACTTAATTGGCAGAAAAATTACGGCATAATACCAGCTATTATCCAGCATTACGTTTCCGGTGAAGTACTAATGATGGGGTATATGAATGCTGACGCGTTAAAAGTAACCGAAAATACAGGTAAAGTTACCTTATACTCACGTAGCAAGCAACGTCTGTGGACTAAAGGAGAAAGTTCAGGTAATTACCTAAAGGTAATTAGCCTAACTCCAGACTGTGATAACGACACGCTACTTATTATGGCTTCTCCGCTAGGTCCAACCTGTCATAATAATACTAGCAGTTGTTTCAATATCGCTGTTAGTGATTTTAGTTTTATTTATAATTTGGAAATATTACTCAGAGAACGTAAGTTAGCAGATCCGAACAATTCATATACTGCTAGATTATATAACAGTGGTATCAAGCGTATTGCACAAAAAGTAGGCGAAGAGGGTATAGAAACAGCTCTAGCTGGAATAATGCAAAATCAGCAAGAAATCATTAACGAATCAGCTGACCTAGTATATCATCTACTAATCCTACTAGGAGATCAAAAAATAGATTTTAGTCAAGTTATAGCTAAGTTACGCGAACGTAATATTTAATAAGTAAAAAATTAATTATTTAGCTATTACTTCTTAAGTTATATGTGTAATCAAATTAAGTACTATATTTAGTAGACATCCAATTAATTTATCACAACAATAAAAAATTATTATTTTTTATTTTAAAATATATTATCAAGATAAGTTATCTTTAATTTTATCTTAGTATAGTTTTAATAAAAAAGGAGTTACTTAATGCCCAAACAACAGATCGGTGTAGTTGGTATGGCGGTAATGGGGCGTAATATAGCGCTTAATATGGTAAAACATGGTTATCGTGTATCTATTTTTAATAGATCTCAAGAAAAAACTAATCAAGTTATCGCTGAAAACCCTGGAATAATAACATTAGTACCTTATTTTTCTGTAAAAGAATTTGTGAATTCATTGGAAAAACCACGTCGTATATTGTTGATGATTAAGGCAGGAGAAGCAATAGATGAAACTATTAATTCGCTGATACCTTTTCTTGATATAAAAGATATCATCATTGATGGTGGTAATACTTTTTATCAAGATACTATACGTCGCAACAAAGAACTATCAAAATATGGTGTTTACTTTATTGGTATGGGGATTTCAGGTGGTGAAGAAGGTGCGCTGAAAGGTCCTTCTATTATGCCTGGAGGTAATAAACAAGCTTATGATATTATATCACCTATGCTAGATAAAATTGCAGCACGTGCAAATTGTCAGGCATGCGTTACCTATATTGGTCCTGATGGTGCTGGACACTACGTAAAAATGGTACACAATGGTATTGAATATGGTGATATGCAACTAATCGCAGAAACATATTCTCTACTGAAAGAAGTCTTACATCTTAATAATAATGAATTAGCTAATGTTTTTACAGAGTGGAACAAAGGAGAGCTAAATAGCTATCTTATTGATATAACTTCTCATATTTTAACTAAAAAAGATATCCAAGGTAAATATATAATAGACGTTATTTGCGATGAGGCAGCAAATAAAGGTACAGGTAAGTGGACTAGCCAGAGTGCAATTGAGTTAGGAGAACCGCTGAACTTAATTACTGCAGCAGTTTTCGCGCGCTACTTATCATCTTTAAAAAAGCAGCGGGTTATTGCTAATAAAGTATTAATAGGTCCTAAAATACCAAAATTTAGCAACAATGAAAAAATCAATTTTATTGAAAAGGTACGGCGTGCACTATATTTAGGAAAAATAATATCTTACGCTCAGGGTTTTTCGCAGCTTAAAGCAGCTTCAGAAAAATACAACTGGCATCTTAATTATGGAGATATAGCTAAAATATTTCGCGCAGGATGTATAATACGTGCACAGTTATTGCAGCATATTACCGATGCCTACGCTAAGGATGCATTACTTACAAATCTTTTGCTATCACCTTATTTACAAGCTATTGCTAATGACTATCAGCAAGCACTACGTAAAGTGGTAGCTATTGCTATTAATTATGGTATTCCTGTACCTACATTATCTGCAGCTATTACCTACTACGATAGTTATCGTTCATTAATACTACCTGCGAATTTAATCCAAGCACAACGTGATTACTTTGGAGCACATACTTATAAACGCATAGATAAAGATGGTGTATTTCATACTAACTGGCTAAATTAACATAGCTACTAGTAGCTAGGCCTAGGCTAGCTGCTTATTCTACAATTTATAATTGTCTTCATAAGAAAGCATTGCTTTTACCTGACTACTTGTTATACGCTTAAGTAATGTATTAAATTTATTAATTCTATGATTGGTCAGGGGTATGACCATATTTTCCCAATTTAGTTGCGTATTCAAAAATTGTTCAGATCTATGGGCTACAGCAGGTAATACTGGCTGCAGATAAGTCATTAGTAAGCGAAATAAATTAATTCCCATAGAGCAAATATTATGCAAATATTGCTGCTGCTGCCTGTCATTGATCTTCTTAGCGACTACCCATGGTTCTTTTTTATGAATATAGCTATTAGCTATATCTGCTAGAGACATAATTTCACGAATAGCACGACTGGTTTCTCTGTGATGAAATGCTTCTCCAATTGAGACTGAAGCATTAACAAATTTTTTATAAAGAAGCGGATCTTCAATTTGAGCAGAAAGCGTACTATCAAAAATATTAATTATAAAACTTGCATTCCTAGAAGCTAGGTTTATGACTTTATTAACAATATCAGCATTGACTTTATAAATAAAATTTTCTAAGTTAAGATCTATATCATCAATACGCGATGATAATTTTGCTGCATAATAATAACGTAAGTAACTAGCCTCTAAATTAGCTAAATAAGTACTAGCCTTGATAAATGTGCCACGTGATTTGGACATTTTAGTCCCATTGACAGTAACATAACCATGAACAAACAAATTAGTAGGTTTTCTGAAATTACTACCTTCTAGCATAGCTGGCCAAAAAATACTGTGAAAATATGCAATGTCCTTACCTATGAAATGATATAAATCTGCCTTAGAATCAATACCCCAAAAATCATCGAAAATAATATCATTACGTTTATCGCAAAGATTTTTAAATGTGCTAATATAGCCAATAGGCGCATCTAACCAAACATAGAAATATTTATCAGGAGCTTCTGGTACTTCAAAACCAAAGTAGGGTGCGTCGCGAGAAATATCCCATTGTTGTAAGCCTAGATCAAACCACTCTTGCATTTTATTAGCAACCTGTTCTTGTAGTGTACCAGAAAAGGTCCATGCTCGTAGCATGTCACTAAAAGCTGGTAAATCGAAGAAAAAATGCTCTGACTCTAACAGTACTGGTGTTATGCCGGATAATGTGGACTTTGGATTAATAAGATCCACTGGATTATAAGTTGCTCCACATAGTTCGCAATTATCACCATATTGATCTGGTGAATGACATTTAGGACAGCAACCTTTAACAAAACGGTCAGGTAAAAACATTCTCTTGTTAGGATCATATAGCTGGAAAATAGTACGATTCTTAATAAAACCATTATCTTTAAGACGTTGATATATTAAAATTGATAATTCTCTATTATCATCGCTATGGGTGGATTGATAATTGTCGTAGCTAATGTCAAATTTAGCAAAATCTCTCTTATGTTCTTGGTGAATTTCATTTATCATTGCTTCTGGAGTAACGCCTAACTGCTGTGCTTTAAGCATAATTGGCGTACCATGAGCATCATCAGCACAAATAAAATATACTTTATTACCTCGCATCCTCTGATAACGTACCCAAATATCAGCTTGAATATGTTCAAGCATATGACCTAGATGGATAGAACCGTTAGCATACGGTAACGCACAGGTTACTAATATTTTTTTTGCGCTACTTCTTTCATGGTATAAATTTAATTTAAATTTTAATTGTAACTTAACTATGTAAATAGTTATTGGTTAAGGTTAAGTGGAATTGGATCATTAAAGATAATGTATTGTATGCATATTTATTAGTTAAGTACAAATATTAATAAATAAAAAGATAATAAATATCTATTTTTTAGATTAAATAAGTTATTTACTACTATTAGATTTATATTAATTGAGAAGACAAGCCATGAGACTATGTGATAGTGATATTGAATTATTATTAGATGAAGGAAGACTAAAAATTAGTCCACGTCCACCAAGGGAAAGAATTAACGGAGCTACTGTAGATGTCCTATTAGGAAATAAATTTAGAATTTTTAGCGGTCATACTGCTGCATTTGTTGACTTGAGCGGACCAAAAAATAAAATAACTACAGCTATTAATAAAATTATGAGTGATGAAATTAGGCTAACAGAAAAAGAGGCATTTTTTCTTCATCCTGGTGAGTTGGCGCTTGCCGTTACCATGGAGTATATAACTATGCCTGCTAACTTAATTGGTTGGCTAGATGGTCGTTCATCTTTAGCTAGACTTGGACTAATGGTGCATGTTACAGCACACAGAATAGATCCAGGCTGGCAGGGAAATCTTGTGCTAGAATTCTATAATTCTGGTAAATTACCTTTAGTATTACGCCCAGGTATGCTAATAGCAGCACTAAGTTTCGAGTTTCTGAGTAGAACAGCAGCACGACCATATAACCTACGCAATAGTGCTAAATATTGTAACCAGCATGGAGCTATTGCAAGTAGGATAGATCAGGAAATAAAAATTATTAATTTTATTATTTATTAGTTAATTATTATTTTTAATAATACTAAAAAACTCATTACGTGTATTATTGCTAGATTTAAATAAACCTCCTAATGAAGTAGTAGTAGCAATACTTGTTGTATCACAAATCCCGCGTGCTTTTACGCAATAATGAACAGCATAAATAGATACTGCAACGTTATTTGTTCCTAATATAGTTTGTAGTGCTAATAAAATTTGTTGTGTTAGTCGTTCTTGAACTTGTGGACGTTGGGCGAAGAACCATACTATACGGTTAATTTTTGATAGTCCTATAACGAAATTATTAGGAATATAGGACACTGTAGCTTTACCATCAATTATCAAAAAGTGATGCTCACAGGTACTAGTTAAGTTAATTTCGCGTACTGTTACCATTTCATCTGCTTTCATTTTATTAGAGATAACAGTAATTTTTGGAAAATTAGCATAATCTAAGCCAGAAAATATTTCATGAATATACATATTTGCAATACGATATGGTGTTTTTGCTAAACTATCATCCATTAGATCCAGATTAAGCAACATCATTATTTTTTTAAAATGTTCAGCAATATTTCTTTTACGTACTTCAATGTCTAATATATTATTTCCACGCAGTAACGGTTCTAGTCCATGTTCCTGTAGAGCTTTACGTACCATCGACGCTTCTTTTGTAAGCATTACCATTTTGTATCCCTAAAGCAGACAATAAAATGCTACTAAGCGATTATCGATAATAAAGTGCAATTTATTTCAAAATAATTTTTATTAGCATCTCTGATAGTGAGAACAATAATAACTACAAGCTCAAACATGGGGAAAAATCATATCTTCATAGCGTACAATGCTACTACCGTGATACCATCTATAACTTAACCAAATTAAAAAAAATAATGGAATACCAATATAGTTAGTAACAACATTTTTCCAATCAATGCTATCCGCTATAAATATTTTATAATGTTGGCCAAAGGTAATTAATATGCATAATATGAAAGCAAATACCGGGCCAAATGGAAATAATCCAGCACGATATGGTAACTTATCCAAACTAAGTCCCTGTTTTTTTAAACCTATGCGAAAACGATAATGGCTAACCGCAATACCTAACCAAGCAATAAAACCAGTAGTACCAGAGGTATGAATAAGCCATAAATACACTGTTTTATTACTATATATCGATGAGATAAAACATAATCCAGCAACTAAGGTAGTAATATATAGCGCGTTAAGTGGTATACCATTTTTAGATAATTTTGCGAAAATTTTAGGAGCTTTACCTTCTATTGCTAGATTATAGAGCATACGAGTTGATGCATACATCCCAGAATTACCAGATGATAAAATAGTAGTAAGAATTACACTATTCATGATAGCGGCAGCAGACAGCTGCCCAGCATTACGGAATACCAAGGTAAATGGGCTAACAGTTATATTGTTCACTTCATTGTCTAATATAGCTAAACTAGTATAGGGAATAAGAATACTAATTATTAATATAGATAGTACGTAAAATAGCATAATGCGCCAAAATACTTGCCGCATAGCAAGTGGAATATTAGTACCAGGATTTTCCGACTCTCCAGCAGCAATACCAATTAATTCTGTGCCTTGATACGAGAAACCAACTATCATTGCTACTTCTATTATAGTAGCAATACCACCAGCGAATGGTGCATCATTTATCTGCCAGTTATGCCAACAATCTTGCGCTCCTCCTTTTATAATCCCTAATATCATCAGTATGCCTACAATGATAAAAACAATAACTGTAGTTACTTTAATTAAAGAAAAACAATATTCAGCTTCACCAAAACCTTTTACTGAAATGAAATTAAGTATAAAAATTATGCATAAAAACAAAATACTCCAGATCCAACCAGGGGTTACTGGAAACCAGTAACCCATAACTATTTGTGCAGTTACTAGATCTACAGCTATAGTTATAGCCCAGTTGTACCAGTAATTCCAGCCAAGTGCAAAACCAAATCCTTTTTCTACATAGAGAGAGCCATAAGTTGCAAAAGAACCAGATACAGGCATATAAGCTGCTAGTTCACCTAAACTAGTCATTAAAAAATAAACCATAAGACCAATAAGCATATATGATACTAACGCACCGCCAGGACCAGCTTGTGATATAGAGACCCCTGATGCAACAAATAATCCAGTACCGATAGAACCACCAAGAGCTATCATAGTAATATGACGGGTTTTTAGTGTACGACGTAGACAGTGAGTTTTATCAACCATAATTTAATGTAAAAATTATCAAAATAAAATATATATTATTAATAATATTATTTATTACTTACTGGTAATGTATGATACTAGTAATTTACTTATAATAATGAGTTATATGTAGCTTTTTAAGCTATACTGAAATTAATAAATAAACGCTATTGAATAGAATTCAATACTCATCATAAAGCTTTTATATAAATAATCAAACTGTTATAACGAATATATATTATTTATTTGGAGTATATTGATAATGGGAAAGTTTATTGGTGCACATGTTAGTGCAACTGATGGGTTATATAAAGCTGTAATCCGCGCCAATGCATTACAGGCCACGGCTTTATCTTTTTTTATTAAAAATAATCTTCAGTGGAACACTGCGCCTTTAACAATAAAAGCTATAGACTGTTTCCGTGCTGCTTGTGCTGAGTATCATTATAATAAGGATCAAATTTTACCACATAATAGCTACCTCATCAATCTTAGTCATCCAGTTAAATATCAGCTGGAAAAATCTCGTGCTGCTTTTATTGAAGAAATCCGTCGTTGTGATCAATTAGGTATTAATCTACTTAACTTTCATCCAGGTAGCCATTTACAGCAGATGAATGAAGAAACTAGCTTAAATATTATAGCAGATTCTATAAATATTGCATTAGATAAAACAGTAAACGTAACTTTAGTAGTTGAAAATACTGCTGGCCAGGGTAGTAATATGGGCTTTCGCTTTGAACAGCTCGCAGAAATAATTAGGCAAGTAAATGATAAAAATAGGATCGGGATCTGTATTGATACTTGTCATGCCTTTGCTGCAGGGTATGATTTACGTACAGAAACAACATGTAATGTCACCTTCAATCAGTTTGATGATATCATTGGCTTTAAATACCTACGTGGTATGCATTTAAACGATGCTAAAGTTGATTATGGTAGTAAAATTGATCGCCACCAAAGCTTAGGTAAAGGCAATATAGGCAAAACAGTATTTATGTGGATAATGGCTAATAAAAATTTTGATAACATTCCTATGATTTTAGAAACGATCAATCCTAATATTTGGTCAAAGGAAATTGCTTGGTTAAAAACCAATTTAGTTTCCGATACTAATACTAATTAATTAACCTATACCTATATATTATATATTTATTATTATTTAAATAATTTGTAGGATGAATATGATATTTATTAAATATCAGTATATTTGTATTTTACTTAAACAGTTAATTATTTTTTTCAATATAGCAGCTATCTGTAGTAATTATCATCAGTATAGACCTACTATTGATACTATCACTCATTCAAATAATTTATTTATGCAACTATATAAACAGAAAAATTCAAACTGTGAAGAAGTAGTTCGTAACTTTACAATTCAAGCTAAAATTATGAATCAATATTATAATTGGAAAGGAGTACGTTACAAGTTAGGCGGAATCTATAAAAGTGGTATAGATTGCTCTGCTTTTGTACAAAGAACTTTTATTGAACAGTTCAATATACACATTCCAAGATCAACTAAAGATCAAAAAAAAATAGGAATTAAAGTTCAGCGTACTAAGCTATTACCAGGTGATTTAGTGCTATTTAGTATTAGTGCTACCGCTAATCACGTAGGAATTTACTTAGGGAACGATCTATTTGTTCATGTCTCTACTAGCAGGGGTGTTATAATATCTAATATTAATAATTTGTACTGGAAAGCTTATTATTATGAAGGACGGAGGATACTTACAGTTAAATAATCAACTTTTTTTGTTTTTTTATTTTGATGTTATTACTGTAAGTAATCAGTAAGGAAGATAGTGACTTCACTTTGAAAAAATAATTGTTAATTATTTAACAATTGCTAATAAAACTAAAATTAATATAATTTTTGGTAAAAAATAGTATAATATTTACCTAAATATGTGGCTATGTGTTTAAGTTTACTTAAACAGGAAAATGTATGTTAACTATTTATGCTGAACCCCGCAAATACAATGGTACCAGTGCAAGCCGTAGACTACGTCGACTTAATAAGTTACCAGCTATTATTTATGGCAGTCAAACCACACCAGTCGCTATAACACTAGATAACCAAATAATTATGCATAACGAAAATAAAAATAGCTTTTACAACGACCAGCTTGCATTAGTAATTAATGGCAACAAAATCATAGTTAAAATATGGTCAATACAACGTCATCCATTTAAACAAAAAATAACACACATAGATTTTATAATAGTCTAGTAAGTAATAGTAAGGATTATTTTAAATGTTTTAACTAATTTTTTGCGGCATGTAGCGCAGCCTGGTAGCGTACCGTCATGGGGTGGCGGGGGTCAGAGGTTCGAATCCTCTCATGCCGACAAACAATTAAATAGTTAATTTAATTGTTGTAATCTATGCTTATTTTCATCATAACGCTCAATAGCTAACTCTATTAAACGGCTAATTAGTTCTGTGTAACTAACCCCGCTAGCTTGCCATAATTTAGGATACATACTAAACTTAGTAAAGCCAGGTAAAGTATTTACCTCGTTAACTAATATTTGATTCTTATCAGTAAGAAAAAAATCAACCCTAGCCATCCCGGCGCAGTTAAGTGCATTGAATGCATTTACGGCGACACAGCGAATAGTATTACTTATTTCTTTGTTAATATCAGCTGGAACTACTATCTGTACACCATACGTACTAAAATATTTTTTTTCATAAGAATAGAATGGTTCTCTTAAAATAATCTCACCGCATACACTAGTCTGTGGTTTATTATTACCTAATACTGCACATTCTAATTCACGACCCTGAATAGTTGATTCAACTAATACCTTATTATCAAATCTAAAAGCTAAAGTTAGTGCTTTATCAAAGCTAATACGATCTGTAACTTTAGATACGCCTACTGATGAACCTTGATTGGCAGGTTTGATAAATAACGAAGGACCTAGATTATCTATTATTTTATCGTAACTAAAATTTTCATAGTTTGCACTGGTAATGGTAATAGACGGTACTACCGTAATATTTGCATCACGTAATAATCTTTTAGCAATATCTTTATCCATACTAACAGCTGACCCAAGTACGGGAGAGCCAACAAAAGGTAGGTTTGCCATACACAGCAGTCCTTGCATACTACCATCTTCACCTAAAGTGCCATGCACAATGGGAAAAATTACGTCTAGTTGTTGGCTTAATGCCTCTAAAGTATCGATATTAACTAATTGATGCTGCTTACGTCCAGGAATGATGGCAATATTTTTATTGCTTTTTTTGAGAGCAATATATTTCGGATTGTCATAATTTATTAAATAATCTAAATTATCTTGTAAATGCCACTGTCCTTCTTTATCTATACCCAGCAGTATAACATCGAATTTATTTTTATCGATCATATCAACTATATGGTTAGCAGATTGTAGTGAAATTTCATGTTCTGCTGAATGACCACCAAAAATTAGCCCTACGCGTAACCTAGCCATACATTTTCCTATTAATTATTATTTTCTATTAACATAATAAAATCAGAAAATAATTTTAAAACTTATAGCTAATGCCCAAAGTTATTATACTACCAGTATACATTTTAGCTATACGATAAAATTCAGAATTAAGTATGTTAAAGCGATAGTTAATGAAAGCTAACATAGATGGATTTATTTGATAGCTTAAACCTAGTTTTAGATACCTAATTAAATTAATACTAGAATCATTATGACCTATGACTCCCCGTGATAATAGGTAATTCATATATGAGCTTATACCGCAATCAAATGTATACTGCGCTACAACCTCAGTATTATTTACCCTACTGGTAACATCATAAATACTCAAGTCAAATTTTGATGGAGAGAAATTACTAAATGGCAGAAGAGAATTGGTTTCACCATATATTGCAGCTAAATAAATATTATTTTGATCGTATTTTAGCCCTACATAGAAGGCTTGATCATCATAATTAATATTATTATGTTTTTTAAAATCATTATAATCAATAATATTTTTTATTATCGGACGTTGCCACATTAAGCTGGTGTTGTTTGTATAAGCTATCGCGCCTGTTAAGTAATCGTTAAAATTATACGATATAGACGCACCATAGCCATTATTGGATTTTTTATCACTCAATACACTACGATCAGGGTGCCCCTGATATTGTATAGCAAAGTTTAAACCTTTTATTAAACCAAAAACATTACTATTACGATAAGTCAACATACTATTTGTAAAGCTTGATATATTGTCTAGTGACATATCACTAATATCGTTACTACATCTCGGAATGACTTTAGTAAAAGATGAAATATCATACAGTAATGTATAGTTTTTACCATAATCTATACTACCCAAATGACTTAAATCTATACCGGTAAAGCCAATCACGTTACTAGTTTCTTTATCAAGTAATAAAGTTTTGTATTCCCATTTACTAAAACCTATTAATTTATCACTAATTTTTGTCTTGCCATGTAATCCATAATAAAACACAGCTTTATCACAATTAATGAAATTATTAATTTCATTTTGCTTATAATCGTTAATTCCTAACATTAGTTTTTTATAAGTTGTATAATTATTATGTAATTCTCCATATAATTCAAAATTATTTTTATGATATATGTCTGTAGCATTAGTTATGCTAGTAATGAAAAAAAAACTAGCATAGTACAAAATTTCATTTTTCTGTTCATAGGTAATTGTATTTTCATTTAGTTATTTATTTTTTAAATAAAATAATGTAATTAAAATTAATTTTATACAGTAGTTTTAATAAATGAATTTTTATTATTTATTGTTAATTAAACTCCTTATATCATCATATATTTGTTCAGCTACACGCTGTAAGCTTACTACATGTTCCGCTTCAGCAGTGCGTATAATTGTAATACCTTGAGTATTACGACCAAAAATACTGACTTCAGAAACTCTAGTACGTACTAATGTTCCGGCATCAGTGATCAGCATAATCTGATCATTATCATTGACCTGAACAGCGCCTACTACCTCTCCATTACGTTCGCTAACTTTGATAGATATCACACCCTGTGTATAACGTGATTTAGTTGGGTATTCAACTTGAGCGGTTCGCTTACCATAACCATGCCTGGTGACTGTCAGAATATGACCATCGGCCCGTGGCACAATCAGTGAAACTACCTTATCACCTTCTGCGAGGTTGATGCCTCGTACGCCAGTGGCAGTCCGTCCCATACTACGCACCTGACTTTCTGAAAAACGTACTACTTTACCATACGCGGAAAATAACATCACTTCATTACTACCATTTGTCAAATTAACTCCTATCAGTTCGTCACCTCCATGTAAATTAACGGCAATAATTCCAGTACTACGTGGACGGCTGAATTCAGTTAATGCGGTTTTTTTAACAGTCCCACTAGCAGTAGCCATAAAAATATTAAGTCCTTCTTCGTACTTACGTACTGGCAGAATAGTAGTAATACGTTCATTCTGCTCTAGCGGTAGTAAATTAACAATAGGTCGTCCACGAGAACCACGACTTGCAGTTGGTAATTGATATACTTTCATCCAATACATGCGACCTAGACTAGAGAATAACAGAATAGTATCATGAGTGTTAGCTACTAGTAAGCTATGGATAAAATCCTCTTCCTTCATCCGTGCTGCGGATTTTCCTTTTCCGCCTCTTCGTTGTGCCTCATAGTCTTTTAATGGCTGATACTTAACATAACCTTGGTATGATAGAGTAACAACAACATCTTCCTTATTAATTATATCTTCCATAAATAAATCAGAATGTATTGTAGTAATTTCAGTTCTACGACTGTCATTATACTCTATTTTTAGCATATTTAATTCTTCTATAAGAATTTCTCTTAGGCGTTTGGGATCATTTAATATACAGCGCATATCAACCATTTTAGTCAAAATTTCTTGATATTCTATCATTAATTTATGCTGTTCTAAGCATGTTAACTTATGCAATCTTAAATCTAAAATAGATTGTGCCTGCTTTTCTGTCAGGTAGTAACTACCATTATGGATACCATACTCTGATGCTTCAGTACGTACTGGATCATCATTATTATTACTAGTACCATTATTCAACATAGAGAGAAAAATACCTAGCTCCCAAGCTGATCCTACTAATTTTGTCTTGGCTTCTACCGGCGTATTAGCTTGTTTAGTCAGTTTTATAATCGACTCAATGTTTGCCTGCGCTATAGCTAGCGCTTCTAAAATATGAATACGCTCACTAGCTTTACGTAATTCGAATATAGTACGACGAGTTACTACTTCTTTGCGGTGACTCACAAAAGCAGATAATATTTCCTTAAGTGATAAAATTTTCGGTTGACCTTTATGTAGTGCTACCATATTAATACCAAACGATACCTGTAATTGACTAATTAAATACAGTTTGTTAAGTACTATATCAGCAACAGCGTCACGTTTAATTCCAATTACAATGCGCATGCCGTCTTTATCAGATTCATCGCGTAGGAAGCTAATTCCTGCTATACGCTTATCTTTCACTAATTCAGCTATTTTTTCTATTAGGCGTGCTTTATTTACTTGATAAGGAATTTCACGCACTACTATTATTTCTCTTCCAGTTTTTAAGTCAGTTTCTACTGTTGCACGTGCACGAATACATATTTTACCACGCCCCGTTCGATACGCATCTTCAATCCCAACCCTGCCATTAATAATAGCAGCAGTAGGAAAATCAGGACCTTGAATATGTTTCATTAGTTCTTGTATACTAATATTTTCATTGTTTATATATGCTAAACATCCATCAATAACTTCAGCCATATTATGTGGAGGAATATTAGTTGCCATACCAACCGCTATACCAGAAGATCCATTCACTAAAATATTGGGTATTCTTGTTGGTAGAACCTCAGGAATAGATTCAGTGCCGTCATAGTTAGCAATATGATCTACAGTTTCTTTATCTAGATCGACTAGTAACTCATGGGCTATCTGAGACATACGCACTTCAGTATAACGCATTGCTGCCGCTGAGTCTCCATCAATGGAACCAAAATTTCCCTGACCATCTACTAACATATAACGTAATGAGAAGGGCTGTGCCATACGCACTATTGCGTCATATACCGCAGTATCACCATGAGGATGATATTTTCCAATCACATCACCTACCACGCGTGCGGATTTTTTATAAGGTTTATTCCAATCATTACCTAGTTCTCTCATAGCGAACAATACCCTACGATGCACTGGTTTTAGTCCATCTCTAACATCTGGTAACGCACGTCCTATAATAACTGACATAGCATAATCTAAATAAGATCTTTTTAGTTCTTCTTCGATACTTATTGGTATTATTTCTTTAGCTGTAGCAATATTAATCATTAAGCAGCTATCCTTCCTTTCATAATAAATAATCATGAAGCTTGTCTTCTTAAGTATACCACATTTGTAACAAAAATTAGATTTTTATAGGTCTAGTTATGATTAATAATGTTTTTCTATGGAAAAGTATATTTTATACCTATTATAAATTATTACTAAATTTAGGTTTATTAAATTAATATGAACTATAAAGATAATTTTAGTTTTTTACAGCAGGAAAATGTTTACCTAAGTGAAATTGATAAATTCAATGCTCTTGCCTATAATTGGTGGAACAAAGATGGGGAATTCAAGTTACTTCATAGTATGAATCCTCTGCGCTTAGACTATATACTTAATCGTTCCGGTGGATTATTTGGTAAAAAAATTTTAGACGTAGGGTGTGGGGGCGGCCTTCTAGCAGAAGGAATGGCTAGTGAAGGTGCTGAAGTAACTGGTATAGATATAAGTTTATCGACTATAATGGTCGCTAGATCACATGCTTTATCTAGTGGCTTAAATATTAAATATATTCAGCATACCGTTGAAAATCATTCTAAAAATCACATTGGCTGTTACGACGTCATTACCTGTATGGAGATGCTAGAACATGTACCTAATCCTGCCTCTATTGTACATAGTTGCGCCAGACTAATCTCCCCTGGGGGAGATGTTTTTTTCTCTACAATTAATAGAAATTTTCAAGCTTGGTTTATGGTTATATGTAGCGCTGAATATTTATTGAGTATAGTTCCGTACGGAACCCATGATGTAAATAAATTTATTAAGCCAGCTGAGTTACTAAACTGGGTTGACGAAACTGATCTGTGTGAGCAGCATATTATTGGTATGCAATATAATCCAGTATGTGAAAAATTTATACTTAATAATAATATTAAGCTAAATTATATACTTCATACAAAATATATAATATGATAATTAGCTAATAAATTATATATATATGCTAAATAAGCAAATCTTATATTAAAATTAATAAATATATTGAACAATACTGATTAACTTGCATTAAAGTCTCTTTATCACTATCTTGTTATTTATTAACATTAAGCAATCACCCATAAGGGTCATACAGACAGGTAAAAAGTCGCATGAGCCAAAGTCTGCTAGTTACTAAACGCGACGGACGCAAAGAAAACATTAATCTGGATAAAATTCATAGGGTAATAAACTGGGCTGCTGAGGGACTTTCTAATGTTTCTGTGTCTCAAGTAGAATTACGTTCTCATATTCAATTTTACGATGGCATCAAAACTTCTGATATCCATGAAACAATTATTAAAGCAGCTGCTGACCTAATATCCATAGAGGCACCTGATTATCAATATTTGGCTGCGCGACTAGCCGTACTTCACCTACGTAAAAAAGCTTACGGAAAATTTGAGCCACCAAAATTATATGATCATGTTTTGCGTCTAGTAAAAATGGGTAAGTACGATAAACATTTATTAGAAGATTATAGTTTTGAAGAATTCGTTAAGATGGATAGTTTTATTAATCACTGTCGTGATATGAATTTTTCATACGCTGCAGTAAAACAACTAGAAGGAAAATATCTTGCACAAAATAGAGTGACTGGAGATATTTATGAGAGCGCACAGTTTCTTTATATGCTAGTCGCCGCCTGCCTTTTTTCTAGTTATCCACCAATTAACCGTCTTGATTATGTTAGGCGTTTCTATGATGCAGTCTCAACATTTAAAATATCATTACCGACCCCGATTATGTCTGGGGTACGTACCCCAACCCGTCAGTTCAGTTCTTGCGTATTAATTGAGTGCGGCGATAGCCTAGATTCAATTAACGCAACATCTAGTGCAATATTAAAATATGTCTCCCAACGTGCTGGTATTGGCATTAATGCTGGCAGAATTCGTGCTATAGGGAGCCCAATTCGTGGTGGGGAGGCTTTTCATACTGGTTGTATTCCTTTTTATAAACATTTTCAGACTGCTGTTAAGTCTTGTTCCCAAGGAGGGGTGCGTGGGGGAGCAGCTACTTTATTTTATCCTATTTGGCATCTAGAAGTAGAAAGTTTACTGGTATTAAAAAATAACCGTGGCGTAGATACAAACAGAGTTCGCTACATGGATTACGGTGTTCAAATTAATAAATTAATGTATCAACGCTTAGTAAATGATGAAAATATTACTTTATTTAGTCCGTCAGAGGTTCCTGGACTATATGATGCATTTTTTGCTGATCAAGAAAAATTCGAAAAATTATACTACAAGTATGAACAAGATGCGAATATCAGAAAAATTAGTATTAAGGCTGTGGAACTTTTCTCACTCATGATGCAAGAACGTGCTTCTACAGGAAGAATTTATGTGCAGAATGTAGATCACTGTAATACCCACAGTCCGTTTGATACCAAAGTTGCACCAATTCGCCAGTCTAATTTATGCCTAGAAATTATGTTACCTACAAAACCTATTGAGAATATTCAGAAAGACAACGGAGAGATTGCTCTATGTACTTTATCAGCATTAAATCTAGGTGCTATCGAAAATCTTGATGATTTCGAAGAACTTACTATGCTGACGGTACGCGCCCTTGATGCGCTACTAGATTACCAATATTATCCGATTCCATCAGCTAAACATGGCGCAATAGGTCGTCGTACTCTAGGGGTTGGTGTTATTAATTATGCTTATTATTTAGCTAAAAATGGAGTACGATATTCTGATGGTAGCGCTAATAATTTAACACATCGTACATTCGAGGCACTTCAGTATTACCTACTAAAAGCGTCTAATAAGCTAGCTAGAGAACGTGGTGCCTGTCCATTGTTTAATGAAACTACTTATTCACAGGGAATATTACCAATAGATACTTATAAAAAGGATTTAGATAGTATCGTCAGCGAACCGCTGCATTATGACTGGGAAGAATTACGTAATAATATTAAACAATCTGGTCTGCGTAATTCTACTTTATCAGCATTAATGCCGTCTGAAACATCTTCGCAGATTTCTAATGCTACTAACGGTATTGAGCCACCACGAGGTCAGGTAAGTATTAAAGCCTCTAAAGATGGGATTCTACGTCAGGTAGTTCCGGAATCTGTGAGATTACATAATGCTTACGAGTTTTTATGGGATATGCCGAGCAACGATGGTTATATACACTTAGTTGGAGTTATGCAAAAGTTTATTGATCAGTCCATATCTGCTAATACTAACTATGATCCATCTCGTTTTCCCAATGGCAAAGTACCCATGAAACAGCTGTTAAAAGATTTACTGACAGCCTATAAATTTGGTGTAAAAACACTATACTACCAAAATACACGTGATGGTGCAAAAGAGATACAAGAAGATATACAGGTTAATTCACAAGAAGATTGTGAAAGTGATGCATGCAAAATTTAACAGTAATCTACCTTACCTGTATCGCATTTATATTATAGGAGCTATCATGAGCTATACAACTTTTTCTCAGAAAAAAAATAATCAATTACTAGAACCAATGTTTTTGGGACAATCGGTTAACATAGCACGCTTTGACCAACAAAAACACGAAATTTTTGAACAACTTATTGAAAAACAACTATCTTTTTTTTGGCGTCCAGAAGAAGTGGATATTTCTATTGATCGTATTGATTATCAATCATTACCTCAACATGAAAAACATATTTTCATTAGTAACCTACAATATCAAACTTTACTTGATTCTATTCAAGGACGTAGTCCTAATATAGCTTTGCTACCACTAATATCAATACCAGAACTAGAAACTTGGATTGAAACTTGGGCTTTTTCAGAAACTATTCACTCGCGTTCTTATACACATATTATTCGTAATATTGTTAATAATCCTTCATTAATTTTTGATGATATTGTTTCTAATATAGAAATATTAAAAAGAGCTAAAGATATTGCTCATTATTATGATGATCTAATTCATATGACTAGTTATTACCATCTTCTTGGGGAAGGACATCATAAAGTTAATGATAATGTGGTAATAGTAAATAAGCATGAACTAAAGAAAAAACTATACCTTTGTTTAATGAGTGTTAATGCACTAGAAGCCATACGTTTCTATGTAAGCTTTGCTTGTTCTTTTGCTTTTGCAGAACGTAAATTGATGGAGGGAAATGCAAAAATTATTCGTCTTATAGCCCGTGATGAAGCTTTACATCTTGCTGGAACACAGCATATGTTAAACCTTATGCGTGTTGGTGAAGATGATCCAGAAATGGCTGATATTGCACTTGAATGCCAACAAGATAGCTATAATATATTCTTATTAGCAGCTAATCAGGAAAAAGATTGGGCTAGTTATTTGTTTCGTGATGGCTCTATGATTGGTCTTAATAAAGAAATTTTATGTCAATATATTGAATATATTACTAACATCCGTATGCAAGCAGTACTGTTAGATATCCCATTTGCTACCCGTTCTAACCCTATTCCTTGGATTAATTCATGGTTAGTATCAGATAATGTTCAAGTTGCTCCGCAGGAAGTAGAAGTTAGTTCCTATTTAGTTGGACAGATCAATTCTGAGGTTAATAGCGAAGACTTCCGTGATTTTCAACTATAATAATAAGTAATATATATGATAATTAAGTTACGACAAAATAATAAAAATGTAGCTTGCGCTAAAATTCATAGATCAATTTTAGATGCATTAGAGATGCACTTAGTTCCAGTTAATTTTCAGTGTCGTGCTGGTTATTGCGGAGCATGCCGTCTACGTCTGCTATATGGCAAGGTGAAATACAACTTAACACCGCTCGCCTTTATCCATAAAGGCGATATTCTACCTTGTTGCTGTCTACCTGTAGAAGATGTTGAGTTAGCATTATGACCTAAGTAATCAATAAGTAATAAGCCGTCAGCATCAATAATAATAAAAATGCTATTTTTTTTTAGCATTGTTAGCTTGAATAGAAGTGATAGCTATTGTGTATACGATATCATCTACTAGTGCGCCACGTGATAAATCATTCACAGGCTTACGTAAACCTTGTAATACTGGACCGATAGAAATTAAGTTAGCTGTACGCTGTACTGCTTTATAAGTAGTATTACCAGTATTGAGATCTGGAAAAATCAATACTGTAGCTTTCCCAGCTACAGGTGAGTTTGGCGCCTTAGATAAAGCAACTTCAGCTATAATTGCAGCATCATATTGTAGTGGACCATCAATTATTAGATCTGGACGTTTTGATTTTGCTAGATAAGTTGCTTTCCGTACTTTATCTACATCGCTACCTACCCCAGAATTGCCGGTAGAATAAGATATCAGAGCAACTCTAGGTTCAATGCCAAAATCAGTAGCTGAGTTAGCAGACTGAATAGCAATTTCTGCTAGTTGTTCAGAAGTTGGATCTGTATTAATTGCACAGTCTCCATATACTAATACTTGTTCTGGTAGTAACATAAAAAACACTGATGAAACTAAAGAATAGCCTGGAGCTGTTCTTATCAATTGTAGTGGTGGACGAATGGTATTAGCTGTAGTATGTACAGCACCAGATACCAACCCATCTACTTCATCTTGTGCTAACATCATTGTACCTAGTACTACATTATCTTTTAGCTGTTCACGAGCTAGATCATCAGTCATTCCTTTAATCTGACGTAACTTTACTAGTGGTAGTAAATATTTATATCTTTCTGCTACTGGATCAATGATTTTGATACTTTTGCTTAATTCTATACCATGTAATGTAGCAACACTTTTAATTTTTGTTGGGTTTCCTAATAGGATACAGGTAGCAATACCTCTATCAGAACAAATAGAGGCAGCTTTAATAGTACGAGGTTCATCACCTTCAGGTAAAATAATGCGTTTATTAGCCTTTCTTGCTTGTTCTGTGATCTGATAACGAAACTCTTGCGGTGATAATAAACTTTTACGTGCTGAACTTTTCTTCAGAGATTTTATCCATATCTTGTCAATATAACCTGCAATATAATTCTGTAGTTTTTCTAATCTAATTTCTTCATCTACTGGTATTGGCAATTTAAAATTTTTTAAGTTAATTAATGTCTGACAAGTATTAGTTGGTACAGTGAATACTGGTAATCCCGTTTGGAAAGCTTTTGCAAATATCTTATATATATTTGGATCTATTTTATCACTACTAGTTAATAATACTGCTCCTATTTTTACACTATTAATTGCTAAACCAAGAGCGGCTATTACTTCAGTGCGATCTGCTTCAATAATTATTAGTGAGCTAGGTTTTACCTCATTCAGCATATTAGGTAAACTACCTGTACAACAGGTTACAGATTTTATTATTCTAAGTTGGATATCACCTTGATTAATAATAATTGCGCTCAAATGGCGCGCTATATCAATAGCACGAATATATATCAATTCAATATTCCAAGGAATGCAACCTAGTACTGGTAAAGGGCTATTTTTATAAATCAGGTTATGATCAAACTCATTGATAATATTGTTATTGTCTTCATGCAATATTGTTGCTAGCTCTATACTAGTATCTGCTGAGTATATTGGTGCATTAATTTTATTAATTATTACGCCAGTTATATTATTATTTTTTCCAAAAATAGCAGATGCTAATTTTATTTGTATTTTTAATTGATCTATTAATGTAGGAATTTGTGTTAGCACAAAAATAATGTCTGATTTTAACATTGTAGCGATTTCATAGTTCACAACATTAGCAAATTGGTATTCACTTGTTGTTCTAATCCCTTCTAATAATATTATTGAAGATTCTTTTGTTTTTTTCTTATGGTAACAAGCTATAATTTTCTCCATGAGTAAATCTTTTTGATTAGAACAAATTAATGACTCTATCTCATAGAGTGAGAGTGGTGTTGTATAAGGAATATTATATTGATTGCATATAATACTAGTAATCAAATCAATATTATTTTTATCATAATCAGTTGTTGCAATTTTGGTAAATACGTTTAAATGGATATTGTTTTGCTCCATAGCACGAATTATGCCTAAGCTAATACTTGTCAAACCTACTCTAGTGCCAATTGGAATTAACATAATGGTACGCGACACAATTATCCCTCTATTTACATTACATATTACTATTTGGTTTTTATTAAAAATATTTGTATTGACTATAATCGTTGTTATAGTGATGATTTTGTTAGACGTGCTGTGTCCCTAGCAATTACTAATTCTTCATTAGTAGGGATAACAATTGCCGGACGACTATTATCTGTTGTAATTTTTCCAGATTTTCCGAATCTATTAGTCAAGTTACGTTCATTATCTACTTCAAAACCAATTATTTTCAATTTTTTAAGTGTAAGCTTACGTATAAGAGCTGAATTTTCACCAATACCACCGGTAAAAATTATCGCGTCTAAACAGTTATTCATCATAGTACTGTAGGCACCAATGTATTTTGCTAAACGATGACAGTATACCTCTATTGCACGGTGTGCATCTTCTTTTTCCATATAGTTATCTTCTATATATCTACAGTCACTAGTCACACCAGTTAAACCAAGTAGTCCCGATTGGTTATTTAGCAAATTCTTAATTTGATCAATTGACATACCTAAAGTATCATATAGATAGAATATAATAGCAGGATCAATATCACCACTACGTGTACCCATCACTAGTCCTTCTAGTGGTGTTAATCCCATAGAAGTATCAATACATTGTCCGTTACTTATGGCAGAAATAGATCCTCCGTTACCTAAATGACAGGTAATTAAGTGAACTTGTTCTACTGGTTTTTGTAGCAATTTAGCTGCTTCACAAGTTACATAAAAGTGACTAATACCATGTGCGCCATAACGACGAATAGCATGTTTTTGATATAAATAGTATGGTAATGCGTAAAGATAAGCTTTTTCTGGCATTGTTTGGTGAAATGCCGTATCGAACACTGCTACATTTTTACTAGCAAGCTGTGGAAAAGCATTCAGTGCTTTATTAATTCCAATTATGTGTGCTGGGTTATGTAATGGAGCAAATGGAATCGATTGTTCAATTTTTTTTATTACATCATTAGTAATTATTACTGATTTTGTAAAATTATTTTTTCCATGAACAATACGATGGCCGATCGCTGTTAACTGTAAGTATAATTCTGTATTTTTTTTTAAAATATATTTTACTATAAAATTAATAGCTTCATCATGTGCACTACCAGTGCCTAAGGCTGCATATTGTTTGATGCCATTGATATTCCATGTTATTTGTGCTTTAGATAAATTCAAGTATTCGGCAATACCTGATAAATGTTTTTTTCCTTTAACAACATCAATAACAGCGAATTTTAGGGATGAACTGCCACAGTTAAACACTAGCACTAACTGATTAGACATATATCTAAGTACCTATATTAATATTTGGTATAATCAAATATTAATTATAAATTTTCAATTTTTCAATTAAGTTATAAATATAGTTATAGTAAGTCAATTACTAGTATAATTTTTTATAATATTACTTTAATTGATTAATAATAACTTATCCATATAACAGTAAACAATATATTCTATATTACATATATAAAAATATTACAAGTAGTAAAGAGAATATCCATGACCATTGAAGTTATTGCTCAATATTGGGCATTTACTATTTTTGTTATTGGTGCTATAGGGCTATGTGCGTTGATGCTAATATTAAGTTTTATTCTAGGAGAGCGCCGTAATATAGCAGTAGTACATTCCAAAAATTTGCCTTTTGAATCAGGTATTAATTCTGTAGGAACCGCTAGATTACGGCTGTCAGCTAAGTTTTATTTGATAGCCATGTTTTTTGTAATTTTTGATGTAGAAGCTCTCTATCTATACGTATGGGCTAGGGTTTTTCATGAAGCAGGATGGTTAGGGTTTTGTGAGGTAACTATTTTTATTTGTATCTTACTCGTAGGTCTATTTTATCTAATACGTATTGGTGCACTTAATTGGACGCCAAATCGTTCATTACGCTGTAAAATTAATAAATAAGCAAATACTTAATAAGTAACTTAACACTAATAATGAGAAATTAAAATGGATTACACACTAATCAGTGCGGAATCAAGTTATAAAAAAAAAAATAATAATCTGTTAAAAACAACAGAGAGTGGAGTATCTCAACTAGAGCAAAATATAAATAATAGTATTTATTTAGGTAAGCTTAATAATATTATACATAATTTAGTAAATTGGGGACGAGGTAATTCACTATGGCCCTATAACTTTGGTTTATCCTGCTGTTATGTGGAAATGACTACTTCTTTTACTTCTGTACACGATGTAGCAAGATTTGGCTCTGAAGTGATCAGAGCTTCACCAAGACAAGCAGACTTTATGGTTATTGCTGGTACGCCATTCATAAAAATGGCCCCTATTATTAAGAGGCTATATGATCAAATGTTAGAACCTAAATGGGTAATTTCCATGGGGTCATGTGCTAACTCTGGTGGTATGTACGACATTTACTCAGTAGTACAAGGAGTAGATAAATTTCTACCTGTAGATGTATATATTCCAGGATGTCCACCACGACCTGAGGCATATATTCAGGCGCTTCTACTTTTACAAAAATCTATAGGAAAAGAGCGACGTCCACTATCTTGGATAGTGGGTGATCAAGGTGTTTATCGTGCAAAGATGGAATCTGAACGAACTAGAAAACACGGAGAGCGTATAGCAGTAACCTACCTGCGTTCTCCGGAAAAAATTTAAAATTTATTACTATACTGGTTATTATTGGAAAGATAACTATAATGAATAAGTTATTAATAAAAAGCATTATTCCACCTAATGTGGATCATAAATCTAATCTATATGATAGTGTTATTTTTGAATTAATTAATAATTTTGGTACTGAAGCTTTTATTATACAATCCACCCTGACTAGTATTCCGGTAGTTTGGGTTAAGCGTGAGCAAATTGTAGATTTTATCATTTTCTTAAAGCACATGCCTAATCCATATATTATGCTATATGATTTACATGGAATAGATGAACGTCTTAGAACTCATCGTGATGATTTACCTAATGCTGATTTTACTGTGTGCTATCATCTAATATCTATAGATAGAAATAGTGATGTTATTATCAAAGTTCCACTATTAGAAAATAATATGTCCGTTCCAACAATAACTAATATTTTTCCTAATGCTAACTGGTATGAACGAGAAACATGGGATATGTTAGGTATAATATTCCATGGGCATCCTAACTTGAAACGTATTCTTATGCCTATTAGTTGGGTGGGGCATCCACTTCGTAAAGATTATCCAGCGAGGGCAACAGAATTCGATCCATTTGTTCTTACAAAGCAAAAAGAAGAAAAAGAAATGGATGATCTTAGTTTTAAACCAGAAGAATGGGGTATGAAACGGAGTAATGATAATGAAGACTTCATGTTCCTTAATTTAGGACCTAACCATCCATCAGTTCATGGGGTATTCCGTATTATTTTACAACTAGATGGTGAGGAGATTATAGATTGCGTACCAGATATAGGTTATCACCACCGCGGTGCGGAAAAAATGAGCGAACGTCAATCTTGGCATAGCTATATTCCATATACTGATCGCGTAGAGTATCTGGGAGGTTGTGTTAATGAAATGCCTTACGTCATTGCAGTAGAAAAGTTAGCTGGTATAGTAGTCCCAGATAAAGTTAAGGTTATTAGAGTGATGTTATCTGAACTATTTCGCATAAATAGTCATCTATTATACATTGGCACCTATATACAAGATGTCGGTGGAATGACGCCAATATTTCTAGCGTTTACGGATCGTCAAAAAATTTATGATGTAATTGAAGCAATAACCGGTGCTAGGATGCATCCTGCCTGGTTTCGTATTGGCGGCGTAGCACAAGATCTCCCATATGGCTGGGAACAATTACTAAGTAATGTTATTGACTGGTTACCTAATAGGTTGAATAGTTATGTCAAGGTAGCTCTAAAAAATAGTATACTACGTGGTCGTTCCGAAGGCATTGCTTCTTATGGTGCTAAAGAAGCATTAGATTGGGGAGTAACAGGTGCAGCACTACGTGCTACTGGTATCAGCTTCGATGTTAGAAAATGGCGGCCATATTCTGGTTACGAAAATTTTGATTTTGATGTTCCCATAGGGAATGGGATTAGTGATTGCTATAGTCGTGTAATGCTAAAAGTAGAAGAGATATATCAAAGTATTCGTATTTTAGAGCAGTGCCTAAAAAATATGCCAGCTGGCCCTTTTAAAGCTGATCATCCTTTAACTACCCCCCCACCTAAAGAACGTACGCTTAAGCATATTGAGACGCTCATTTCTCATTTTTTGCAGGTTTCTTGGGGACCAGTAATACCTGCTAATGAATCATTTCAAATGATCGAGGCAACTAAGGGGATAAATAGCTACTACCTTACTAGTGATGGTAGTACTATGAGTTACCGTACACGTATACGTACGCCTAGTTTCCCTCATTTACAACAGATACCTACCGTAATTCGTGGTAGCTTGGTCTCAGATTTGATCGTATATTTAGGTAGTATTGATTTCGTTATGTCTGATGTGGACCGATAAGATATGTATCAACAATATGATATTACTCAATCTAAAAATTTTGCACTTAGTTCTGATGTATTAGAAGCTATTGAGCAAGAAAAACATAACTACGAGGACACACGTGCAGTAGCTATAGAAGCATTAAAAATAGTTCAGCAAAAATATGGATGGGTACCTGATAGTGCCATTAATGCTATTGCCAAGTTATTAGGTATCACTAGTAGTGATGTAGAAGGTATAGCAACTTTTTATAGTCATATATTTCGTCAACCTGTTGGTAGACACGTGATATTGTACTGCGATAGCGTAGTTTGCTATATCACAGGTTATAAAATGATACTAGCTAAGCTAGAACAGTGTCTAAATATTAAATCAGGTCAAACTACTTCTGATAGACGCTTTACTTTATTACCCACCTGTTGTTTAGGTAATTGTGATAAGGGGCCTACTCTAATGGTAGATAACGATACTCATATTTTGCTTACTCCTAATAAAATTGGTGCATTATTGGATCAATATTTATGATTAGAAATATTATTAATAAATCCCCAGAAACACATCCTCTAACTTGGCGTGTACGAAATGATCATAATCCAGTATGGATTAATGAATATAAGAGTAAAAATGGTTATTTTGGTGCAAGTAAGGCACTCCATTATATGGAGCCAAAAGAAATAATTAATTTAATAAAAGATTCATGCTTAAAAGGTCGTGGTGGCGCTGGTTTTTCTACTGGAATAAAGTGGAGTATGATGCCTAAAGATAATGAGTCAAGGCATATTCATTACTTGTTATGTAATGCTGATGAAATGGAGCCTGGTACTTATAAAGATCGTTTTTTGATGGAGCAATTACCTCATTTACTGATAGAAGGAATGCTGATTGCCGCTTTTACTATAAAAGCTTCTCGGGGCTATATTTTTTTACGTGGCGAATATATTAATGCTGCAGAAACTCTACGCAGAGCGATCAAAGAAGCTAATACAGCAGGATTACTTGGTAAAAATATTTTAGGTAGTGGATTTAATTTAGATATTTTTTTACATACAGGTGCTGGACGTTATATTTGTGGCGAAGAAACAGCACTGATAAATTCCTTGGAAGGACGTCGTGCTACACCAAGATCAAAACCACCTTTTCCTGCTAGTATCGGAGTATGGGGTAAACCAACCTGTGTCAATAATGTAGAAACATTATGTAATGTACCAGCCATATTAGAATATGGGGTAAAATGGTATAAAAGTATAAAAGCTAAAAACGCTAGTAAGGATACAGGTACTAAGTTAATGGGGTTCTCTGGACGAGTAAAGAATCCGGGATTATGGGAGCTCCCATTTGGGATCACTGCTCGTGAACTATTAGAAGATTACGCTGGAGGTCTAGTAGATGGTCTTAAACTTAAAGCCTGGCTACCTGGCGGAGCCAGTACTGGATTTTTAACTGAAAATCACTTAGATGTCCCAATGGACTTTGAAAATATTAGTCAAGCAGGTAGCAGACTAGGAACAGCGTTAGCAATAGCAGTAGATAATACTATTAATATGGTTGCATTAACACGCAACCTAGAGGAATTTTTTTCTCGTGAATCATGTGGCTGGTGTACTCCATGTCGCGATGGTTTACCATGGAGTGTTAAGTTACTTAGTGCGCTTGATAATAGAAAAGGACAACCAGGTGATATTGAAATTTTAGAGCAACTATGTAGTTGTCTAGGACCAGGTAAGACATTCTGCGCCCATGCTCCAGGTGCTATTGAACCACTACAAAGCGCTATAAAATATTTTAGAGTAGAATTTGAAGCTGGTATTGCTGATTATTTTAGCAATACTAGTAAAATTACTTGTATACACAATAATTAATTAAGCTTATTTATTATTACAATCTGTTTACTAAACATACACTTAGCTGCAGGTTTAACTGTTTTTTTACTTGAGTATGCTGACTATGGTTACTATTTATATAGACGGCAAACAGTATGATGTTAAAGAATCAAACAATCTACTAGAAGCATGTCTTTCTTTAGGTATAGATATTCCTTACTTTTGCTGGCATCCAGTACTTGGTAGTGTAGGAGCTTGCAGACAGTGCGCTATTAAGCAATATCATAACGTTGATGATACTAGTAGTGGAAAACTAGTGATGTCTTGTATGACTCCAGTAGTAGCAGGGATGATTATCTCTGTTAATGATCATGAAATAAGACAATTTCGTAAAATTGTAGGTGAATTACTAATGATCAATCATCCTCATGATTGTCCAGTATGTGAGGAAGGTGGACACTGTCATCTACAAGATATGACTGTTATGACTGGTCAATATATACGTCGTTATCGTTTCACTAAACGTACTCATTATAATCAATATTTAGGACCATTCATATCGCACGATATGAACCGTTGTATAACTTGCTATCGCTGTATACGTTATTATAAAGATTATGCTGACGGATTAGATTTTGGTGTTTATGGTACTCATGATAATATTTATTTTGGTAGATTACAAGCAGGGGTACTAGAGAGTGAGTTTTCTGGTAATTTAGTAGAAATGTGTCCTACTGGAGTTTTTACTGATAAAACTCACTCTGAACGTTATAACCGTAAGTGGGACATGCAGTTTGCCCCTAGTATCTGCCAACAATGTAGTATTGGCTGTAATATCAGTCCAGGCGAACGCTATGGAGAATTACGCCGTATTGAAAATCGCTACAATGGTAGCGTAAATCACTATTTTTTATGTGATATTGGTCGTTTTGGGTATGGTTATGTCAATTTAAAAAATAGACCAAGTAAGCCATTACAGCGACGCGGTAACGATTGGATTTCTCTTAATGTGGAACAAGCATTACAAGGTGCTGCAGATATCTTGCGCCAAGCAAATAAAATTATTGGTATTGGTTCACCACGTGCAAGCCTTGAAAGTAACTTTGCTTTACGCCAACTAGTAGGTAAAGATAATTTCTATATAGGTATTGCCGAAAAAGAGCAATATCGCTTGTCCTTAATACTTAAGGTATTAAAAAATAGTGGCATTAAAACTCCTTCTCTAAGAGAAATAGAGAGCTATGATACAGTACTCGTATTAGGCGAAGATATTACCCAGACTGGCGCCCGTATAGCTTTAGCAGTTCGTCAGGCAGTAAAAGGAAAAATGCGGTCAATAGCAGCATCGCACAATATATTAGACTGGCAAATAGCTGCAATAATGAATGTTGGGCAAAATGAAAAAAACTTACTATTTGTCACTAATGTTGACAAGACTAAACTAGATGATGTAGCAGCTTGGAGTTATCATGCTCCAGTAGACGATCAGGCTAGGCTAGGTTTCGCAATAGCTAATGCTTTGGATAATAGAGCTCCAGAAGTTAAAAATATAGATCAAGCATTACACCTTAAGATTGAATTAGTAGTTAATGCTTTGGTTAATGCTCATAAACCATTGATCATTTCAGGTAGTAACGCAGGTAGTGATAATATTATCGCTGCTGCTGCTAATATAGCTCTTGCTCTAAAATTGAGAGGTAGTGATGTAGGTATTAGTTTTGTTGTGTCTAGTGTTAATAGTATGGGCCTAGCGATGATAGGTGGGGGTAGTTTAGATAATGCACTTAGTGAACTTGAACAAGGTGCTGCTGATAGTTTAATTGTGCTAGAAAATGATCTATACAGACATGCGCTAGCTTCACGCATTGATCATGCTTTAGAAAATATAACTAATTTAATAGTTATTGATCATCAGCGTACTACTGTACAAAATAAAGCTAATTTAATTTTGTCAGCGACCTGTTTCGTAGAAAGTAATGGTACTGTAATAAACCAAGAAGGACGCGCTCAGCGCTTTTTTCAGGTATATAATACGAGCTACTATGATCAACAATTGATCAGATTAGAAAGCTGGAGATGGCTACATTTACTACAAGTAACTTATCTAAGTAGTGAAGTAAAATGGACTAACATTGATCATGTTATTGATTCTTTAGTGCAGGAATTACCACATTTATCTGAAATTAAGCAAGCTTCTCCAAGCTCTAATTTTCGTATTCATGGTCAAAAACTTACGCGCTCGCCTAACCGCTACAGTGGTAGAACTGCTAACATTGCACATCTTAGGGTACATGAACCCCGTGTATCGCAAGATAATGAAACCATGTTTACCTTCTCTATGGAGGGGAATAATGATCCTATTTCACCGCGTCAACAAATAGCATTCCCATGGGCACCTGGTTGGAACTCACCACAATCTTGGAATAAATTCCAAGAAGAAATTGGTGGTAATTTGCGTTATGGTAATCCGGGAGTAAGATTGCTAGAAGCTAATAACAAAATATTAAACTTAGATTGGTTCAAAATAATTCCACCAAGTTTTGTTATGCCGAAGGACGGGACATGGCGTGTGGCACCTTACTGGCATCTTGTAGGTAGCGATGAAACTTCACAAATGTCGCCGTTAATTAATAAGCATATGCCAGCGCCTTATGTAGTCATTAGTAGTATAGCTGCTATTAGATTAGGTATTAGTAGCGGATCAATGTTAGCTTTTAGTTATGATAGTCAAGATTGGTGTTTACCTGTAAGATTTAGCGATCGCCTAAGTGATGGTCATATTGGATTGCCTCTAGGGTTTCCTGGTATTCCGCCGATAATGGCGGGATTAAATGTAGAAAATCTAAGAGAGGTAAAAAAATGATTTTCTGTACAAAGAATATAGACATACTTATTACAATAGTAAAAGCTATTGTGATACTGTTATCTGTAGTCACTATTGGTGCTTATATGAGTTTTTTAGAGAGGCGTTTACTAGGTTTATTTCAGCACAGATATGGACCTAATAGAGTTGGATGGGGTGGATCACTACAGCTATTAGCAGATATAATAAAAATTTTATTCAAAGAAGACTGGATACCACCTTTTGCCGATAGAAGTATTTTTATATTAGCGCCTTTAATAGCTTTTACTTCGCTACTAATTACTTTCGCTATTATCCCAGTTAGCTATAATTGGGTCGTTATTGATCTAAATATTGGGGTACTATTTTTCTTAATGATGGCTGGCTTATCGGTATATGCAGTTCTGTTGGCCGGTTGGTCAAGTAATAATAAATACTCATTATTGGGTGCTATGCGTGCTGCCGCTCAAACATTAAGCTACGAGGTTTTTCTTGGTTTATCAATGATGGGAGTAGTTGCGCAAGCTGATTCTTTCAATCTTAGCGATATAGTGTTAGCTCAATCAAATATTTGGAATGTAGTACCACAGTTTTTTGGCTTCATAACATTTTATTTAGCCGGAATAGCAATATGTCACCGTCATCCATTCGATCAACCAGAATCAGAACAAGAACTAGCAGATGGTTATCATATAGAATATTCTGGAATGAAATTTGGGCTATTTTTTATAGGTGAGTATATTAGCATTATTACTATATCTGCGTTAACAGTAACACTATTCTTTGGTGGCTGGCAAGGTCCACTGTTACCACCTTTTGTTTGGTTTGCTATTAAAACTGCGTTTTTTATGATGTTATTTATATTAATACGTGCTGCCTTACCACGTCCGCGTTACGACCAAGTGATGATGTTAGGCTGGAAAATTGGTTTACCGCTTACTTTACTTAATTTACTAGTAACAATAGCAATTATATTATTTTACTCATAAATATAGTATATATCATAAATTAAATATAGTGTAGATATTATCTATTATGAATTTTAAAAAATTAGCGATCGGTTGTTTTACTATCTTACGTAGTATCTGGCTAATTGGCATACAAGCTTTTAATAAACGCGAAACTCAACTGTATCCTGAGGTAAAAATCAAAAATACTTCACGTTTTCGTGGTAGAATTATACTTACTAGAGATCCAGATGGTAATGAGCGTTGTGTTGCGTGTAACCTATGCGCAGTAGCTTGTCCAGTAGATTGTATTTCTTTACAGAAAACAGAAACTAAAGATGGACGATGGTACCCTGAGTTTTTTCGTATTAATTTCTCACGTTGTATTTTTTGTGGTTTTTGTGAGGAAGCTTGTCCTACGACAGCTATTCAACTAACTTCAGATTGTGAAATGAGTGAATTTAGACGAAAGGACCTTATTTATGAGAAAGAAGATTTACTTATTTCTGGTCCTGGTAAATATCATAAATATAATTTTTATCGTAAAACTGGGATAGCTATTAGTGGTAAAGATAAAGGTGAAGCAGAAAATGAATCTAAACCAATAGATGTTACCAGCTTATTGCCTTAAATAAACTAAGGATACAAGGATCCTATAATGGAACTAATATTTTATTTTTCTGGCCTGATAGCTATATTATCTGTTTTACGTGTTATTACCCATAGTAAACCTATCCCAGCACTATTATATTTTATAATTTCATTACTAGCTATTGCTAGTATATTCTTTTGTTTTGGTGCTTATTTTGCCGGAGCTTTGGAAATAATAGTATACGCTGGCGCGGTAATGGTGCTATTTATATTTGTTATGATGATACTTAATATTAGTGAAAGTAGTCAACTACAGGCTAAGCAGCATGAATTATTGAAACCTATAGTATGGTTAGTACCTTCGTTATTATCAATAGGACTACTTATTTTATTATTACATGTTTTCTTGGGTACAGCTGAACAACATATTATTAATAATTCTCAGATAATTGACACTAAAATAGTCGGAATATCGCTATTTGGTCCTTATATATTAGCGGTTGAGTTAGCATCAATGCTATTACTAGCTAGTATGATAGCATCATATCACCTGGGATATAAAGCAAGTTATTACCATAATAAAAAAAGATAACCTTGGAGAATAAAATATGATCCCATTATCATACGGTTTAATCTTAGCCGCTATTTTATTTCTATTAGGGCTCACTGGGATAATGATTCGTCGTAACTTTTTATTTTTACTACTAGGTTTAGAAATTATGATTAATGCTGCTGCACTAGCTTTAGTAATAGCAGGTAGTTATTGGGGGCAGGCTGACGGACAAGTAATGTATATCATTGTAATAACAATAGCTGCTGCTGAGGCTAGCATAAACCTAGCACTATTACTACAGTTACAACGCTACCGACAGACATTTGATATTGATATTCTTAGCGAGATGTACGGATGACTTTACTTTGTTTAATAATATTGTCACCTATATTAGGTTTTTTACTATTAGCATTTTCTCAAGGACGTTGGTCAAATAATATAAATGCTACTATTGGTGTAGGAAGTATCGGTATCTCAGCACTTATAACTGCTTGGTTTTTATTAATTAGTAGGTACTCTACTACTGGTAATATAATCTGTTACCAACACCTGTGGACATGGATATCAGTAGAAAATTTTAATTTAGTATTTAACTTAAGACTTGATGAACTATCTCTTGCTATGCTTGTGATTATTACTGGGGTGGGTTTTTTAATTCATCTATATGCATCCTGGTATATGCATGGTCAAGATGGCTACTCACGCTTTTTTGCTTATACTAATTTGTTTATTGCTAGCATGATACTATTAGTTTTAGCAGATAATTTAATGCTTATGTATTTTGGTTGGGAATTAGTAGGACTATGCAGTTATCTACTAATAGGTTTTTATTATACAAATATTACTAATAATAAAGCAGCTATGAAATCATTTATTATTACTCGTATTGGTGATGTACTACTAGTGTTGTCTATATGTTTACTTTATTACCAATTAGGAACATTAAACTTCCAAGAAATGATAATGATAGCGTCACAAAACTTCGCTAGTGGTTCGAAAGTGATAACATACGCTACTATGCTACTTTTATGCGGGGCAGTAGGCAAATCTGCACAAATTCCACTTCAAACCTGGCTAGTAGATGCTATGGCAGGTCCAACGCCAGTATCAGCTCTAATTCATGCAGCTACTATGGTAACAGCCGGAGTTTACCTAATAGTACGAACCAATGGATTATTTTTATTAGCACCTGATATACTACACATAGTAGGCTGGATTGGTGCTATTACGCTAGTAATAGCATGTTGTTCTGCCCTGGTACAGACAGATATAAAAAAAATTCTAGCGTATTCTACTATGAGTCAAATTGGTTATATGTTCCTAGCTCTAGGGGTACAAGCATGGAATGCAGCCATTTTTCACCTTATGACTCATGCTTTTTTTAAAGCTCTGTTGTTTCTATTCGCTGGAAGAATAATTTTAGCATGTAATCATGAGCAAAATATTTTTAAAATAGGTGGTTTACGTAAATCATTTCCTCTTGTTTATATTGGTTACTTAGTAGGTTGTGCAGGACTATCTGCGATACCATTAGTAACAGCCGGCTTTTATTCTAAAGATGACATCTTATATTGTGCCTTAGTTAATGGCACAAGTACCCTAATGTGTTTTGGCCTAGCTGGGGTATTTCTCACTTCTATGTATACATTCAGGATGTTATTCGTATTATTTCATGGCCAAGAACATATTAAGGTTTATTCTATCCGTGATAGAAACATATGTTATTATTTTCCTTTAATAGTACTAATAATATTATCTACCTATATAGGTACTTTAATCCATCAACCACTAGCAAAAATATTACCATTAAGTGATGTAATTATTGATAATAAGCATATTTTAATTGAGATTGTATCTAGTACTTTAACAATAATTGGTCTTTGTCTAGCTTCTTTATTATGGCTTGGCCCAAGCTCTATTATCAATAGATTTTCTGCTAATATATTAGCAAAATATATTTTAATATATTGGTTCAATAACTGGGGTTTTGATTATATATACAATAAGTTATTTGTTCAGCCTTATTTAGCTATTGCTAAGCTTTTATATTACGATCCACTAAATTTAATTATTAATGCTATAGTAGTACAGATTAAATGGTTGGGACTATGCTTAAAGATAAGTGAGAATGGTAAGTTACGTTGGTATGCTGCATCAATGAGTTTAGGGGCATTAATAATTATGTTACTAATTTTATTTAATGTATAATAAAATTGTATATTATATATAAAAAAATAATTTTTAAGTAAAATTAATAAGGAAATGAAAATTTCATGTTACTACCATGGCTCATTTTAATACCTTTTATTGGTGGTGTAATCTGCTGGCAAAGTGAATCATTAGGAAGCAAAATACCACGTTATATTGCATTTATTGCTATGGTACTTACTACCGCGCTATCATTATTAATTTGGTATAAGGGAAAATTCCATATTAATATTGCACAGGGATTACCACAATGGCATTCAGAATATATTTTGCCTTGGATTCCCCGTTTTGGCATTAGTATTCATTTTGCTTTAGATGGCCTATCGATACTCATGGTAGTTCTTACTAGTTTTTTAGGAATACTAGCTATTCTCTGTTCCTGGAGAGAAATTCAGCGTAACAAAGGTTTTTTTTACCTTAACTTACTATGGATATCAGGCAGTGTAATTGGCGTATTTATGGCAATAGATATATTTCTTTTTTTCTTTTTTTGGGAAATGATGTTAGTTCCTATGTACTTCTTAATAGCATTATGGGGTCATAAGGCATCTGATGGTCAAACACGTATCACCGCAGCGACAAAATTTTTTATTTATACTCAAGCTAGTGGTATGGTGATGCTGGTAGCTATATTAGGTCTAGTATTTGTACACTATCATGTGACTGGAGTATTAACTTTTAACTATAATGATTTATTATTAACACCTATGTCAGAAAGATTAGAATATCTTCTAATGCTTGGTTTTTTCTTAGCTTTTGCTGTTAAAATGCCGATAGTACCACTACATGGATGGTTACCTGATGCTCATAGTCAAGCTCCTACTGCTGGTTCAGTAGATTTAGCTGGAATTTTACTAAAAACAGCAGCCTATGGCTTACTACGTTTTAACCTGCCATTATTCCCGCATGCATCATATAATTTTGCCCCAATAGCAATGTTGCTTGGAGTCTTTAGTCTTTTCTACGGAGCCTGGATTACTTTTTCACAACAAGATATTAAACGGCTTATAGCTTATACTAGTATTTCCCATATGGGCTTCGTATTAATAGCTATCTATAGCTGGAACCAACTAGCTATTCAGGGAGCTATTATGCATATGATAGCTAATGGTTTATCTGCTGCTGGTATGTTTATTATCTGTGGTCAGTTATATGAACGGTTACATACTCGTGATTTGCGTAATATGGGCGGCTTATGGAGTAGTCTTTACTTTATTCCAGCTTATTCACTATTTTTCGCTATGGCAATGTTAGGTTTACCTGGTACAGGAAACTTTGTTGGCGAGATAGCTATTATATTGGGTTGCTTTCCAGTAGTACCTATTATTACTATGATTTCTGCTTTTAGCTTAATTTTTGCTTCAGTATATTCTCTAATAATGATGCAGCGTGCTTACTATGGTCCAGTAAAATATCACTATCAAGTAGAAAAAATGACAATCAGAGAACAGATTATTATCATGTTTTTAGTAATACTACTAGTGCTAATAGGCTGTGTACCACAACCTATTATAGATACTTCTTCTGCTACTTCTGCTACAATCAGTAATATTAATAAGCACTGGTCTATTATATCACAAACAGATAATATTATCTTATATCAATGACAAGGCAGTAATATAAATGAAAACAATTACTACACTATTACCGCTTTTACCGCTGTTAATAGTAGGATTAACTGTGGTGGTTGTTATGTTGTGTATTACTTGGCGACGTCACCATTTGATGAACGCAACCTTGACAGTCATAGGCTTAAATATAGCTTTATTTTCACTTTTTTTTGTGTCGCATAATGGCGTAACTGATGTAACGCCACTTATACGTATTGATAAATTTTCGATATTTTATATAGGTTTAATACTTATAGCTAGTGTAGCAACTAGCATCTTAGCTTATAGCTGGCTAACTAGTTATGCAGGTAACAAAGATGAATTCTATCTATTAGTACTTATAGCTACTATTGGTGGAATTTTATTAGCTTGCGCTAATCATCTAACAGCACTTTTACTGGGAATTGAACTAATATCTCTACCTATATTCGGTATGATAGGATATGCATCTAGTAAAAAATATTCTCTTGAAGCTTGTATTAAATACACATTATTATCTTCCGCTGCTTCATCTTTTATGTTATTCGGCATAGCATTGGTATATGCGGCCACCGGTCAACTATCTTTTGTTGGTATTGGTAATATTATAACTATCAGTCCAGTTATGCTATATAATCCTATGCTATTAGCAGGTTTAGGAATGATGATAGTTTGTATAGGTTTTAAGCTATCATGGGTACCATTTCATTTATGGACACCAGATGTGTATCAGGGTGCACCATCACATGTTGCTACTTTTTTAGCTACTGCTAGTAAAGTAGCTATTTTTGCTAGCGTAATTCGCTTCTTTCTTTATACTCAGTTAACACAGCACGAGGGAATAAAACTAGTATTAGCTATTATAGCTTTATGTTCAATGCTTTTTGGTAACCTAATGGCTCTAAGCCAGTGTAATATTAAACGGGTACTAGGTTATTCTTCAATTTCTCACTTAGGCTATGTACTAGTAAGTTTACTTGCCCTACCAAATAACCTAGCTTTAGAAACTGTAGGCGTATATATAGTAGGTTATATGTTTGCTAACTTAGGTGCATTTGGCGTAGTTAGTTTGATGTCTCATTCTTACCCAAGAGATGATCTATTTTATTATCGTGGATTATTTTGGCAGAAACCAATTCTTTCTGCTGTCATGACAGTTATGATGCTATCTTTAGCTGGTATTCCAATGACATTAGGTTTTATCGGTAAATTCTATATTATTACATTAGGAGTGAATACACACCTATGGTTGCTAACTAGTACGGTAGTAGTTAGCAGTGCTATAGGTTTGTTTTACTATTTACGTATTATGATTAGCTTCTACTTACATCCTAAACCATACTTTAGTAGTGATTATAATTTTAACTGGGCGTTAACTGGTGGTGGAATAATTATTATAATTTCATTAATACTAGTCTTATTACTTGGGCTGTATCCACAACCATTAATCAATATTGTGCAGTGGGCACAACCAATGAATGGAATGGTTTAGGTTTATTGATGATATAAATGTTATCATCATTAATTATTAATTGTTTTTAGTTAATACCTTGCCAAGGTTTAACTAGATATTTAGATTGATACAAATTAATTTCTAACTGATCTAGAGTCCGATTGACAGTTTGATCAATAATATCGCTTATTTTACTAGGCCTGTGATAGAAAGCAGGGACCGGTGGCATAATAATAGCTCCTAGCTCAGTAGCTTTAGTCATCATCCTTAGATGACCTATATGTAATGGTGTTTCTCTTATGCATAAGACAAGTCTTCTACGCTCTTTTAGAACAACATCTGCTGCACGTATTAGTAAGTCGGTGCTATAACTGTTAACTATGCTGGAAAGTGTTTTTATTGAACATGGTAAAATAATCATACCAGTAGTTTTAAAAGAACCAGAACTAATACTAGCTGCCAGATTACGCACGTCATGTACTACGTCGGCTAAGGCATTTACTTCGCATATAGTAAAGTCTGTTTCTAGCTCTATGGTCTGATAAGCTACTCTACTTAAAATAAGATGAATTTCAAAATTATCATTATTATTAGGTAAATTTTTCAGCACTTGTAATAAACGTATACCATAAATAGCGCCACTAGCGCCAGTAATACCAACAATTAAACGTTTTTTCATATCAATTAAATATATTATTTTATTAGATAATATAATATTTATAAAAGTAATATTATTTTAATTACCCTTCATTATATATTGCCAAATTTTCTACTTCTGTTTGAATCGGTAATGTATTATTATGGTAACGTAATGAGTTAATATAATTAATATATGATTGATTAACGTCACAAGTAAGATAGTCACCATTAAATACTGATGATTCAAATTTTGTTATGTTTGGGTTATCTTCACGTACTGCTTGTTCTAAAGCTGATAAATCTTGAAAAATTAAATCATCTGCGTTAATTAGTTTTCTAATTTCATCTACTTTTCTTCCGTGGGCAATTAATTCATTGAAGCTAGGTATGTCAAGACCATAAACATTAGGAAAACGTATTTCTGGAGCTGCTGATGCTAAATAAACATTACGGGCGCCTACTTCGCGCGCCATCTCTATAATTTTTTTAGAAGTAGTACCACGAACGATTGAGTCATCTACTAGTAATACACTTTTATTGTAGAATTCAGCACGGTTAACATTTATCTTACGACGTACAGACTGTATACGTTTATTCTGACCAGACATAATAAAGGTACGTCCTATGTAGCGATTTTTCACTAATCCTTGACGATATGGCTTATCCAGAATACGAGCAATTTCTAAGGCAATATCACAAGAAGTTTCTGGAATAGGAATTACTACATCAATTTTGTTCTTATCCCACTCTTTAGCAATTTTTTTGCCTAAACTATTACCCATGCGTACCCTAGCACTATAAACTGAAATTTTATCTATGAAAGAGTCAGGACGAGCAAAATATACATATTCAAATAAACATGGGTGTTGCTGTGGATTATCAGCACATTGTTGCGTAACTAATTTGCCCTTATTTGTAATATAGACAGCTTCTCCAGAATGTATATCACGTAATAGTTCAAAGCCTAGAGTATCCAGCGCTACGCTTTCAGATGCAACCATATATTCATTACTACCATTCAACATAACACGCTTACCTATAACTAAAGGTCGTATTCCATTAGGATCTCGAAAAGCAAATAAGCCATGCCCAATAATAATTCCTACACAAGCATAAGCTCCACGTATTTGATTATTGATCTCAGTTATTGCAGAAAAAATTTGATCTGCTTTCAATGGATAGTTAGGGAAACGATCTAATGCCATAGCAAAAAGATTTAGTAAAATTTCTGAATCTGAGTTAGTATTAACATGACGCCTACCTGTTTCAAATAGTTTATTACGTAGTTCATTAGCATTTGTTAAATTACCGTTATGCGCTAAGGTGATCCCAAATGGAGAATTAACGTAAAAAGGCTGTGCCTCAGAAGCATTGCAACTACCAGCGGTAGGATACCGTACATGACCAATACCCATATTTCCCTGTAGGCTTTGCATATGGTGGATATCAAAAACATTTCTAACTAATCCATTAGCTTTACGCATACGAAAGCAGTTGAAAGAATCTACTGTTACTATACCTGCGGCGTCTTGTCCACGATGCTGTAGTACCGTTAATGCATCATAAATAGACTGGTTAACTGGCATCACACCTGCGATCCCAACAATACCACACATATGTTATATCCTCATATTGCTAATTTAAAAAAATGATTTTTTGTTAAAAAAACTTAAAGTCAGTGTTTTATATATATTTTAAAAATAATTTAATAAAACTACGAAATTTCGGTATTAGCTGAGACTGTTGCCAATCTGGATTGGCAGTAACAATAGTTAATTTTTCAATAAACAATAGCACTACTGACACTATTAGTATTCCTCGTAACAAACCAAAAAAGACACCTAATACACGGTCTATGCCTGATAGGCCTGTTCTTTCTACTAATGATTGAGTGATAATATTAATTATCTTACCCACAATCATAGTAGCTATAAATAGCAATACAATAGCAATAATATTTTTAATAATAGGTTCTTCTACTTTAGTAAAAGTAATAGCTATATCTTTATATAAGTTACCAGAAATAAAAAAAGCACAAACTAAAGTAGTTAAAGATAATGTTTCTTTAATAAAACCACGAATTATACTGATCAATATAGAAACAATAATAATAAGAATAATTAGATAATCTATCCAGTTCATATATCATCCATTTATGATTATTTTATATTGATCATCTTTTTTATGACTTAATAACATCCTACACTACTGCTAATCAATACGCATAAGTGTAATATAATTTACCATTAAGGCCACTTAAATTATTTAACTCATTGATTAATACTTGTAATTTTTCTTTTGAAGGATATGGACCAACAAAAATACGCGTAATATTACCTTCGATCGGTAAAGAAGGCGACGTATATACAGGGTATCCTGCTAATAGTAGCTGAGCAACTATTTCAGATACCTTATTAGCATTTGTTAGAGAACCTAGCTGTATTACCCAAATTTTAAGCTTATATGGCGTGATGGTTTTGTTTACATTTAAATTTAATTTTTTGCTAACTTGTCTTAGATCACCATCAGTAGCAAATAAATTACTTTTTGGTGAAAATTGCTTGTTTTTTAAATATGATAGTTCCTGGTTATTGTTTCTCAGTTGAGCAATAAGTGGAATAGTAACTAATTCATCATTAATTTTTTTTTATTTACTTCTAGTAAAGGTGGTAAAAAAATTATTATTAAGGCAAGCATAATAATACTTCCTGCTAAACGATTATTAAACTTACTATCATAAATCTTCACTTTGATTCTCTCTTATAATTGATGCAACAGTATGAAATGAACCAAAAACAAGTACGCAGTCTTCTGAAGCAGCATCATATAACACCTGCTGCCAAGCACTAACAACATCATTAAATTTTTTTGCATTGCTGTTAATAAGATATGATGCTATTTGTTCTGCACTAGCTGCACATGGATCATCAATTGTTGCGCAATACCATAATGAAATTTTATCGATTAGACAGTGAATAGTACCAGGAATATCTTTATTAGCTAACATACCTACTACTGCAAAAATTTTACTATAATGTGGTAAGTTTAGAGCATCTAGCTTGTGCGCAAGATAATTAGCAGCATGCGGGTTATGTGCTACATCTAATATAACTAGTGGTTGCTTACGTATAATATGGAAACGCCCAGGTAAACTTGCATTGCGTAAGCCTTGATAAATACACTCATCACTCACGAAAAAAGGTAGCCGGTGTACTGTAGCTAGTGCGGTAGCCGCATTATCTAGCGGAATAGTAAGTGGTAACGGCAGCTTTGTTCTGATATTATTATCTATATCCCACCAATGCCAATAAATATTGTCTTCTAACTTAAATCCCCAGTCTCTATCACGTGCGAATAAAATAGCATTACCATCGGCAATAGCTGTATCAAGAGTGATAGGTCTATCTAATTCACCAACAATAATTGGTTTACCAGACCGCATAATTCCAGCTTTTTCGCGTGCAATACTATTACGATCTGAACCAAGCAAATCTGTATGATCTAGTGCAATACTCGTTATTACAGCAATATCTGCGTCAATTATATTCGTAGCATCTAATCTTCCACCTAATCCTACTTCCAAAATCAATACATCTAGCATTGATTGGCTAAATAACTGTAACGCAGAAAGAGTACTAAATTCAAAATAACTTAAAGAAGTATTCCCGCGCCCTGTTTCTATTATCGCCATTGCTTTACTATGTGCAGCTTCAGGCAGTTCTTTTCCATTAATACGTACCCTTTCAGTATAACGGATAAGATGTGGGGAACTAAAAACACCTACTTTTTTACCATAATATAACAAAATTGCTTCTAATAGCTTACAAGTAGTACCTTTACCATTAGTACCTCCCACAGTGATTACTAGTGGTGCAGGTTGTAGCAGGTCTAAAGATTTTGCTACATAGATTATTCTATCTAAGTTTAAATCAATAGGTTTTGCGTGTATATTGGTAATATAATTAATCCATATAGCTAGTGACGACGATGGTTGGGGAATAAAAAAATTATTTTTTGATTTTTTCATGATTAGCTAGTTATTGTTAACTATATTTATATATTTAATATATACACAATAAATAATATTATTGGATTTTTTTAACTTTGTATGATACAGACATCATATAGATTATTAATTAAGATTTTGTGGCATAGGACTATGAGTTAATTTTGCTAGTAATTTTGCGATACACCAGCGCATATCTTGTCTCCGTACTATCATGTCAATAGCACCTTTTTCTAATAAAAATTCACTACGTTGAAAACCAGCAGGTAATTTTTCACGTACAGTTTGTTCAATGACTCTTGGACCTGCGAAACCTATTAGTGCTTTTGGCTCTGCAATATTTAAATCACCTAGCATTGCTAAGCTAGCTGAAACACCACCCATAGTTGGATCAGTTAAAACTGAAATATAAGGTAAACTGTGGTAACGTAGCTTAGCTAGCGCGGCACTAGTTTTAGCCATTTGCATCAGCGATATGAGAGCTTCTTGCATTCTAGCACCTCCACTAGCTGAGAAGCATACTAAAGGACATTTATCAGATAAAGCCTTGTCTACAGCACGGACAAAACGTGTTCCTACTACAGAAGACATAGATCCTCCAATAAAAGCAAACTCAAAAGAAGCTGCTACTATTGGCATACTATATAGCGTACCTTTCATCACTATTAGTGCATCTTTCTCATTAGTTGCTTTTTGGGCAGCAATTAAGCGGTCTTTATATTTTTTATAATCTCTAAATTTCAGAATATCTTTAGGCTCTAGTTCCCCGCCTAACTCGTATTCACTATCTTTATCTAAAAAAGATTGCAGTCTTACCCGCGCTGTAATACGCATATGATGATCGCATTTCATGCAAACTTCTAAATTACGTGTTAATTCAGCACGGTATAGTACTTGCCCACAGCTATCACATTTTGTCCAGATTCCTTCAGGAATCTCAATCCTACGTGTAGGAATTATAGTACTTTTATTTATAATACGTTCAATCCAGCTCATTAATAAAACTCTAATAAAACTCTATATAGATCAATATATATGTATATTGATATGTAATCCGTTATTAAATACATTAATGAATTAATTATTCAAACATTAATTCACTGAATGAGTCAGTGAGCACAATTGGTTCTCCCGATAATGACGGTATGGCAAAATTTGATGGATAGTATACATATACTAAGTATAATCCTTTTGCCTGAGCGGTAATACCAGCTAAAGAACGATTTTTTAACTCTAAAATCTCAGAAATCCAATTTTCTTGTCTTTTACAAGATCCTACTTCTATTAAACTACCTACAATATTACGAACCATATGATAAAGAAAAGCATTAGCTGTTATATCAATAATAATATATGGTCCCTTACTTTTGACACTAAACTTATAAATTGTACGTAAAGGAGTACTGGACTTACATTGTAGTCCACGGAATGACGTGAAATCATGTTCACCTAGTAAGCATTGTCCTGCACGCTCAATTTTATCTACATCTAGAGGTTTGTAGTAGTGAGTTAGTCCGCCGTTAAATATTACTGGACGCAAACGATTATTATATATTATATAACGATAACTACGTGCTATAGCACTAAAACGAGCATGAAAATCTTTTGTTACTGGCATAACCCAGCGTACAGCAATACTTTTAGGTAAATTGGCATTCACACCTAGTGTCCAAGCTTTTTCATTTCTATTTGAATAGGTGTCAAAATGAACTACTTGACCAGTGGCATGCACTCCAACATCTGTACGACCCGCACAATATACAGATACTTGTTCTTTAGCAACTAATGATAGTGCTCTCTCTAGGCAAGCCTGTACACTTGGTACTTGCTGCTGACGTTGCCAGCCATAAAATGTGCTACCATCGTATGCAATACCTAGTGCTAATCTAATGCTATTATTAACCACTGATTTATTTCTCTATGCTATATTGTGTTATGTTACGAACATAACATATTTTATAATAATAAGCATTAAACCACAGATTATTAATAATAAAT